>JAJZDH010000063.1 GCA_021828665.1 Thermoplasmata archaeon
TCCATCCGCCGGAGGAACTCCCGGGCCGGCTCCGGGGCCGCCGCCCGGTAGGCGCGGAACCGCTCCTGCCACGCGGCCTCCCGGCGGGCCCCCCGCGCCGCCGCCTCCTGAAAATAGGCCCGGACCCCGGGAGGGACCAGGAAGGTGGGCTCGATCGGCCAGCCCAGCCGCTCCTTGGTCTTCCGGGTCGCCTCGGGGCCGAGCGGCTCCCCGTGGGCGTCCTTCGAGTCCTGCTTGGGGCTGCCGTACCCGATGTGGGTGCGCACCCGGATCAGGTGGGGCCGCTCCGGCTCCTTCCGGGCCGCGGCGATCGCCGACTCGAGGGCCCCGAGGTCGTTGCCGTCCTCCACCCGGCCCACCGCCCAGCCGTACGACCGGAACCGCTCCTCCACATCCTCGGTGAACGACCACGAGGTCGGGCCTTCGAGGGAGATCCGGTTGTCGTCGTAGAGGTAGAGGAGCTTCGGCACCCCGAGGTGGCCGGCGAGGGAGGCCGCCTCCGAGGCGATCCCCTCCATCAGGTCGCCGTCCGAGCAGAGGGCGTAGGTCCAGTGGTCCACGATCTCGAGGCCGGGCCGGTTGAACCGGGCGGCGAGGGCGCGTTCCGCGAGCGCCATCCCGATCCCCATGGCGAATCCCTGACCGAGCGGACCGGTCGTCGCCTCGACCCCGGCGGTCCGCCCGAGCTCCGGATGTCCCGGGGTCCGGCTGCCCCACTGCCGGAACCGCCGGAGCTCCGCGAGCGGGAGATCGTAGCCGGTGAGATGGAGGAGGGCGTACAGGAGCGCGGAGCCGTGCCCGGCGGAGAGGACGAACCGGTCCCGGTCCGGCCAGGACGGGTTCGCCGGGTTGTGCTGGAGGAAGCGGTCCCAGAGCACGTAGGCCATCGGGGCGGCCCCGAGGGGCAGTCCGGGGTGGCCGGAGCGGGCCTCCTCGACCATGTCGACCGCGAGGAAGCGGAGCGCATTCACCCGGGCCGCCTCGCCGTCGGAACCGTTCACGATCGCCACGGGACCCCCTCGCGGGCCAAGGCGGCCGCTCCTATCATACCGGCGTCCCCTCCCAGCCGGGCCCGGAGGAGGGTGAGGCCCTCGGTGGCGGCCGCGAGCGCCGATCGGCCCACCCCGGCCCGCAGCCGGGGAAGGAGGCCGGGGATCCCCTCCACCACGCCGCCCCCGAGGATCACGATCCGGGGATTGACCACGTTCACGAGCCCCACGAGGCCGGTCGTCAGGTAGCCGACCGTCTCCGCCAGGATCTCCGCGGCGAGCGGGTCCTTCCGGCCGGCCGCGAGGCTCACCGTCCGGGCGGAGATCCGGGACCGCCGACCGGCCAGGCGGAGGAGCTCCGCGGCGCGCCGCGGCTCCTCCCGGGCCGCCTCCTGCGCCCGGGCCCCGATCGCCCAGCCGCCGACGTAGGCCTCGAGGCAGCCGCGGCCCGGGCACCGGCACCGTCGGCCGCCGTGGACGATGGGCATATGGCCGATCTCCCCGGCGGTCTCGGTCGCCCCGAACCGGATCCGGCCGTCGGCGACGATCCCGCCACCGACCCCGGTGCCCACGAAGACGCAGAGCAGGTCCCGGGCCCCGCGGCCGGCCCCGAATCTCCACTCGCCGTAGGTGGCGGCCCGCACGTCGTTCGTGACCACCACGGGGCGCCGGGTCGCCCGGCCGAGCCGGCGGGCGAGCGGGACCGCCGACCAGCCGAGGTTCGGGGCGGCGACCACCGTGCCCTCGCGGTCGACCTGGGCGGCCGCGCCGACCCCGATCGCCGCCGGGACCATCTCGCGGGCCTCGGCCAGGTCCCGGATCACGGAGGCGATCTCCTCGATCACGACCTCGGCCCCCCGCTCGGGCCGGGTCGCCCGCCGCTCGGAGGCGAGCACCTCCCCACGGGCCCCGACGAAGGCGACGGAAGTGGTGGTCCCCCCGATGTCGACCCCCACCGTGGGGAGGACCGACGGGCGGGCGGGTCGAGGGGAGGAACCCCGCGTTGTCGCCGGTGCCACCGAACCTCCGTTGGCCGCCCCGGAGCCCGTTCCACCCCGAGCGGGACCTCTCGGGGAATTGGAGACCCCCGGAGAGATAACGGTTCGGAGGGGCGCGGGGGGGACCCGTCGACCCCCCGACGGGTTGGGGCCGGTGGCCGGGGGCCCGGGGCGGGAAGCCACCGGGAGACCGGGAGGAGCGGGGCCGCGATCGGCGCGGAAGGGAACCCGGCCGGAGCCGCTCCTCCCTCCCCGCCCTCCTCCGCCCGACGGTACCGTCCGGAAGCGGCACCGGAAGGGCCGAACGGTCGGAAAATGCTAAGACCGAGGCGGGGCCCTAGGAACCGTCACCGGGGGGTTCGAGACGCATGGGTCGTGAGGATCGGGAGTATCGTCGCCGTCATCCGATACCGGCCGCCCCGCCTCCGGCGCCGGCCCCCCCCGCCGGCCACGTGCCGGTCCCCCCGCAGCGGCTGAAGGACTGGCTGGTCGCCCTCCGCGCGGCCCGGAACGATCGGGAGGAGCTCGGGCGGCTCCGGAAGGAGCTCGGCCGCATGCAGGAGCGGGTGCGCCACCTCTCCCGTCGGCTGGAAGAGTTCGAGGCGATCGTTCCGAACGCCGCGCCGGCACCCACTCCGCCGGCCGGCCCCGATCCGTCGTCGCCGCCGTCGCGGCGGCGCGCATCCCGATAGGATCGGTCAATCCGTCGACGGGCCCCGCCCGGTCTCCGTCGCGGCCGCGCGGCGCCCGATCTCGGCGCGGAGCGCCGCGTAGGCGCGCCGCGCCTCCGCCACGCCCGCCTCGTCCTCGAGCGTGGTGGTGTCGCCCAGCGGCCGCTCCTCGACCACGTCCCGGATCAGACGGCGCATGATCTTCGCGCTGCGGGTCTTCGGCAGCGATCCGACGAAGTAGATCTGCCGGGGGACCGCAAGGGCGCCCAGCTCCCGGCGGACCAGCGCCTCGAGCTCGCCGGCAAGGGCGGGCCCGGGCTCGGAGCCGGGACGGAGGACCACGCAGGCCACGGGCACCTCTCCCTTGACGGGATCGCTCCGGCCCACCACCGCCGCCTCGGCGACCGCCGGATGGATCCCCAGGATGTCCTCGAGCTCCTTGGTGCCGAGACGGTGCCCGGCGATCTTCATCACCTCGTCGGCGCGCCCCAGGAGCCAGAAGTACCCGCCCGCATCCTGGACGGCAAAGTCGGCCGGGTAGTACCATCCCGGAAAGCGCCCGAAGTAGACCGACCGGAACCGCGCCTCGTCCCCCCACAGGCCGAGGCACTGTCCGGGCCACGGTCGGCGGACGACGAGGAACCCCCGGGTCCCCGGCGGGACCTCGCGGCCGCCGTCGTCCACGACGGCGGCGTCGACTCCGGCGAGCGGCAGCGACGCCGCGCCGGGGGCGAGCGGGATCTCCGCCACCCCCGGTTGGGCGGAGATGAGGATCCCGCCGGTCTCGGTCTGCCAGTAGGTGTCCACGATCGGCAGGCGGCCCCCCCCAATCACCCGTCGATACCACTCCCAGGCGGCCGGGCCGATCGGCTCGCCGACGGTCCCCAGGAGCCGCAGCGACCGGAGGTCGTGGCGGGAGGGACCGGCGTCGCCGCTCCGAAGGAACCCCCGGATCGCCGTCGGGGAAGTGTACAGGACGGAGACCCGGTGCCGCTCGATGAGCTCCCACCAACGGTCGGGACCCGGATGGTCCGGCGCCCCCTCGTACATCAGGATCGGAACGCCGTGGAGCGGGGGACCGTAGGCGACGTAGGAGTGGCCCGTGACCCATCCCACGTCGGCGGTGCACCAGAAGAGGTCCCCCGCCCGCGCGTCGAAGACCGAGCGCATCGATTCGTACACCCACAGGAGGTAGCCGGCCGTGGAATGGACGATCCCCTTCGGTTTTCCCGTGGTGCCGCTCGTGTACAGGACGAAGCTCGGATGGGTCCCCGGCACCATCACCGGGTCCACCCGGACATTCCGGTCCGGGAGCGCCTCGTGGTACCACAGGTCCCGTCCGGGGAGGAACGGCACCGCGTGGCCCGTCCGGCGCACCACGACCACCCGCTCCACCGTCGGGCACCGGGCCAGCGCCGCATCGGCCGTGCGTTTGAGCTCGACGAGCCGGCCCCGCCGCCAGCCGCCGTCCGCGGTGATGAGGACCCGCGAGCCGCTGTCGCGGATCCGGTCGGCGAGCGCCGGGGCGGCGAAGCCCGCGAAGATCACCGAGTGGATCGCGCCGAGCCGCACCGTCGCCCACATCGCGACGAGCGCCTCCGGCACCATCGGCAGGCAGATCGACACCCGATCCCCGGCGCCCACGCCGAGCCGGCGGAGGAGAGCGGCGGTCCGGTTCACCTCCCGGTAGAGATCGAGGTACGTCAGGGAACGGCGGTCTCCGGGCTCCCCCTCCCAGAGGAGCGCGATCTGGTCCCGCCGCGCGGTGTCGATCCACCGGTCGACGGTGTGGTAGCTCAGGTTGGTCGTCCAGCCGGCGCCCCATCGGCCGAACGGCGGCGCGTCGGTCGGTTCGAAGAGGGGACCGCTCCGTTCCCGGAAGAAGAGCTCCCCGGCGATGGATCGCCAGAACCGTTCCGGATCGGCGAGCGCCGCCCGGTTCCGCTCCCGGATCCGGGCCACCCCCGGGTCCTCCGCGCGCCCCGCGGCATTCCCCCCGGCCACGTCGGCCCGGTCGGCCGCGGCTCCGGGTACCGGGGGCGTCGGCCCCCGGGGATCGGGCTCCGTCGGACCGGCTCCCACGGCGGACCTCACGCCCTCCGCCCGCTTCAAGGAGGCCACCGGCCGCCGCCGCGGCGGGGTCCCCGCTGCGGCCGCGACCGGGAGCGGAACCCTCCGGCCGGGACGGACCCCCCGGGCGACGGGCCGGGTCGGCCGGCCGTGGAGCTCCGGAAGGAGCCCACGGAGCCGGCCGCGCGGGGAGGCCCGCGAGGAGTTATCGGTCGGCAGGCGTGGCGGGGGTCGTGGCGCTTCCCGAGACGCTCCTCCTCCTGCTCCTGATCGCCATCGGGGCCGGATTCCTCGGTTCCCTCGCGGGCCTCGGCGGGGGGGTCATCATCGTGCCCATCCTGATCGTCCTCTTCCACGTGCCGTTCGTCCTGGCCGTCGGGGCGAGCGCGATCAGCGTGCTCGCGACCTCGACCACCGCCGGCTCCGCCTACGTCCACGATCACCTGACCGATCTCCGGATCGGCATGTTCCTCGAGATCGCGACCGTTCCGGGGGCGCTCATCGGGGCGTCCCTCACCATCTACCTCTCGAAGGCAGGGCTCGATCCGTACCTGCTGGTCGCCCTCGGCGGGATCCTCCTCTTGACGATCCCGGGCAGCCTCCTCGGCCACCACGACGAGATACCGCAGGGGGTCGTGCCGGACGCCCGGTCCCGGAGGCTCCGCCTCGGGGGGGCGTACCTGGACCGGAGGCTCCGGCGCGAGGTCCCGTACATGGCGGCCCGGACCGACCCCGCCCTTGGGGTGATGTTCGGGGCGGGGCTGGTCGCGGGCATGTTCGGGATCGGCAGCGGCGTCCTCAAGGTGCTCGCGCTGGACGGCGCGCTCAAGCTCCCGATGAAGGTCTCCACCGCCACCAGCAACTTCATGATCGGGGTGACGGCCGCCGCCGGGGCCGGAGTCCTCCTCGCCGCCGGTTACATGAACCCGGTGATCGCCGCCCCGGTCGCCCTCGGCACCATGGCCGGCGCCTACGTCGGGAGCCGGATCCTGCCCGGGCTCAGCAACCGCCTCGTCCGCTATCTCTTCCTCATCCTCATGGGCGCCCTCGCCATCGAACTGATCCTCCGGGGGTTGGGACTGCAATGAACCCCCCGTCGGCCCCCGGACCGGCGACTCCGTGGACGCGCGAGGAGATCCCCGAGCCGCTGCCGCCCGCCGCCTACGGGAACATGGCGATCGTGCTCCGGGCCGGGCTCCTCGCGGCGATGGGGCTCTTCGTCGCCGGACTCTCCCTCTTCTTCCTCGAGCATCCCGGCGAGGACCTGGCCCGGCTCGATTCGGTCCCCTACTTCACCCGCTACCTCGATCCCCGCGTACTCTTCCCGGCGCTGGCGGCGGCCCGGCCCGGAGCGGTCCTGACGCTCGGGATGCTCGTTCTCGTGGCCACCCCGATGGCGCGGGTGGCGACCGGGATCTATTACTTCCACCGGCACGAGGAGGGCGAGATGACGGTGGTCACCGCCACGGTCCTCGCGCTCCTCCTCCTCGGGACCCTGGTCCTCGGTTCTTATCTGGCCCACCTGGGATGAGGCGGGGGCGCGCCGGTCGGGCTCCCCGCCGCCGGGTCCGGACCGGCGGGCCGGACCGGCCCGGCCGCCGCTCCGGCCCCTCCCTGGGCCCGGGGAGCCGGCCGCCCCGGGCCCCGGAGGCGGGCGGAGCGGTGCGGCCGGACGGATCGGGCCGGGCCGGCCTCCGCCCGGGGGAGACGGCGGCGGCCCGGTCCCTCCCGATCCCGCGGGAGGGGGTCGGCGGAGCCCGATGACGACGGCGCGGCCGGGCCCCGATCCCCCCCGCGGCGGCGCCCCCTCCGCCGGCGCCGACCGCCGGCCCCGGTCCGACGCTCCACCGGACCGGTATCTCGGGAGCCCCTTTGCGGAGGTGGCCGCGGAGCTGGGGGCCGACCCCGCCGCGGGATTGACCCCGGAGGCGGTCGACCGCCGGCGGGCCCGCGACGGGTGGAACGAGGTCCCCGAGCGCCGGCCCTCGGCGCTCCGCCACCTCGCCCGGCAGTTCTGGGGGCCGACCGCCTGGATGCTCGAGCTCGCCGCCGCCCTGGCCGCCGCGCTGGGGAACGGGATCGATGCGGCGGTCGTCCTCCTCCTCCTGGTCTTCAACGGCCTCCTCGGGTTCTCGCAGGAGCACCGGGCGAACCGCGCCCGGGAGCTGCTCCGCGCCCGGCTCGAGGTCCGGGCCCGGGTCCTCCGCTCCGGAGCGTGGGCCGCGATCCCCGCCCGGGAGCTGGTCGCGGGCGACGTGGTCCGCGTCCGGGCCGGGGACATGATCCCCGCCGACCTCAAGCTGGGCCTCGGCACGGTCGAGGCCGACGAATCGGCGCTCACCGGGGAATCGGCGCCGGTGGCGAAGGGGCCGGACGGCCTCCTGTTCTCCGGGTCGGTGATCCGCCGCGGCGAAGGGACCGCCCTGGTGGTCCGGACCGGAGGGCGGACCCTCTTCGGCCGCACCGTCTCGCTGGTCGGCACGGCACGTCCCCAGTCCCACGTCGTCGAGGTGACGAACCGCCTCACCGAGGGGCTCCTCGGCATGGTCTCCATCTTCGTGGCGGTGGCGCTCGTCGTGGCGGCGGCCGACCACCAGCCGCTCCTCCCGCTCCTGCCGCTCCTCCTCCTGCTCCTCATCTCGGCGATCCCCGTGGCGCTGCCGGCGATGTACACCGTCGCCACCGCCCTCGGATCGCTCGAACTCGCGGCCCGGGGCATCCTCGTCACCCGGCTCCACGCGTCGGAGGACGCCGCCCGGATGGACCTCCTGCTCACCGACAAGACGGGGACCCTCACCCAGAACCGGTCCGAGATCTCCGACTTCCGCCCGCTCCCGGGATTCTCCCCGGAGGAGCTCCTCGGGCTCGGGGCGGCCGGGTCGCAGGAGGCCGACCAGGATCCGATCGACCTCGCCTTCCTCGCCGCCGCCCGGGCGCATCCGTCCGGCCGATCGTACCCGCCCCTCCGGGAATTCCTCCCGTTCGACCCGGCGACCCGCCGGACGGAGGCGGTCCGCGGCACGGGAAGGGACGACGAGCTCCGGATCGCCAAGGGCTCCGTCGAGGCGCTCGCCGAGCTCGGCGGGCTCCCGGCGGCGGAGCGGGCGGCGCTCGACCGCCTCGCCGAGGAGCTGGCCGAGGGCGGGGGGCGGTCCATCGCCGTCGCGATCCGGGCGGGGACCGGGCCGTGGCGGATGGTGGGGGTCGTGGGGATCCGGGACCCCCCGCGTCCGGACGCCCGGGCCCTGGTCTCCGAGCTCGCCGCGCTGGGGGTCGGCGTGAAGATGCTGACCGGCGACGCCCGGGCCGTGGCCCGCCACGTGGCCGGCGAGGTGGGGCTCGGCCCCCGCGTCCTCGACGGCTCCGAGCTCCGTGGGGCGCTCGCCGCCGCGCCGGGGGGCGCCGCCCGTCTCGCCGAAGGGGCGAGCGGCTTCTCCCGGGTCTACCCCGAGGACAAGTTCGCGATCGCCCGGGCGCTCCAGTCGGCCGGCCACATCGTCGGGATGACCGGGGACGGGGTGAACGACGCTCCCGCCCTCGCCCAGGCCGAGGTGGGCATCGCCGTGGCGAACGCGACCGACGTGGCCAAGGCGGCGGCGAGCGCGGTCCTCACCGAACCCGGCCTCGAGCCGATGGTCCGCCTCGTCCGGGTGGGGCGGGAGATCCACCAGCGGATCGCCACCTGGGTCCTCGGCAAGATGGTGAAGACGTTCCAGATCGCGGTCTTCGTGGTCGTCGCCTTCCTCCTCTTCGGGCAGTTCGTGGTCAACGCGTTCGATGTGGTCCTCCTGCTCCTCACCGTCGATTTCGTCACGATCGCGCTCGCCACCGACCGCGTCGTCGCCCCGCCGTACCCGTCGGACTGGCGGATGGGCCCGCTCGCGCGGACGGGCGTGGTGGTCGGGGTGCTGGCGCTGGGGGAGTCGCTCGGCCTCCTCGAGGGGCTCCGTCGGTTCCGGCCCGGACTCGTGGCCACCGCCGGGCCGCTCCACACCTTCGGGTTCGAGATCCTGTTCTACTTCGGGATCTTCACGATCCTTTCGGTCCGCAGCCACGGTCCCTTCTGGAGCCGCCGGCCCGGACGGGAGCTGCTCGCGGCGATCTCGGTCGACCTTCTCGGAATCACGGCCGCGGTGACGGTGGGGTTCCCCTACCTCACGGCGGTCCCCCTCGCCGACACCCTCCTCCTCCTCGGCGCGGTCGCCCTCGCGACCCTCGGCGTCAACGATGCGGTGAAGACCCGGCTGCTCCGGCCCCGCCCGGGAGATCGGCCACCCCCGTGGGCCCCGCCGGCCCCGGTCGCCCCGGCCGCCCCGG
>JAJZDH010000001.1 GCA_021828665.1 Thermoplasmata archaeon
TCGAGCCCCCATCCCCTCGAGACCCACCGCGACCATCCTCGCCGAGCCTCCGGTCGGCGACGGGCCGGGACGGGACCCCGAGACATCGCATCGAGATCCACCGAGGACCGTAGAGGAAGGACGACCCCCCGTCGCAATCTCCCGTGCGGGGTCCCCTGCCGCCCGCTTCGAGGCGGCGGCTCCCTCGCGTTCCCACGGTGAGGGCCGCGCCGCCGGGGGGACCCCGCATCGGGGGTCGCCCCGCACGCTCCTTTCGAGCCTCCTCGTTGGAGGCGCGGGGAGGTGCTCGGCACCGGGCTAGGTGAGCTTACGCCGGAGGGCTTCCTCCGCCCTCGGATCCGGATGAATTCATGCTGCCATCGCTCTGCATCTTGGGAAGTTCCCCCGGATTGGACCCATCGTAGGTCGACGTGGAGCTCGAGCTCGTGGTGGGGCTCGTCGAGGAGGTTCCCCGGCTACCCCCGCCTCCCCGCCGCGATAGCATCACGATGGCGATCGCCGCGACGAGAATGAGGATCACCGCGATCGCCCCGTACAGATAGATCGGGTTCAGGCCTGTCGAGGTTGGGCCCTTGGGCGTAGGTGGACAGGTATTCGTCTGCGTGCAGTTCGTGGGGGGTGGGGACTGTGTCAGCAGGATGGGAACGTAGGTGACATTCCCCGGCGACACCGCCACGGTGGCGAAGCTCAAGCTTTCATAGCCACCGGCGGAGCCCGTGACATTGTAGAAGCCCTTTCCCGCCGGCTCCGTCACATTGAACAATCCCGTGACCAGGTTCACCGTGATGTAGTTCTGATTGATCTGGACGTGCCCGGTCACCGGGGTGATCGTGCCGTTGATCCACCCCTCGTTCGTGAGCTTGATCGTGAGCGGCGTGGTCTTCTCGGGCACGACGACCACATCCCATTTGAACAGGCTGTAGCCGGGCGCCGTCGCCGTCACCACATGCGTCCCCCCCGGGAGCTCGGCGGTGGTGAACGACCCCGCACTGACCGTCTGGGGGACGCCGTCGACCTGCACGAACGCGGTGGTGGGCACGACGGAGATATGGATGTAGCCACCGACCAGGGTCACGGCCACGGAGGTCGTCTGGCGGGGGTTCACGCTGACGTTATCGAAGAACGGGGCGTATCCGGTGAGACTCCCCTGCACCTCATACGTCCCCCAGGGGACGACCAGCGAAAAGATGCCGGGGGAGATGATGCCGGGGGTCGTCCCGTTGATCGTCACGTTGGCCGCGGCCGGCGTGATGGTTCCATTGATCCATCCCGTGGTCCGCGGCAGCACCGCGGAGACCCGGACGACCTCGAACTGGGAGGTGGGCACCGTGGTCGTGTAGGTCTGGTAGTCCGGACCGGCCGAGATGGTGACCACGTACGACGGTCCCGCCGGGACGGTCTCGTTGTAGGCGTCCGTTGTCCCGTTGTGGGCCAGCAGGGCCGCCGCCGTCGACCCGATGTGCACCGAGAGGGAGGGGACATTCGGTCCCACGAACCCGACGATGAACGCCGCCGGAACCGCGATGTAGTTCGCGGTGAGGCTGGCGCGCTGTCCGCCGTAGGTAAAGATGGCCGGATCCTGCAAACTGGTGGTCAACCCCGACCAACCGGAGAACTCGTAGACGTAGGTGCTGTTGTCGGAGGCGAACTGGGGCGCCTGGACCCGGACCGCGCTTCCGTTGAGGACCACGACCGACCCCGGCGCGGAGACGACGGAAGTGGTGGCCGGAGAACTGACCGAGACATTGATCCCGGCCACATTGCTCGAGACATTGACCAAGTGGAGATTGGCGGAGAAGATCTGCTCGTTGAGATTCGCGCAGGTGACGTCACGGCAATCCGACCACGTGGCGTAGGCGCCATTCGAGGAACCCACGAGACCGGTGTTCGGACCGAAGTTCGCGAACCCGGAGGCCCCGGTCAGGCTCGTCTGATCGGAGACCTGGAAGATGGGCGACCACTTGGCTCCCCCATCGGTCGACACCACGGCCTGCTCGGTGAACTGGCCACTGGTGGAACTGGCCTCGTAGAAGGTGACCCAGAGGTACCCGTTCGCGTCGACCGTGATCTTCGGATCCGCATAGCTGGTGATGCCGGTGAGATTGGCCGTAAGGTAGACCGGGCTCGACCAGGTCGCGCCACCGTTCGAGCTGCTCGAATAGGCCACGCTCGGTTCGCCGATCGCCGAGAAGGACCGGTTGTCTCCCCAGACCAGGTACAGCGTGCCTTCATGGGAGGAGCCGGGAACCGTGTTGACCGCCAACGAATAGATGGGGGTCACTTGATAGTTGATGGAGTCGTCCGGAAGGCTCTTGACCAGGAACACCGAGGGCCCGATCAAGTTCTTCATGACGGACCAGGTGGAACCGTTGTCGGTCGATGTGGCGAGCGAGGTGGTGAAGCCCGCCGCGGTCGCGGCGACGGAGCCGTTGAGTCCCATGAGATACAGGTCGTAGCTCGGAGCCGGCCCCACGGAAAGGGTGGGGAAGAGCGTGTTGTTTCCGTGAAGGACGGGCGCCGACCAGGTGACCCCGCCATCCGTCGTCGTGGAGGTGTAGGTGTTGAACGAGGTGGCCGGCGGAGAGACGTACAGCTGGCAGGTTCCCGAGGAGGCCGACCAGAAGAATTTGCCGCCATAGTTGATCTTCTCTTCGGTCCACGCGACCGTCGCATCCCCGTTCACGGGGTTCATCGCGATCGACGGAGTCCCGTACGTCGTGTTGCCTCCCAGGTACCCCGCCACGGCCGTTCCGCCGGTGCAGTTGGCCTGGTTCGTCGGAGCCGGAACAACAACATACACGAACGGATTCCACTGGGAGATATCGGCGGTCTGGACCCAGTGAGCGCCTCCGTTCGGGGAGCGGGCCACGGCGACGCCCTGCGGCGCGGTGATATTGGCCGTGTTGTTGCAGGCGGAGATGGCGGTCGGGGGAAGAACCCCGCAAGCCTGGGTGAACAGGCCCGCCATGAGGAGGTTCCCGGTGCTGTTCGAGGCAAGGCTCAGCGGCTCGGCTCCCGGCGCGGCGAACGTGGGGTTGAAGAGGGCATTGCCGGCACCCCAGATCGAGCCATAATCCGATGCGCCGGTCTGGCTCCAGGTGGCGTTGGCCGGGGGCGTTGCGAAGGTGACGGTGCCCCCCACCGTCCGCACGAACTCCACGAGCCCGCTGTGGAAGAAGGAGGCGCTCGGCAGGAAGCCGCTGTCCCAACCCGTCAGGACGCTTCCGTTCGCAATGGAGTTCCAGCTGTAGATCGCGGTTTCGGTCGAGCTGTTGGACTTGCCGATCAGGGTGGTCGTGGAGGAGTAGCTCAGATTGAAGAGGAGCGTGTTCTGCGCCGTCGATCCGTCGGCGGGTCGGGCGAGCGACCGGCCGGCGAGGGACCCGGTCGGAAGATGGACGGCCAGCGCCGAGAACGGCGTGGCTGCCGGGAGCGGGTGCGACGAGGGGGCGGCTCCAAAGTTGGCGGCGCCGGTCCGGGCTTCGGTCGCGAAGGGCACGACGCTGCCCCTTGGCGCGGGGACCGCGCCGGGACCGAACGTGGAGCTCGAAAGGAGGGCTCCCGAGGGGGAGACCATCACCGCCACCACCAGAAGGACGAGGGACAGGAGGAGGAAACGACCCCAACGGCCCGAGAGGGGTCCGGAGAGTCTGTTCGCGAGTGGGGCTTCGTTGGTCAGCGTCTGCGATGAGTTCATACGTGTTCCTCAGGATTCGGAGTCTCCTCGGTGGGAGCCGAGATGCCTAGGCGCGGCTCCTCTTGAAGGTTTGCAGGGCCGGTCGACGGCTCGTCCATCGACGCCATCGATGCGCCGGGGGACGCGCTGGCGGGCGGCTCGCCGGGCGACGATCCGCGTCGTCGCCGGGCGAAAAGGACCGCCGCGACCAGGGCGGCGAGGCCGAGCAAGAGAACGCCCACCGCCAGGGTCGGGAAGGCGAAGTTCGTGAACGGGGGAGCGGTGCTGACGCTCAGGGTCGTGTTGGAATAGGCCAGCCGGCCGTACGGATCCTTGACCACCAGACGGACCTCAAACACGCCCGGGTGGGTGTAGTCGTGCGACGTGAAATTGGCCGGCGTCACCGCCGAGCTTCCGTCTCCGAAGTTCCAAGTGTAGGTGTACGTGTACGGTGGCACCGGGGTCGCCACGTTGGCCTGGAAGGGCACCTGCGAGTTCGTATACGATCCGGAGGGCGCCTGCAGGGTGACGACGGGGGGCACCGGCCCGAAGAGGAATTCGACCCAGCCGCTTCCCGTCAAATTGACCTCGGTGGCTCCGCCGCCCACCACGACGCCCGCGCTCGAATTCCAACCGGTCAGGTAGTCGCCCGCGCACCCCGTGGGATCCACCGCGTAATTTCCCTGGATCAGTTCGACCGACGAGTTGTTGAAGTACTCGGCTCCCTGGAAGAGGACACCACCGCACGCGGCGGGGGTGACGAGGAAGGTCAGCTGGTACTTGAGGGGGGAGAACAGCGCGGTCAGGATTCCGCTCCCTTCGAGGGTCAGCGTTCCGGGCCCGAGGAGGGCATCGGTGGTATTCTGCCAGCCGGAGAATCCATACCCGTTGCAGGCGGTGGCCCGCAACGGCACCGGCGCATTCTCCGGGATGGTGGCGGTCGCTCCATTGGTATAGTTCGCACCGTTGAGGGAGATCGTTCCGCAACGGCTCGGAAGCGTGTACAGGTAGGCGACCGCGAGCGGATGGAAGATCGCCGTGATGGAACCTGGACCGCTCACGAAGGCCGTGTTGCTTCCCGTGATCTGGATCCCGAGACCGATGGTCGACCAGCCCACGAAGCCCTCTCCCGCGCACGGAATGGCCCCCAGCGACCAGCTCGTATCCGGCGCCACGTAGGTGGACTGGGTGTCGGCATACGGGACACCCCCGAAGAGGATCTCGCCGCAGTGAGCCGGGTTGGTCACGAATCCCACCCAGGTCTTCGGAGTGCCCTTGCCGAACGTTGCAATGAGGAAGCCGCTTCCCTGGATGGCCACCCGGTTGCCGGTGACCTGGATGCCGCCCGAGCCGCTGAGACCCGTCGGATAGAACCCGGCGCAGGAGACCGGATAGGCGGTCGCGTTCGAGATCCCGGTCGCATTGAGGACGGTGTCGTTCCCGTACGTACCGTTGTAGGCCCCCCCGATCCACCGGATCCCTCCGCAGAATCCCGGAACGGTGATCACCGTGACCAATTTCAGGGGATAGTTGATCTCGGTCACGGTTCCGGTCTGCTGCACCGTGATCGCACCGGCCGATATGGAGATCCCGGGGGTAACCTCGAACGTCCGGAAACCGTAGTCCACGCAGGGAAGCTGCTCGATCGGGTACGGGGTTCCCGGTGCGACCGAGACGTTCGAATTGTTGACGTAGCCCGCCCCCCGGAACAAGATCCCGCCGCCGGGGCAGGACGCCGGTTGCACCTGGAAATCGAGCGTGATCGCCTGGCTGCTCGGGAGGTAGTTCGCGGTGATGGTCCCATTGCCCTGGAGGTACAGGACCGATCCCAGGATCGCGATCGTCGAGCTATTGGAGACGGTCCACCCCGAGAAGCTCGAAAGCGCGCAGGCCTGCTCGTCGAGAGTGTAGTTCTCATCGTCGAGGAGGGGAACCGAGGTGGCGAACGAATAGGAGGTCCCGTTGAGTACGATGGTCCCGCATCCGGACGGAGGGTTCGCGATGGCGAGGGAGAGGGTGTCCGTCGGGCGGATGTAGCGCCAGAACCCCTCCAGCGAGCCATTCGCGGTGATGGTGATCTCCCCCCGCGCCCCGGAAGGAACGGTGATGCCGGCCGACGCCGTCCAATGGCCGAAGACCCACGGGTAGCAGAGTTGGGCGGAGAGAGGGTAGGTGCCGGCCTCGATCGCGGCCGTCTGCCCGTTCGTATAGCGGGTCCCGTTCAGGACGATCGCCCCGCAGCTTCCGGCATTGATGGTCACCGAGACCGAGAAGGTCGGGATGGTTTCCCGCTGGACGAACATCGTCTTGAGGCCGGGCGCCGGAAGGCCGATCACTTCGCCTGCGCTATCGGTGGCCCACACCCGGTAACTGATCTTCCCATCCCCGCCGGTCGCCGGAATCGAGCCGCGGTAATACCCGTTCGAGAGGGTTCCGTTGGTCCGGTTCATGGTCGCGTTCCCGCCGCTCCCGTCCGGCAAGGTGTACGCCACCGAGACCTTCGAGATGTTTCCCAACACCTGCCCCAGGACGGTCACATTCAGTCCGGTGGAGGGAGCAACGAATCCACCGCGGGAACTGTTGGTGAGGGAAGTGAGGAAAAGCGGCACGAAGGCGGTCGGATACCCGGTGGTCTGGTACTGGTTTCTCCCTCCGAAATTCTGGGTGGCCCAGGGTTTCTGGGTGGGGAAATTGAGCTGGCTTCCGTTGAAGGTGAACTCGGGATAGTAGCCGGTGGTGGGGCCGAGGGGGCAAAGGATCCCGGAGATGGGGCTCGAAGCGCAGGCCCCGGTCAGCGACATCGGGGAGAACTCGGCAAACTGGCCCGAATAGGCCGTGCCGTTGAAGTATGTGGGAGGGTCCAGAACGACCGGGTCGGTGCTGTTGAGCGTCGATTCGGTATAGGAATAGCACGAATACGGCGCCGAGTAGTCGCAAAGATCCGCGCCGAAACTGACCCCCATCGGCTCGGAACTCCAATTAAGCGCGCAGTACAGGGAGCACGCCGCGCGGAACGCCGGTCGCAAGTTCCCGGCCCCCGTCGTGGTGTTGTTGAGGATCACGGAATCATGGAGGGATTGATACGAATCGTTGACATAGATGCGGAGGGGGGAGGTTCCGCTGGCGTTCCCGACGAACGTGACGTTGAGCTGGTGGCCGCCCTCGACACCGTAGGCCAGGAGCTGGCCCGATCCGCCTCCCAGGAGGTTCTCCATGCAGGCGAAGCTCGAGCTCACGCTGTTGTTCCAGGTGAATTCGTACGCCGCCGTCGATGGGCAACCGCCGCTGAGCCGGGCCGACCACACCGAAACCACCACGTCGTAGCTCGCCGACGAGGTGTTGCCGAGGAAGGAAACCTCGGCATAGGATTGGTTGTAGATCGAGCGGGCGTCTCCCGAGACGACCATGCCGAGGTCAAACCCGTCGAAGATGGATTGGATGCCACCGGAGACGTTGTCCGGTGGCAGGATGAGGGGGAACTCCACCCGGGCCGCCGAGCCCGGAACCGACGAATCGAAGCTCGCATGGACCTCATCGTGGAAGGCGTACGAAAGCGGCGGTTGCGGATCGGCGAGGGCACAGGTCAGATTCACGGCGTTCGGGTAGGGGGGCGCGAGGGTGTAGTCCGAGCCTTGCACCCATTGGTACTCCTCGGTCGTCGTCGGGCACGTAAAGGAGGGGCGGACGAGCATCGAGGGCGAAGCCCCGCCGTATCGTCCCGAAGGCGCCACCGGACTCGGATGCAAGGAGGCGAGGGGGGGAGCGGCAGCCGACCCGACCCCGGCCACCCCCGGAACGTACGAACTGACGAGGAAGAGGACCACGAGAGCGACGGCGAAAGCCCCGCTCCACCGAAGCCGGGACCCAGGCCCCGCCCGTCCCGAGGCCCGAACCTCAGTCATGGCCGCCTTCCCTCCTTTGGATCGAAGATCTCGAAGCTGGGTATATCCTTGAGGTGGCGGATGCGGCGGCCCTTGCCGCCCGTGCCGCCCGAGCTCTGGTACCACTCCTCGTAGGAATACATTCCAAGCACTCCCCCCGAAATGGTGAGCGCGAACGGGACCAGCTCGGCCCACGTCGTGTGCGGGAGAGCCGAGGGGACGGCTCCCGAGATCCCGAGCCCGAGATAGACTCCGGCGGCGAAGAGCAGGATGCCGAGCAAGAGGAGCGCGAGCCAGGTGGAGCTATCGATGGGATCGCTCTCCGGTGCGGCCTTCCCGACGGGGGCCGCACCGACCGCTGGACGTGGCTCCGGAAAGTCCGAAGGGGCGTCGCGGCCGCCGTTCGAACCGGCTCCCGCCTCCGGCCGAGGTCCACCGCCCGCGTCCATCCCGATTCCTGCGAATGCCGCCGTGGGGCCTCGCCGTGGGGTTCACCGGCCCGCCGCGGGATCCGCCGGTCGTGGGGCCACAACGGCTTAGCCACGCGTCCCATACGTCCGGATGAACTCCTCCGCCCACGCGAGCGTTTCCGGAGTGATGCTCGACTTCGTCTTCCCGACGGCGGCGAGGAGGTTGCTCATGCGGATGCCGACCACCTCGCTCTTCGGTTCCTTGGCGCCGACCTTGACCGCCCCCTTGCCGAACAGCCCGCCGACTCCCCCGGCGGGGGAGGCGGAAACCTCCGTCACGAGCTGCTCCCGCAGGGCGATCAGCTTCGCCTCATCGACACAATTGGCGATGTCGGCCCCGCTGAAGCCGTCCGAGCGCCGGGAAAGGTCCCCGAAGTCGACGCTCCCGTCCACGGGCACGCCCTTCAGATGGATCCGGAAGATATCCTGGCGGGCCGCGACATCGGGCGGCGGCACGTAGAAGATCTTGTCGAACCGACCCGGTCGCAGCAGCGCCGGATCGAGCGTCTGGGGCCGGTTGGTGGTGGCGATGATGATGACCTTGTCCTTCGGCCGCAGCCCGTCCATTTCCGTCAGGAACTGGCTGACCGCCCGGGAGACTTCGGGGGTGCGCATCGATTCCTTCGACGCGAGGGCGTCAATCTCGTCGAAGAAGACGATGGACGGGGCATTCTCGCGCGCCCGGTAGAGCACATCCCGCACGGCCGCCTCGCTCTGCCCGGCGAGGGCGCTCACCAGCTCCGGACCGTTCACGATCTGCATCGGGACGTTGAGCTCGTTCGCCGCCGCCCGCATGATGTGGGTCTTCCCGCACCCCGGGGGACCGAAGAGGAGGATGCCCCGGCCGCTCTTGATCTTGTAGCTCTCCATGAGCTCGGGCCGGGTGAGCGGCAGTTCGACATACTCCCGGATCGCCTGCTTGATGTCGGTGAGCCCGCCGACATCGTCCCAGTGGACGACGATCTTGCGCTCCATCCGCTGGGTCTGGTGCATCTTCCGCTCGTAGTCGAGCTTCATCGTCTCGTAGTCCGTGATCATCCGCAGCGAGATCGAGGGCTTGATCCGGGGCATGACCTGGTTGAAGTCGTCCATGGTGATGACGCTGTCCGCCTTCGTCATCATCGACCTGCGGACGGCGATCGTGGCCGCCTCGCGCACCAGGTTGGCCAGATCGGCGCCGCTGAACCGCTCCGTCTTCTTCGCGATCTCGGAGAGATCGATGTCTCCCGCGACCGGTCGTCCGGAGAGGTGGACATGGATGATCTCCATGCGCTCGTTGAAGTCGGGGGGCGGCACGTAGATGATCTTGTCCAGCCGGCCAGGGCGCATCAGGGCCGGGTCGATCATGTCGGGCTTGTTGGTGGATCCGATGACGATGACCCCCGCGGACTTGTCGATACCGTCCATCTCGCTCAGCAGGATGGAAAGGATGCGCGGCGTGACATCATCGGCGGTGTACATGTCCCGGCGCTTGGCCACCGCATCGATTTCATCCATGAACAGGATGCACGGGGAACGCTCCCGGGCCGTGCGCAGGAGATCGGCGACCCGGTTTTCGGACTCCCCGTACCACTTGCTCATGAGGTCGGAGCACTTGATGGAGATCATCTCCACCCCGAGCTCGCTCGCGAGCGCCTTCATGAGCATCGTCTTCCCGCAGCCGGGGGGACCGAACAGCAGAATCCCCTTCGGCGGCTCCAGCTTGAACCGGGTGGTCACGTCCTTGCGCATCAAGGGGATGATCATCGACTCCTTGATGTCCGCCTTGACATCGTGGAGCCCTCCGACCATCTCGAAGGTGGTCTTCTGCAGCCCCTTCATCTCGGCGACCCGGGAGCCGACGCTGGTGGCCCCGAGGCGGCTCGTGAAGTAGGACTCGAAGACATCCTTGAGGACCAGCCCTCCCGCGACGCACGTGATCATGGCCGGGATGAACAAGAGGGCGCCGATCATCCAGAGCGAGGTGTAGTTGAAGGCGACCATGCCCACCAGGGTGACCCCCGCGAGCACGGCCCCGGCGATCGCTCCCGACTGGAACAGGTTGCGCTCCGTCTGGCGCTCCCTTTCCTTGAAAGCGACGGTGACGATCCAGGCGGCGAATACCCACGCGCCGATCTGGGCCATGGGAATCGCGAGCTCCCCGAAGCCGCCGGAGCCCTGGACCAGCACCTGGAAGTTCGGGAACAGAAGGTTCGCGTAGGCCGAACCGATGCTGTTGAGCGTGAAGTACGGGATGGGAAGCGTCGGGAGCAGGGCCGCGGCGTGACCCGACACCAGGGTGCGGCTTCCGTTCCCTCCGGGGCCCACCAGGTACCCAAAGATCGGCAGATTTCCGAGCGTGACGAAGAGGCTGATCAGGAGCCCGCCCGCCACCGCCACCGCGAGGCCGAGATAGAGCGAGAAGATGAGGGCCATGAAGATCGGGACGGCGAACGACAGGCCCACGGGGGCGAGGAACAGCGTGAGCAGCGTTCCGAACGCGAACCGCCAATCGACGAGGCCCGCGTACAGGACCGGCAACACGGCGAAGAGGAAGACCAGCCCCAACGCCCCGCTCTGGTACGCCACTTCCGGAACCACGAGGAGCGTGAGGACCAGGAGGGCGAGCTGGGGGTATTTCCAGGCGATCGCCATCACCGCGCCCACGATCAGGATGACGTACGGCCAGGGATAGAACGGGAACATGAATCCCGCGAACGCCGCCGTGGCGCCGAGGAGCCCGACGACCAGGTTCCGGGGGTCCTTCGTCTGCTGGCGGACCCACTTCTCGAGCGGGGAAGCGAAGACGAACGCCCCGATCAGGCAGAGGATCCCGAGGATGATGAGGAAGAGGAACAAGCCGTCGTATTGCCAGTTGGGCACCGGCTGGATATACTGGCCACCGATGGCGACGGCGGAAGCCCCGGTGGGTCCGCCCTGCGAGATCGCCGCATGCGTCGCGTCCGCCGCGGCATCCAGCGTGAGATAGCTCACCGAGCTGTAGACTCCCCCCGGTAGCTGGGTCTGGACGATGGTGAAGGTCATGAGCACCGAACTCCCCGCGGAGAGCCAGCCGAGCTGACCTTGGTAGGTGCCGAACAGATCGGTCGCGAGCGTCGATTGGGTGGTCGCCTGCAGCGACGGTTCGCCGGTGATGGAAGCGAAGGCGAGGGTCGTGATGCCGGAGCTGGAATTGTACTGGACGGAAGAGACCTTGTCCTTGATGTAGACCGTGTCGCCCACCGACACGCCCTTCGTCAGGCGGACCACGTGGACCGCGGGATTCGCGTTCCACATCTGGGCGCCCGAATCGGTCAGGAACTGGGAGGCCGTCTGCGTCCCGGTCGAATACGGCTGCCCGGCGATCTCGGAGTAGAAGGTGAAGCTGAGGGCGGCCCCCACGATGACCAGAAGAAGTCCCGCGATGGCGAGCGACACCCAGATGCGCCGACCGCTCTGGCCCTTGGCCGGAATCCCGACGCCGCTCCGTTTGGCGGGTGGGAGACGAACCTGAGCCACGGGGGCCCGAGCCGACGGGGTGGGTTTGATGGCGGTCCCGGGGCTCTTCGCCGAGGGCTGGATTCCCGTGGACGGCTTCGCCACGGTGCCGGAGGGGGCGGCCCGCGGAGCGGCACCGGGGGAGCCGGTCCCGGCCGGGGCGCTCGCCGGCCGGGCAGGGGCCGGAGCGGCGGGTCGGGCGGGCACCGGTGCCGGAGCCCCCGGTCCCGATACGGGTGTACCGGCCACAGGGCTGGGCGCGGCCGACGTGTTCTTCTTCTGGGGATTCGCTTCTCCGCTCATCGCTCTTCGTTCTCCTCCGTTTCTTCTAAAGCGTAATTCGCCGTTGCTCTTCCTCGGCCTTCTTTCGGCGCTCTCGGAACCAGGGCCACACAAAGGCGAGGGCGATCACCGCCGCGCCGAGCCCCAGCACCGATCCGACCGGTACCGTGGGGATCGAGGAGACGGTCGTCTCGGAAACTGGGCCCGATGCCACGTAGAACAGGACCGTGAACGGCGTGGAATTCGTGAGAATGACCGTGGTGGTGTAGCTCCGTCCGAACGCCGTGATTCCCAGCTGATACGCCCCGTACCCCAGCGCGAGGGTCTGGAGATCGGAGCCGTGGGGAATGACCGGGACGACAAACCCGAGCGGCGTCCCATCTCCCGTCTCGCTCCAGGAGGCGTTCGAAAGGGTGAAATTGAGGCCGGCCACGAGGCCGGTCCCGGCGATATCCAGCGCCTCCACATAGAAGACCTCGCGATCGGTGGGATAGGGGGTGGACGGGAAGCGGCCCGTGGAATAGGTGTAGTTTCGCGAGAAGACGGGGGTGCCGAAGATGTCCTTCGCACTCACAAAGAACGTGACCGAACTCTCCGGAGGCAACCCCGGGATGTTCGCGAACGACGAATTGGGGCTCGTCGGCGTCATCGGAAGGACTCCGGAGTGGGTGGCCTCTCCGTTCGCGAAGACGAAGTTCACCTGGGCCGATCCGATCGTGATGTTCGGCTGCGGCTCGTGGATGGTGACATTCACGGCCGTCCCCACGCCCACGATTCCGTTCGCGGGCGGCAGGACATTGGGGTTGGTCGCGAGGATCAGATTCGAGAGCAGCCCCTGGTTCGGAAACTTCCAGCCACCATGGATGGACCAATTGAAGGTGTACTGCGGGCTGTAGAGGCGGTCGATGGCACCCCCTTCCCAGGGCAACCAGGCCGTTACGTTGAAACTCACGGTGGAATTGGGGTAGGGACCGATCGGTTGAAGGAGTTGGACCGTGGTGTGGTTCGCGGGCGCGAAGGCGGCCGTCCGGGTCGTGCTGGATCCCGACTGGTTCACCGAATAGGTGAGCTGGGCGGCGGGGATGGTGCCCACAAGTAGCCCTGGAGGGGCGAGAGCGTTGAGCGTGATCTGCAATCCCTGATCTGGATTCGGAGCGAAGCTCGGCGAGGCCAGGGCGGGAGGGTTCGTCGACAGTTGAATGCTGTTCGAGAAGTTCTCGGAACTCCACGGGCCCTGGACAAAGAACAGCCAGCTCGCGGTCAGCCCCGGCCCATCCGGATACGAGTACGGATTGGTAGAATAGATCACCGCGGGAGTCGCTCCGAGGCCGGTCAGCGTGAGGTTGAAGAGCACCGTATCTCCGGGCCAGAAGAAGCGGTAATCGTTGAAGAAGAAGGAGGCCTGGTTCGGGGAGCTGGAATTGACCAGCATCTGCTCCGTCCGGGGGTTCTGGGGAGAGTAGCTCGGAATGGGCGTCTGACGGTTCTGGACCGGCCATTCCGTCCCCCAGATCGTGACGTTGGCGTAGATGAGCGGTTTGTCCGTCGAGATGTTCATCCAAAACCCGTTGGCGTACTCGGGAACATCGTTGATCACCGGCTCGGTAGTGAATTGCGTCCCGAACGAAGGACTTCCGCCGGGAAGCGCGAACGTAACCTGCACGTCATGGGAGAAGTTCGAACTCCCCCAGAGCGGGGCCGGAGAGGCCGCGATGGAGGCTCCACGGGGGACCCCCGCGGAGAAGGCGGGACGAGGCGGTTCCCGAGCGGATCCACCGACGGAGATTCCGCCAAGGAGCGCCGTCCCGCTGAGGACCATGACGAGAGCCACCGCGACCGCGAGAACCGGACGTTCCGACAGGATCCTCATAGGGTCACCCGCTTCTCCTGCTCCTTCCGACGTTCCGAAATGGCCCGCCACCACCAGACAATGGGGATCATCGCGCCCAAGGCGACGAGCAATCCCAGGGTCGGCCCGATCAGCACCGGAACGACCAACGGCGCGGGCGAGAAGGTTGCGGCCGGAGCCGTGGAATTGAGCCAAAAGAACAATTGATTCCCCGATTGCACAATCGTGTAATCGTTGGTCTGGGCCAGTGTCCCTTGGGCGACCATCGGATTGGTCAGCTTCAGGAGAATCGAGATGGGAGGGCTCGCCTGGGAGGTTCCCGACGGCACGAAGGCTGCATCGGTGACGGTGATGTTGTAGGTAATATTGGCGGGGAGCAGCAGAGGGACTTCCGGGGACGCCGAGGAGTTGGGATAGGCGATCCCGTACAGGGTGCGGGCCCGAACATTGATGAATCCGCCGGAAGCCACGATGCTCACCGACGCCCCGCTCACCCAGGAATGGGTCCCGTTGTCGTAGACATAGATCCACACGAAGGCCAGATTCGATGCTTGCGCGGGGACCACCTGCTGGAAGGTCTGGATACTGTAGCCGTACAGCGAGGACGTCTCCGGGGTGGACGCATAATCCCATACAGTTATGGTGAAATTGATGTACGAACCAATGGGGATGGCCGGCAATACACCCTCCAGGTGCGTTGAATTGACTCGTTGCAAATAGAATTGACCGCCCACCTCTTCCTTGAGCGCCGGGAGGCTAAAGGAGTACTGAATGATGCCACTCCGGAGAGCGGTCCCCAGGTTCCGGCTGGCCACCAGCACCGAGACCGCGGTTCCGGGCGGAAGAACGACCGGATTGGTCACAGGGGGTTTCGGCATCGGACCGATCGTAGGGGGAATCCCGTTGCTGGGGGTCACCGTCACGGCGATGTCGTCCTGGAAGACCCCGGAAACGAAGGTGCCGTTCGAATGAACATAATATCCCTGCGTGGGGAGCGTGATCTGGTCCGGGGTGTACTTGGTCGTATCCACCGCGTCGTTGGCCACGATCGAGTAGGAAATGATGGTCCCCGGAATCTGCGCGTAGCTCGACGGAATGATCGCATACGTGGACGCGAGCCCATGAACTCCGACGCCCGGGGCCAGGAAGGGAATGGTCACATTTGGCAATGTGACCCCGTCCGGCAACGTCGCGTACAGATTCAACAGAGCACTTCCGATCGTGGCCGAATTGTTATCGACGTTGTCGGCGGCCGTGGTTCGAATCGTGATGTTCGTCGAGTCATTCCAATTGGGAGTAATGGGGTTCTGGAAGACCTGGAGATCGAGCGTGGAGGCGTTCGGCCCCCCATACTGAGCGGCCTGCGGGTAGGGCGAAAACGCCCACGCGGTGGCGATGCGGTAGTGGAAGACGGGGCTCGACAGATGGGTGTAGACACCGGAGGGCTGCCGGGTCACGATATAGATCGACCAGGAGACATACTCCCCCGGGAAGAAATTCGGAACCCCGGAGCTGTTCCCGTCAATGACGAGCTGATACCAATACTTGTACGTCCGGTTCGTCACCCCCGACACCGAGCTCCAATAGTTGGAATTCGTGTTGGAATGCCAGATCGTCCCGTCGTAGGCATTCATGTACGGATCGCCGTTCCAAAGAACTCCGGAGACGTTGATCCGAAGCGGCGTCTTGTTGCTGTTCCCGGTGGGAGAGGGGGGATTGATCGTCGTGAGGGGGTATTCGCTCTTGACATAGAATGAGATCGTGGCGTTGGGTAGGGGCAGCGTATTGGATGTCAGGTTGCCAGGGGTAGGGACCACGTTGTAGGATCCATTCTTGGCGGAAACGCAGATGGTGGTGTTGATCTTGAAGCAGGTGTAGTTGTCGGTGGGGTCGAGGGGACGCAGGGAAGTTTGGGGGCGAGCGTGGGACGAGGCCGCCGGCGTCGGGGAAGGAACGGCCGACGGCGCCCCCAACGAGCCGACCGCTCCCGGAAGGAGACCGGACGCTATCAGCGACAGAAGGACCAGAAGGATGGGAACGGCTCTCACCAAGTTCGAAACGTGCGGCCGGCTCACTGGATCAAAACTTTCCTTCATATCTACCGTTTCCCCGGTGACGTGGTTGGACTGCTGTCTCGCAGAAGGTCGTGGGTGATGGGCCGCTAGTCGCCTCAAGGGTTCCGTCGTGGGGGGACGCTTGGGGGGTTATAGACTTCTAGCCCTCGGGCTCGGGAGGATTGGCGGCGGTTGAGTTCCGGCGCCGCCTCTCCCGGGCCTGCTGGATCTCGAGTGAGGCGCGTGGAGGATCCCCCCACCTTCGGGCCCCAGGTGGAGGCCGATCTATCGAATCCCACGGCGAGCTCCTGGCCGGGGCCGGCCACGTCCCCCGACCTTGCCATGGAATCGACCGGGCCGGCCGCTATCGGCCCTCTCCCGGGAACCTACGGCGGGAAGGGAGTCCGCCCGACCCGGCGCCTCGAGGACGCCCCCCGATTCCGACGCCGTCCATGGAATCTCGCCGCCTTCCGGAGGGAGCGAACGAGTTCCCGGGGATCCCGCGTGAAGCTTCTCCCGCTCCCTTTCCGCGGTCCCGTCCGGAGCTCCAGCGGTCCCCCCGGGACCGCTTGCCGGGCGGGTGGCCCGGCAGAGGGGCCCGTCTTCCCCGATGGGAACCGGACCCACGACCCCGCGGGGAGGGGGAGCCCCGAGGGGGTCCGTCGGTCGGGGTGGCATGGTCGGCTCAGCGCTCCGGGGAATCCCGGGAGGGGGCGGACGGCCGGCGTAGCAGGACCACCGTGGCGATCGCGGCGCCGACGACGACCAGGAGCGCGATCAGCAGGTATCCGGTATCTCCGGTGAAACCGAGGAACCCGGGAACCTCCGTCGTGCCGGCCGGCTGGAAGGCGATCGACACGGTCACCGACTGGTTCCGGACGGAGAAGGAGCCGGTACGGGAAGCGGGGAGGAACCCGGGGACCGGGGAGATCTCGAACGAATACTGACCCGCCGTCTCCTCGAAGCGGACGGTCGTCCCGTTCGAAGTCGACGTGGAGGCGTTGGGTCCACCCAGTACAGTGACCGACCAGGACTGACCGCTCGGAAGACCCACCTCGGCGAACGTCACCTCGAAATCGGCCGGGACGAAGGAGATGGTCTCCTCCTCTCCGGCGCCGGCCACGGAGAACTGGCCGTCGCGGGGGGACGCGTTGAACTCCGAGGGCCCCTCCACGACGAAGGAGTACGATCCGTTCGGTTCGGGAACGGTGAACTGGGATTCCTCGGCCGTGTGGTTGGACCCGTTCACCCGCACGGTCCAGTTCGTTCCGGACGGGAGTCCCGTCTCGCGGAAGGTGATCGGATACGCGAAGGGGGAGAAGAGGAGAGCCTTCGTGACGGGCGCATTCGCCACGGAGAAGGTCCCGGCCCGCGGCTCGGACGTGTACCCGGAGGGAGGGGAGATCGAAAAGGAGTAATTGCCGTCGGCGAGCCCGAAGACGATGGAGGGACCCGGGCTGCTCTGCCGGGTGCCGTTGACGGAGACCGACCAGTTCGCGCCGGCCGGCAACCCCGCCTCCGAGAACGTGACCGCGTACGTCCGGGGCGGGGTCGTCGCCGGACCCCGGTAGGCGTAGAGGACGCGGTACATCGGGTTGTTGAGGGCGAGCGTGGCGGAGAAATCGAGATAGAAGCTCGAGCTCGCCGGATACTGCCCTTCGAAGCAGCTGTTGCCGCAGACCGTCCCGTCGAGCGACCGGTTCGTCCGCCGCACCGAGCCGTTCCAGGGATCGAACAGGAACTGGGTCCCGTTCGTCCAGGCGGTAGGCCCGTAGGATTGACCGAGCACGTAGTCGGAGGTGCTCACGTACCGCTGGATCTCGAGCAGTTGACCGGAGGGGCCGGCGGTCCCGTTGTAGTCGGTGGTGCGCCGTTCGCCCTGAGTCGAGAGGTCCCCGTTCGGGCCGAACGGGAGGACATAGCTATAGGCCATGCTTCCGGCCCAGTACCCGGCCGAGAAGGCGATGGCACCGATGGACGCGTTGTAGGCGAGGCCGTCGACCCAGTTGAACACGATCCCGTGGTCCACCGCGACCGTCGCCACCGACGTGAAATGGATCTCTCCCGACGCATCCCAGAGCGCGTCGAGCTGCTCGACGAGGTCGCCCGAGTCGCCGTGGGCTTCGACATTGATGAGCGCCTCGCGCTGCGGAAGCCAGTAGGCGTTGTTCGCCTCGAAGCAGGTGGCGGAGGGCCCGAATCCGAAACCGAGGGTGCCGGCGAGCCAGCTCCGGTGGTCGGCGAGATTGAACGCCTCGATGCTGCAGTTGGAGGAGAGGACCAGGACGGTATTGTTGCCCACGTACTCCGGTTGCTGGTTCGTGGGATCGACCGCCGCGGAGGTGTTCCAGAGGAGCACCTGCCCGTCGGTGACGTTGACCAGCTCGAGCGTCACATCGGCGCCGGCGGGGCTCGTGGTGCCGAAGAAGAGGGCGCGGTCCCCCGCGAGGAAGAACTCGTTGTCGAGCATTCCGTTGAGGGGGGAGCCGTACCCGAACCGCTGGTAGAGCGGGATCACCGGTGCGATCGAGCGGAAGGACCCGTTGGGGATCGCGACGTACCCGAATTGGGAGGAGTTGTCCACATAGTAGACTCCGAACGGAACCCCGGAACTGCTCGCGAGCGTGGGCACCTGGGTCGAGACGGTGCCGGTCCGGAAGTAGCCCGTGAGCGGATCGAATCCGGGCAGGTCGTAGGTCCGCTCCTGGTAGCCGAGGAGCGGGGGGGTGATCGCGTGCACGGGCGCCGACAGTCCGGAGCTCCCGTTCTCGTTCCACGCCGCGACCGCGAAGCAGTAGTCCGCGCTGGAGCCGAGGCCGCCGACCCGGTACGCCGACACGACCCCCGCCGAGATCGAGCGGACCGGTCCGCGGAGGGGGCAGCTCCCCGGGGAATACCAGACGGTGAGGTTCGTCACGGTGCCGGTCGGATTCGTCCAGGCCAGATCCACGGTCGATCGGGTGACGTTTCCCACGACGAGCCCCGTCGGCGCGGAAGGGGGCGTCGTGGGGGACGATCCGGAAACCGTGAACGATAGCGCCGTCCAGTACGTGGAGTACGGTAGGATCCACCACGGGTCGGGCACGCGGAAGGAACCGTCCACGTAGGCCCAGGAGGCGGCTCCGTTCATCCCGTCCGTCGCGCTCCCGGGAGGATTGGCCGGTCCCCCGGTGTAGTTCCAGGTTCCGTAGACGGTCCCGAAGCCGGTCGGTCGGGTGCTGGCGAAGACACTGATGAGGGTGTCGCCGGCGGCCGTTCCGCTCAGCGGATCGTAGGGCGAATCGCTCGAACCCTGGCTTCCCGGACCGACGAGACGGGGGATTGGTCCGATCGCGGCCGGGAACAACCACCACTCCACCATCAGGAACCCCGACGACGAGATGCTGACATTGACCCAGCCCGGCGCGCTGGCCCGGGTCGCGTTCGCCCACATCGCGAACATCGAGGGGGAACTGGTGACCCCCGGGGTGCCCGGGGTCATGGTCCGGTTGCGGAACCAAAAGATGGCGCCCGGGTCAAAGGAGGAAGAGACCACGCGGGGCCCGGAACTCTGGTAGTCGAACACCACGGCGACGAACGTGTCGCCCACGGAGAAGTTCATGCCCGTACAGTTGAGCCCTGCCGTCGAGGCGGTCATCGAGCAGGAACCGTTGAAGACCGGAGTGAGCGGGCCGCCCCCGCCGGCCGTGGCCGGTGTCGGGGGGAGCGCTCCCCGAATCCCCGGGGGAAGCGCGCCGGCAGGGCGGCTGTCGGTAGCGGGTGTGGGCAGGAGGAGCAACGCCCCCACGAGCGTCCACGCGGCGAGAGGGACGAAGCGGCCTCGAGCCCGGGAGCGGAAGCCCCCCGCTACCACCGCACGAAACGAGAGCCGCATGGTCACCTCACCGCAGACGGCCGGCTCCTATCCCCGGCAGGGCATGTCGGGGGAGCGAACCCGGTTCGCTCGGGGACCCGGGAAGCTTCGTTCGCTGTGGATGCGGGCGGCAGGGTCCCGAACCTCGGTCCGAAGGAACGACGAAAGGAGGGCCCCAGGGAATTCGCCGAGACGAATCCCCGCCCCGACCGCGGCCGACTTCCGAATCCTGCCGCCCGGGAGGCCCGGCCCCTGTCCGGGGCGCCCCCGGGCGCCCCGGTGCCGCCGGCGCCGCCGGGAGTCGACGACATGCCTATTCGAAGCGACCGATCCCCGAGCCGGAGGACTGCTGCCGACCGGCCTCGAACATCGACACGGCATTCTTGTTCTTCCCGGACATCGCGGCCACGGCCATGGAGATCGGCCGATTCCTCTGGGTCACCCGGATGAAGCCCGCCCCGAGGAAGCCGGCGGTGGCGGCCTGCAAGGCGACGTTCGCGACTCCCACCTGGGCGGCAATCCCGATGGGGGAGATGACCGGCAACGCGGGTGGGATCGCAATCGGGATGGGGGGTGGTACGATGGGAGGGGGCGGAGGCAGAGCGATCGGGGGCGGCCCGACGGGGGTCACCTCCACGGTCAGTACGGCCACGGGGAACGATTCGACCACGGACGTCACGTTGGTGATCGGCAGGTACGCCGCCCACGAATACAGGCCGCCCACGGGCTGGCTACCGGCCACCGCGCAGGAGTACCCGAGGCAGGCATCGACCGGCACCGTGGCGAACGGCGGCCCGTTCACGATCACGTTGAACGAAACCGACCAGATATCCCCGATGTACATCTGGTTGGTCGAGGCATTGCTGCTCCAGTTCCAGCCGTAGGTGCTGTACACGCCGGACGCCCCGCTGCCGCTGAATCCCGTGTAGTTGGCCTGGACCGGCTCCGCGACGCAGTGCGTCGGACCGGCCCAGAGCACGCCGTTCCCCAGCGCGCACGACGAGGTGAAGTTGGGGCCCCCCAGCGATGCCGGGGCGATCTGGACGGCTCCGTAGGGCGCGAACTGGAACATGGGCTGGTGGGTGCCGTTCGCGACCAGCGTGGTCTCGATCGGTCCGAAGCCGATCCCGCGGAACGCCGCCAGCAACGTCGGGTTGTTGGTGTTGGGCGTGTAGGGGCTCCCGATGGGGACCTCCTGCAGCTGGCCGGTCTGCCCGTCCGGGCAGGAGAAGTAGTTGGGGCCGTTCCACGTCCCGCCCGTGGCGGCGGCCATGGCGCACCCGGCGAGGAGGATGTCCGTGGAGTCCTTCCAGGAGAGGACGCTGTTGGGACCACCGTTCGTCCGGCCGGCCACCCATTGCTTGGAATACGGGTTGGTGACCCCGTTGTACAGGTCGATGACATCCACCGTGCACACCTTTCCGATCGAGTCCGTGCACTCCGGCGCGGTGCGGGCAAGACCGGCGATGGAGTCCGAGACATTGCCGTTGTTGGAACGGACCCAGCCTTCGCACTCCGGGCTCTGGACCGCCCCGAAGTTGTAGGACGGTTCGCATCCCGGACTCATGCAGTTCTGGCAGTAATTGGCATAGTCCGAGGAACTCGGGTAATAGTTGATCGTGAAGCTCGGATCCCGCGGAACCGTCGATCCCATCCAGACGATGACATGGTGCGTGTTCGGCGACCAGTCGAGGCCGCTTCCGATGATGGTCCCGTAGAGCGCCGTGATCACCGAGGAGTGGAGGATGTTGTCCGAAAGGTCCGAATCGGAGTAGATGTACCCGCCGTCCAAGACATTGGCCTGGAAGGATCCCGCGACGGCGCTTCCGAAGTCGCTCGCCGGGACGAAGGAGGGGATGTCGACATGGTACTCGAGCCCATCTCCGTCGTCAAAGTTGTCGAGCGTCGCAAAGTAGTCCACCATGGCGAAGGAGACCTGGCTGTGGGGATTCGCGGCCTGGATCGCCCCCGCGATCTGCTGGGCGTGGGCGACGAAGAACGGGACCCCGTTCGATTCGTCGCAGACCGCGCCGCCCCCCTGGGCGCAGACGTCGTTGCCAGGGTCGCCCGCGCTGGGATCGTAGACGCCATCGTAGGCGGTGGTCTCCACCACGAAGGCGACCTGCACGGCCGGCCACGCCTCAATCCCGTTCGGGGAGGCTTCGGCGGTCATGGTCACCCGGCTCACTCCGTTCCCCACCGCGCAGTCGGTCCCCCCGTAGGCGCAGACGGCTCTCGGATTGTCCGAGATGGAGAGCGTGAGCCCGGGAACCGCCTGGGCCGAGGGGACGGGAATGGCCGCCGGGGCGGCCAACGACACCAACGGCGTCGCATCCACCGGCGGGGCCGGCGCGATCGCCGGATGGATGGAACCCGTGCTCGTCGCCGGCACCGCCGGGCCGAAGGCCCCGATCAGCACCCCAAGGACAAATCCGGCCAATAGCAAGACCAGCGTTCGGCGCCCGAAGACCTTCCTCATGGAGAACCCCCCTGAACCGTGGATTTGTTGCCGTCAAGCCGCTGGGGCGATGGATTCGTGGCCGGTGGGCTCCAGCCCGACTCGGTCCTCCAGGGGCCGAGCCCGAGGTAGGCCACCACGCCGATGGCCGCAATGCCCGCCAGGAGGAGAGCCGATCCCAAGGTGAACCCACCCGAACCGCTCGTGGCCGTGGCCGAGACCGGGGTCAGGGCCAGGGTGGCGGGAAGGATCGCGGAGGACTTCGCCACGACCGGGCTGAAATTCGGCAGGTACCCGGCGGCCGACACATTGATCCGGTACGTCCCGAAATAGACCCGCGCCGAGAAGGTACCCTGGGCGGTGGTGAAGAGCGTGCCCTCCGACACCGGCAACCCATCCTCGGTGGCTCCCGAAATGACCACGGAAGCGTTCGCGATCGGGGCTCCCGTCAGGGAGTCCACCACCAGACCGGAGATCTCGGTGGATCCCGGGTAGAGCAGGATATTGCGCGTGACCGCCGCTCCCGAAATTCCGACCGATATGTTGACGGTTCCGTAGCCTCCGGCGTTGCTGGCGGTCACCGGTGGGGAGACCGTGATCGTGTAGGTCCCGTTGGGCAGGGCCACGGAATAGCTCCCCGTCGGGCCGGAGGAGGCGAGCTGGGTGCCGCCGACCACGATCCGGGCCTGGCTGATCGGCGCCCCGGTCAGCCCGTCGCTGATGAGGCCGCTCACCGTGTACACCGTCTGGGGAAGAGCGAACTCGATCCCGCTGAGGTCGGCGTGGACCGTGATCGTTCGGCTTTCGGCGCTGTATCCGTTCTGTTCCGCCGTCAACACGTAGACCCCCCAGGGAATCGAGAGCACGAACCCTCCCGAGGCGTTGGTGGCGGTGGCGAAGTTCGACCCGGCCGTCACCACGGCCCCATCGAGGGGGGTGGAATTCTCCCCGCCCACGACGCTGCCCTGCACCGAGTAGAGCAGATTGGTTCCCGTGGGGATGAGGAAGATCGTGAAGATGGTCGTGACGATCCCCGCCAGCAGGACGACATGCACGTACGCGTCCTGGTAGTTCGGTCCCGCGACCACGAGCACGTACGGTCCGGGAGGGCCCGAAAGGGAGAACGCGCCGGAAGCGCTCACCGGGACGTTCCCGGTGCAGTTGCCGACGCTCCACCGCTCGCAGGCCTGGACCAGCGCACCGACGACCGGTGCGTTCGTGTCCTGACCGAACACGGTGCCTTGGACCGTCCCCAGGGCCTCGAGGAAGATCGTTCCGATGCTCGCATACTCGCCCGGCCCCAAGGAGAGCGACAGGTACGTGGCATTGTATCCGGTCGCATTGAGGGCCAGGATGTAATTGCCGTACGGGACCGAGAGTTCAAACTGCCCGATCGAATCGGTCAGGACCGTGACAAAGCAGGGACCGGTCGGTTGACCGGGGAGGGCGATCGCGGAGCACATGCTCACGTTCGCCCCCACGACCGGGAGACCCGACGGGTCCCCGAGGAGCGTTCCGGTGACGGTGGCATACTGGTCGATCACGAAGTTTCCCGCCCATTCCCAGACATCGGACCGGACCAGGATGGTGCCGGGGGTGGTGTTCTCCGAGTATCCGGGCGCGGAGATCGCGATCGTGTCCCGGCCCGGGTCGGCCACCACCCAGAAGTAGCCGGTGCCGTTCGTCGTGACATTGCTGTTCTGGCAGGTCGGCGATGCGATCGGGCAGACCGACACCGTCGCCCCGTACAGCGGAACGTTCCCGGGGTAGACGAAGATCCGGCCGGCGACCACCCCGAGGCCGGTCAGATTGAGGGGGGTCAAGTTCCCCAGCTCCCCGACTCCGACCTTGACCCGGGTGTTGTTGGTCAGGTAGCCATTCAGGGTGACCGACACCTGATCCACCGCGCCCGGTGGGGCATCGGACATGAAGAACCCGGCACCGTTGGAGATGATCCCCACGGTCCCGGAACCATTCGGGTTCGAGACGGTCGCCGAGGCCCCGTAGACCGGTACCCCGAGCGCCGAGTCGACCACCGTCCCCCATACCCATCCCCACGGCTGCAGCAGGATGGAACCGATCTGGGCGGAACTGCCGTTGACGAAGGTGGTGGCGCTCTCGTTGACGCTGATGTTCTCCACCACCGTGCCATTGAAATCGGGAGCGGCGACGGTCAGCGTCAGATTCCTTCCGATCGGCGCGGTCATATTCACGAATCCATGGCCATCGGCCACGGCCGAGGCTCCCGAGACCACCGAGTCGTTCTTGGTGATCACGGTCGCCGTGGCGACGGCATACGGGACGACGCTCGACGTGCCCCCGAAGGCCGCCACCGAGGCATCCACCTGGAAATTCAGCCAACCGAAATGGGCGAGGGAGATCTTCGGCAATAGCCAGACGGCGGAGGCGGAGATGTTCTCGAGCAGGGAGAGGTTGTTCGCAAACCAGGCGAGCGGGAAGCGATACGAGAAGTTGTGGGGCATGTACGCCGACACCTGGGAGGCCGGGGTCAACCCGTTCGTGATGTTTCCCGGCGGCATGAAGATCGTGTACTCGCCGCCACCCCCCAGCGCCTCCGTGTACGTGAAGACGGCAAAGTTCGGCGTCGCCACCGTCAGGGCGATGCTGCCGAAGCGGACCGGAGTGGCGTTGTTGGTCGACCCGTCCCGCACCACGCCCGTGAACGCAGTGTAGATGACATTCCCCATCACCAAGAACGGAAGGCTGCCGTTCTTGGTCGTGTTCCAGACGGTGTCGTTCTCGAGGAACCCCTGACGCGCCGATCCTTGACCGCCGCCGGAAGGCACCGAAAAGACGAGGTCCGCCTTGGAGTTGACCGCCGAGATGTTGAAGAATCCGCCGGAATCCGTTTCGCCAAGCGAAGTGATCTCATGATTGTGGCTCGCCACGGTGACCAGCGTCTGCACCCCGATCCCCTCGGAGATCGTCACCACGTTGCGCCAGGGATCCACCACGATCCGACCGCGAAGGTACCCCAACGGAACGAGCCGGATGGTGCTCTCGTTGATGTAGGGCGCCGAACCGTTCACCGTCAGGAAGCCGGACCAGGGGTAATAGACCCCCGTATAGGTGACATTGAACGAGTACGCTCCCACACCGAGGGTGAAGTTGAACTGGCCGATGTCGGAGATCGAGCTCGCCACGGTGACGGGCGTCCCGCCGCCCACGGGGTCCAGGCTGATGGTCGCCGAGGGGACTCCGAGTCCGGTGGAGTTGTCCACAATGAACCCGTAGACATACGCCGCCGAACCGTTCGTCGCATGCGGCCGGGACGCCGGGAGTCCCGCCGATCCCAGAATCGGCCGAAGGACGATCGTCGTGGCCGTATACGTCTGGCCCGGTTCGGTGACGTTGACCCAGGTGCTGTTGCTGAGATACCCGGGAGCGTTCGCCACGACCATGTACCCGCCGATCGGCAGATGGGCGGCAGGCAGCAGCGCGAAGTAGCTGCCGTTGGTGCTCGTCAGACCCGATCCGATGATCGGCAGGCAACCGACCCCCTTGTTGGAGATCGGGCACACCTGGGCGGAGGAGGTATTGAGAGAGTACCCGTTGGGTCCGACCACCCGTCCCTCCAGATAGGATTCCGGGGTCAGATAGATGGTCCGGGCATGGACGATCCCGGACCCGACATAGACCCACGTAAAATTGACCAGGAAATTCGGGGACGCGGCGTGCACCAGAACCCAACCGGGAAGCGCCGTGATGGCATACGCCCCCGCCGCATCGGCCACCGTACCCCCGGAGGGTTCCGTATTGAGGCCGGCGGCGGAGAGGGAGACGGTGACCGCACCGGGTAGCGGCTCCCCGGTGAGGGCATCCAGCACCGTGCCGGTGATCTCGGCGCCCGTCAGATTGATGGAGGTGGCGTGGCGCGGGCTCGCGAGGTCCAGAGGTAGTGGAAGCTGGCTCCACACTCCGGGGGGCACGTACGCTACCGTGGAGTTCGAGGTGGACGTGAGTCCGGTGATGCTGATGAGGGAAGGGCCGGGGACCACCGGCACGCAGAAGTAGTAGTACGTTGCCGGACAGCCGGCGGGGTCCTCGTCCACATGCTGATAGTAGATGGTGATGTTGTTTTGGAGGTAGTACGTGTTGCCCGGCGCCGTCGCTCCGCACCAGCTGAGCTCGTCCGTCGAGCAGTCCGACGCACTCCACAACGCCGTCGAGGGGGCCACATTCCCCAGAACGTAGGTTCCCGGCGTGAGACCCACGGAGCCGATGTTCAGGATCCGGTCCGGGGTCGCATTGATGTACGACCAGTTCCCGGTCACCGGTAGATCGCCGGGGATCGGCCAGGTCGGGATGGGCGGGTGGCAGGTCCCGGTGTCGTCGGGAAGGATATTGATCGAGTTCCGGAGCGGGGCGGCGATCATTTCGACGGTGTTATTCAGGTTGCCGCACCCCTGGCCTCCTTGGCACTCGGAGTTGGTCATATTGTAACCGCCGAAGGTATTCTGGGTCACCTGCGAGAACTTGAATCCGTCCAGACTGCACACGGTCTCGTACACGAGACCGGTGCCCCACTTCGCGATCGCGTTGGCCGCCGCCTTCGCGTAGGTCAGGGTGGGCGTCAGCTCGACGATTCCGTTCTGGATCAGGTTGATCCGGCCCATGTTGTAGGTATGGCCCGGCGCGAGTTCGGGGACGGTGATGTAGGTGGTATTGGAGATGTATCCGGTCGCATAGAACGTGATCAGATCCGGCGCCGCGGGGGCGATCGCGATCGGGGAAACCGGACCGGGAGAGCCGGGAAGTACGGTGACCGACCCTTCGTTGAAGCAGACCCCCGTGTTGTCGCGCTCGCAGGCCCTGATGGCGGCGAACGCAAAGAACGAGCCCAACCAGTTGTAGATCTCCTTTCCCGTGGTCGAGCTGTAGAGAGTGGCCGTCACCTTGACTCCCAGCTGGAGATACATCACATTTCCGCCGCCGATCCCCCAGTTGGTGGAATCCACCTGGCCGGGCTGGAGGTCGACATAGACATTGCTCGGGAAATAGAGACCGTTTCCCTGCACGGGCGTGAACGTGACCTCAGATGGCCCCGGAGGGACGAAGGTGCAGAAGTGTCCGGCCGAATTCGTGTACGCCGAGGGTGACGCAATGATCCGCCCGTCCCGGCTCTGGCCGACCGCCTCGATATCGGCTACCGGTTCGTGGCCGGGATCGGCTCCCTCGACGTAGCCGCAGATGCTGGCGTCCGGCACGAGAAAGATCGTGCCGACATCGTAGTTGCTTCCGGCCGAGATGTTGGTGAGCAGGGTGTAGTTGTCCAGGTAACCTCCCGCCGTCACCTGGATCTGATCGGCCGGGACCAGCACGACGATCTTGAAATAGCCATTTTGGGTCGTCGTACCCGGGGCGCAGGTGGTCGTCGGACAGGACAGGCCGACAGGGTAGGCTTGAACCGCGGCCCCCGGTACCGCAGTGACCGCGCCGTTGACGAGCGTCTTCACATATCCCCACGCCGTCGCCGTCTGGAGATTGGTCGTCGCGGCGCGGACCGAGGAAGCCTGGGTTCCGCTACCGGGATGGGCCGACGGGGCTTGGAGAACCCCCCAACCGGGCTGTCCGCTCGCGTTGGTCACATTGTTCCAGATGTTGAGCTGGAGGCCCGTGGGGTGGGGGAACAGGGAGGGAGTTGCCGCCAGTGTTTGGGAGGTGACCAGCGGCTCAGATTGGGGATCTTGCCCGATATTGACCTGGGAGGGGCGAAGACCTGGACTGGAGGTCGGCCCGGAAGCGGCGACGTCCCGGAGGGCCGCGTTGCCTCCCGCTCCTGCACCGAGCCCGCTCGAGGTATTCGACGTCGTGCTTCCGGCGAACACCGAGATCACCGAGAGCGGGGAGAGGATCATGAGGGCGCCCACGCCCACCGCGAGGGCGATCGCCACGGCCCGCTGCCCCCGGTTCCACGGCACGAACGGGAGGCGGCGGCCGGTGGGGAACCGTTCGGTCCCGTTGTTCGTCAAACGATCTCCGAGGCCTTTCGCGGCGGCGCCCATCGTGGGTCCCACGACCGCGATTTCAATTATAAACCTTTGGCCGACGTAGTGGCGTACTCTCGACGGAGGACGTGCCGTACGTCGATCCGGTCGGCAACCCCCTTGCCGGCTTCCCAAATCCAGGATCGGGCCGGTCCGATCGGACACGGGTCACCGAGCCGGGGGAGGCGGCACGCAAGCGGGCCGATGGGAGGCCGGAGGGCGCGGGCCCGGCCCACTTCCGTTCGCGCCGAAGTCGGACCCGGGGATCGGACGGGCCCGGCACCAAGGGAACCGTCCGGTGAACCCGGCCCGACCGACCCGCGGCCGTTCGGTGGCCCCGGAGGAATGTTCCATCGGCCCACGGGAGGGGGGCCGTTTGCCGGCATCCGCCAAGGAGATCCGCGCGGCGCTTCGTTCCACAAGCGGCCGTGGATCCCCAGACCCCCCGCCGAGGAACGATCGGGACTGGGACTCCGGCGACATCGGCCGGGCGACCGGTTCGAAAGGAATAAGCGATGGGGGAGTTTCGGCCACCGGACCCATGACCGAGATCCTTCCTGGGATTCACCAGATCGAGAACATCGATCCGTCGCCGGAGTTCACGACCCACGTCTATCTCTTGAAGAACCCGAAGAACGGCCACACCCTCATCGACAGCGGCCTTCCGGGGTCGGAGAAGGCGATCCTCGCGCACCTGGACCGCATCGGCGTGCGCCCCCACGAGGTCACCTCCATCGTGGTCACGCATCTCCACAACGACCACACGGGCTCGCTCGTCGCGCTGAAGCGGCTTACGGGCGCCACGATCTACGCCCACTGGCTGGAAGCGGCGTTCATCGCCGGCCATCCACGCTACGATGGGCGGGGGATGCCGCCCGACCATCCGATCGACGTGGACGTCCGGTTGCGGGACGGGGAGCTTCTTCCCGCGGCCGGTGGCTTGGTCGCCTACCACACCCCGGGGCATACTCCCGGGCACACCGCGTACTACCTGCCGGAACGCCGGATCCTCTTTTCCGGGGACCTCTTCTTCGGGACCCCGGCGCTGGCCCTCACGCCTCCAGAGTACACCCACCACATCCAGAGCGCCCAGATCTCGGCCCGCCGGATCCATGAACTCCGACCGGAGGCGATCCTGAGCTACCACGGGGGACCGTTCCCGAAGGGCGCAGGCCCCCTGCTCGCCCAGCTGCTGCCCCGGATGTAGGCGGGGGCGCCCCCCCCCGCGCCCGGCTCCCGGGATGGGACTGGCCAGATTCGAACTGGCGTCTCGGAGTCCCGAACCCCGAAGGATGGACCAAGCTACCCCACAGTCCCTTGGAGCCGGAGCGCGTCCGCCCACCCGCGAGCCGATATATGAACGTGTAGGCGGTCGGCTCCATCTCGGGTCGCCGGCCGCATCCCCCCTTCGGGTCTCGGTCGGCGTCGATCCTCGCCGACTCCGATGGGCGCCGCCTTCCCCGTCGGAAACGGCCGGGCCCCACCGCCACCGGATCCGAAAAAATCCTCGGGAACTCCTCCTCGGGCTTGTGGGGGGTTCGCGCCCCGACCCGGACCGCCTCCACCGCCGGTTCGGGGAGCCTCCTGGCAATCTTCCTCGGCGAGGGCCGGGGACTCCCGACCTCCCGCAGAAACCCCCGACCACGATCCCTGCCACCACCGACGTCCGCCGGCAGCGGCCGCCCCCCCCTGGGCCGGAAGGGCCGGAGGGGAGTCCTCCCGCCCGGCAATCCGCAGGAGATGCGGATTCGTGGGGACCGGTGGCCCCGGACCGAAGGACCGCGAGGAGGGCGCGGCCGGGAACCCCCCGGCGCCGGCCCGGGAAGGGTGCGGGACCCCCGCGAAAACCCGCGCCCCGCCGCCGACGCCGATGCCTCGGGAACCCGAACCGCAGGGTACCCTTGGTCCGGGCCGATGCGTTGGAAGGGGTGGCGGCTTCCGGAGGAGGCGTCCTACGGCCGGGTCCGTACCGGGGCCGTCACGACCGCCCCGCGATCGACCGTTCCTCTCCTCGACCGGAAGGCGGCGTCGTCGACCCCTCGTCCCCTGGGACCGGAGGAAACCGGGGCCGGGGAGCCCCCGGGAGGGGAGGGGCGCCGGGGCCGCGATCCTCCGGAGCCGCCCGGCGCTCCGCCCCGAGGGTCTCGACGCCGGGGACGACCCCAGCGCGCCCCCGACAGGCGTCGCGGACGGCCGAGCCTTCCGGGGCGGGGGACCGGAACCGGAGCCCTCCGCGCAACTCTCCCCCGTCGGTGGTGTTTCCGACCACCCCCGTGGCTTCAAGTAGCGCGGCCCCGGTCCATCGTCCCCGTGCCGACCGGCGCGCCGCTTCCCGGACTCCCCGAACATCCGCAGATCTCCTGGTCGATCCCCGGGCTCCGGGAGGACCCCACCATGTGCCTGAGATGCCGCGCCGCCCAGATGCTCTGCGGCAAGCCGGTCTGCCCGATCCTCCTCCGCCACGAAGCGCTCCTCCGGACCCTCCCGTTCGGTGCGGGACGGGAATTCGCCGGGAGTTCCCCCCCGGCGCTGTTCGTGGGACGGTATGGGTACCCGAAGGTCTCTGTCGGCCCGCTGCTGAGCTCGAACCACGGGGACACGCTCGTGTACGACACCCCCGAGGAGTGGGTGGGCCGCTCCGTGGCCGAGGTGGTCGGGTTCCGGATGGGGCTCATCCGGGGCACCCGCCCGATCCGGGTCACGGAGGCGGAGGCGCCGGGCCGGGAGGCCGAGGAGCTCCAGCTCCTGGCGTTGGCCGCAGGCAGCGCCGAGGCCGAAGCGACCTTTCGCCGCCCTCCCCGCGGCCGCCTGACCCTCTCCGACGGAGCTCCCCCCACCGGCCCTTCCGCACCGATCGAACGGATCCGCCTGGAGGTCGGCCGCGTCGATGAACGGATCGACCGGCTCTACCGGGATGGCCACGCGAGCGCCCGCACCGCCGTCCGGGAACTGTACGACCGGAAGGTCCCGGTCAGCCGGATCCAGAAGGCGCTGAGCGCCGGCACCCTGGGCCGGAGGGGACACCGGAGATTCGTACCGACCCGGTGGTCCATCACGGCCGTCGACGACCTCCTCGGGAAGGAGAACCTCGAACGGGTGCGGAGGTTGCCGGAGCTCGGGGAGATCCGGGTCCAGACGCTCGAGGCGATCGGGAACCGCTGGATGGTGGTCCGTCTGCCGGGCGCCTACCGGTACGAATCCATCGAGGCGTGGTATCCCGAGACCTTCTGGAACCCCCATCCCTCCCGGATCCTGATCCTGGGGGACCGCGAGGGGTTCCGGGGGCGTCGGAACTACGCCTCGATCGGGGGATGCTACTACGCTGCGCGGCTCGCCTGCTCCGAGGCGATGCAGCGGGACGGGCGCCAGGCCGGCGCCCTGGTCCTCCGGGAGGTCCATCCAGGCGAGATCCTGCCGCTCGGGGTATGGAATGTCCGGGAGCACGTCCGCGCCACCCTCCGCCGGCCCGCCCGCTCCCTAGGGGACATGGAGGAGCTCCTGTCCGAGATCGGCCGCTTCTTCGCGATCCCCGTCGACCGGTGGGTCCCGGCGAGCGCCCTCCTCCGGGAAACCCGCGTCCAGCGCCGCCTCGAGGATTTTGCGCCGGCGGAGCTCCACCCCTCCGCGTGAACGGGCGATCCCCCCGTGCGGAGCCCGGTGGTCATCCGTACTGGGGATTGCCGCACCGCCCGCAGAACCGGTCGTCCGGCGTGAGAGGGGCGCGGCAGCGCGGGCAGGAGGTCGCCCCCGAAGGGGCGCCGCAACCGCGGCAGAACCGGTCGGAAGCGGATGCCGGTCGGCCGCACTGCCCGCAGGGCTGGAGCTCCGTCGCTTCGAGGGGAGCCGGGCCCCCTCCGGTCGGCCGGGGGGCCGCGGGACCGTGGGCCCCTTCGACCGTGGGGTCGGGGGGAGCCCCCTCCGGGAACGCGACCCCCTCGACCGTTCCCCCGACCGTCCGACGGCCCTTCAGGCCGAGCTTCCAGGCGGTCGCGTAGTCGCCCCGGGCGTAGGCCCGGAGCCCCTCATCGAGTTCCGCGCGGGCGGCCGCCCTCCGTTCCTCCCCCCCGGGGTCCCCTGCGGCCCGGGCCATCTCCCCGGCCAACAGGTTCAGCGCGAATCGGGCCTCCGCCTGGTGGGCCGGAAGACGGGACCCGGGCAGGGGCACGATCCCTCCCCCGGCATCGTCGCTCTCCGGTCCGGCCGGGCCCGTCGGCGGCTCCGAAGCGCCGTACGACGGTCGGGCCCCGGGGGCGTTGGATTCCGGCCGACCGGCCAGGAAACGGCTCCGGGCCGCGGCGGTGTGGAGGAGCGCCTCCGAGGGATCGCCCCGCCGTTCGGCCGCCTCGGCCCGGCCGAGCTCCTCCCGGAGCGCCGTCACCCCGGCCCCCTGCCGCTCGAGCCGGTCGATGGTGGCCCGGAGGAAGCGGATCTGGTTGAAGGCGCGATCCTCCTCGCTCTGGGTGGTCTCGGCGTGCCGCCGGGCGGCGGCCTGACGTTGCCGGAACCGGTACAGGACGTAGACGAGGACCACGACGACGACGCTCAGGACGAGGAGCGTGGGGACGAACAGGGGCGAATTCCCTAGGATGGCCACGGACCGGGGGCCGGTCCGGAGGGGACCGGCGTCTCCGGTGAAGTAGGGGGGAGCCCGTACTATTTAGAGGTCGGGCCGGCGGGGGGCCGTCCGCCACCGCCCCTCCCGAGGCCCGGGCGGGCCGGTCCGCTCAGAAGACCGAGATCTTCCCCGTCAGGAGCCGCTGCGGGATCGTGCCGATCTGGTCGAACCACTTCTGGGCCACGGCGTCGGCCCGGCCGGTGACCTCGGCGAGCTTGACTCCCTTGGCCGGCAGGAGCTGGATCGACGCCACCTGGGGCTCGTCGATCGGCTTTCCGATCTGCGAGAGGATCCGCACGTGGACCTCCTGGACGTCGCCCCCCGCCTCCTTGACGATCTCCTGGGCGATGAGGTGGCTCAGGACGTTGTAGATCTTCCCGACGTGGTTCACCGGGTTCTTGCCGGCCGTGGCCTCGAGGCTCATCGGGCGGTTCGGGGTGATGAGCCCGTTGGCGCGGTTCCCCCGTCCCACGCTGCCGTCGTCCCCCGCCTCCATCGACAGTCCCGTCACCGTGAGGTAGTACCGGCCGAGCTCCGGATCGTCCGCCGTGTTGACGTCGATGACCACCTTCTTCGTGGTGAGCTTCGCGGCCTGATCGGCCACCTTGTCGTGGATCTCCTCGAGCACCGAGGCGTACTCCTGGCCGTCGGCCATCTCGCGGTCGACGAGCGCCGCGGCCACGGTGAGGTGGATCGTCTCATCGGAACGGAACCCCATCACCTTGACATCCTCCCCGAGCGCCGGGAGCTTCTTCACGAGCTTGGTGGTGAGGAACCGCTCGGTCTCGAGGACCAGCCGTTCGGTGTCGGAGTACGGGGCGAACCCGACCCCGAAGGAGGTGTCGTTCGCGAGGACCGCCTTCTGCTCGAAGACCCCCCGGAGGTCCACCGATCCGCTGCCGATCTTGCAGTCGAACTCGACCTGCGAGTCGACCTCGAGGTGGGAACCCACGGAGGCGACGTACTTCTTGGCCGCATCGAGCGCCGTCTGGCGGAACGGCAGCTTCTCGCCGTTGACCTCGGTGGTCGCCCGCCCGACCAGGAGGATGTAGATCGGCGCGGTGACCCGCCCCCCGCCGAACTTCGGCTCCGAGGCGCCGCCGACGATCTGCGTCTCGTCGGTGTTGTGGTGCAGGATCCGCCCGTACTCGTCGAGGTACATCCGGGAGAGGGCCCGGCTCACGCTCTCGGAGATCCCGTCGGCCATCGAATCGGGGTGCCCGATCCCCTTGCGCTCGACGAGCTCGATCTCCTGGTCCTCGATGTGCACGGAGCGCAACGGCTCGACTCGGATGTTCCGGCCCATACTCGCCACTCGGGGGGGGCGGAGTCGGGGGGCGCCTTAACCGTTGCGTGCGCCACCTTCCGCCGGGGCGGGGAGCCGACGGCGGGGGGACGGGAGCGCGCGGGAGCTCCGGGAACGCTCCTGCCCCCGGCCGGGAGCGGGCTACGCCGGCCGCATCGGTAGCCGGCCGTCCCGAGGCAGCGACGCCACCAGATGGGGTCCCTCCGGGAGGAACCCGAACCGCCGGTAGTACGGACGGGTGCCCACCGCGCTCGTCACGAACAGCCGGCGGTGCCCGGCCTCGGCCGCGATCGCGGCGGCCCGCGCGAGGAGCCGGCCGCCCAGCCCCCGGTGCTGGCCGGCGGAGGCGGCGTCGGTGGGACGGAGGCCGATCGCCACCTCGGGGCCCAGCACCTTGAGCTCCCGGATCACGGGCGCCGCGAGCCCCCCGACGGTCTCCGGGGAAGGGAACCGCAGCCGGAGGAAGCCGGCCACCGCTTCGCTTTCGGGTTCCTCCTCGGAAAGGAAGATCTCGAGCCCGCCGGAGGCCGGATAGCGGCGCTCCACCGGGACGAACGCCGCCCCCGGCGCCACCGGCCGGCGGCCGACTTCGCGGCATCTCAGGCAGCGGCAGCGCTCCCCGCTCCGGGCCATCTCGGCGATCGCCATCTGCCGGAGATTGCCGTGGCGCACCCCGGCGGCGATGAGGCGGGCCGGGATGTCGCGCTGGATCCTCTGGATCCGGATCCACGGGGGGATCCGGGGCTTCATCCGGGCGAGGAGCCGGACGGCGGTTTCGGTGTCGTACGGCGTGTACCGGCCCGCCACGAACTCCGCATGGAGCGCCGTATCCGGAAGGACGAGCGTCGGGTACAGCTTGAGCATGTCCGGCGAGAGCGCGGGGTCGCTCACGATCCGCTCGAAATCCTCGAGGTCGCGCGCCGGGTCCATCCCCGGTAGCCCCAGCATGAGGTGGTAGCCGAGCTTGAGCCCCCGGTCCCGGGCCTCGCGGCTGGCCCGGAAGACCTCCGCGGCCCCGTGCGCCCGGCCCACCCGTTCGAGGACGTCGTCCCGAAGGCATTCGACCCCGATCTCCACCCGGGTGACCCCTGCCGCGAGGAGATCGGGGAGGATCCGCCCGTCGCACCAGTCCGGCCGGGTCTCCACCGTCAGCCCGACGAGCCGGCGGGCCGCCGTCTCGTTGCGCGCCTGGGCCTCGCCGAGCGACGCCGAACGGCTCCCGTTCAGGCCGTCGAAGATCCCCCGGTACACCTCCTCCTGGTGCGCCCAGGGGCGGGACGGGAAGGTCCCCCCCTGGACGATCACCTCGACTTTGCTCGTGGGGTGGCCGAGCGCCTCGAGCGTCTCCAGGCGGTGGGCGGTGATCGCCCGGGCATCCCAGCCGAACTGGTGGGCCCGCAGCGCGCTCGGCTCCTCCCCCGTGTAGCTCTGGGGGGAGCGCTGCTCGAGACCGCCCGGACAGTACGCGCATCGCCCGTGGGGGCACCGGGCCGGCGCGGTCATGACCGCCACCACCGCCACCCCCGAGAGCGTCCGGGTCGGTTTCCGGAGGATCGCGCCGAGGCGCGCCCGCTCCTCCGGCGGCAGCCCCCGGGCGAAGGCGACGTTGGTCGGGATCGCCCCGGAGCCGGGACCGGCCGCCTGGAGGCGGAGGCGCTTCGCGTCGTGGATCGCGCCGGCGGCCGCGGTGGGGCGGTTCATGGCGGGCCGAGCCAGTGGCGGGTCTCGCCGGTGAGGACGTACCGGACCTTTTGGAGGTCGGGGATCGACCGGGAGCCGGTGAGGAACATCGCGACCTTGAGCTCGTGGACGAGGTGGTGGAGCTCCTCCCGGGTGGCCTCGAGGGAGGTGGCGGCGGCGCGGAGGACCCCGCCCGCGGTCCCCGCGGCCCGGGCGCCGAGCGCGACCGCCCGGGCGACGTCGAGCCCGCTCCGGATCCCGCCGCTCGCGATGACGGGGAGGCCGAGCGGCACCAGTTCCCGGACCGAGACCGGCGACGGGATCCCCCAGTCCCAGAAGGTCTTCCCGACCCGGACCTCCCGCCGCGCCCCCTGCGCGACCGCCCGGTGGTACTCGACGGCGGCGAAGCTCGTGCCGCCGGTGCCGCTCGCGTCGAACCCGCGGACGCCCCGGCCCCGGAGCATCTCGCCCACCTCGCGGCTGAGGCCGGCGCCGGTCTCCTTGACCAGGACCGGCATCTCGGCGGCGAGCCGGCCGATCTCGTCGAGGGATCCCCGCGCCTTCCGGTCCCCTTCGGGCTGCACCATCTCCTGCAGGAAGTTCAGGTGGATCGCGAGGAGGTCGGCGCCGATGAGCTCCATCGCGGCCCGCGCCTCGCGCGGACCCACCACCGCCGTCCCCGGCCCCTGGGGGATGATCTGGGGCGCGCCCAGGTTCGCGAACTTCAACGGGACCTCGAAGCGCGCGACGCAGGAGTAGCTCTCGGGGAACTGCCCCTTGAGCACCGCGGCCCGCTCGCTGCCGACCCCGAGGGCGATCCCGACCTCCGCGGCCGCCTCGGCGAGGCGGCTGTTGATCCGGACGGCGTCCGGATAGCCGCCGGTCATCCCGGTGATGACGAGCGGCGCGGCGAGCCGGCGGCCGAACAGCTCGACCCGGGTGTCGATCTCGTCGAAATCGACCTCGGGCAGCGCCCGGTGGATCAGCTGGACGTCGTCCCAGTAGCGGTACCGGCCCTCCACCGATTCCCCGAGGACGACCCGGACATGGTCGGCCTTGCGGTGGGTGAGCTGCCCGGCGGCCGGGTCCGGCCGCGGCGGATCAGGGAGGGGCGGCTCCGGACCAGCTCCCGTAGACCGTCTCCCCCCGAAGCGCCGCCGCCACCGTTCCATGACGGAGTCCGCTCATAATACCTGCGTCGGCGCCCATCGCGGAGATCTCGAGCATCGCCCGGATCTTGCCCCGGATGCCGCCGGTCGCGTCGGGGGCCCCGGGCGCCGGGATCAGCCGGTCGAGGAGTTCCGGGGTGACCCGGGGATGGATGCGGGGGCGGCCCGGGGCCCCGGGCGCCGCCACCAGGACCCCGTCGACATCGCTCGCGAAGAGGACGCGCTTGAGGCCGAGGTCGCGGGCGAGGCTCACGGCGATCGCATCGGCCGAGAGGATGGAGGTGCCCCAGCTCCGGTCGGCCACGACATCCCCGAAGCTCACCGGCACCATCCCCTCCCCGATCGCCCACGCGAACGGACCGGTCGCCAGCGACTCGAGCCGTCCTTCCCGGTTCCACGCGAGGGGGGCCGGCGGGACCGACCATGGCGAGAGGCCGGCCCGGACGAGCGCGGCGAGGACGGCCCGGTGCAGCCCCCGCACCTCGGCCGCCACGATGGAGGCGCCCCGGGCCCGCTGTCGCCCCGTCCCGGCCCGCGGCGGCTCGGTGAGGTGGAACCGGAGCGCGCCGGGATGGCCGAACGATCCCGCCCCGTGGAGCAGGACGATGGGACCGGAGGCCCCGTCCCGGATCTCCCCGGCGAGCCGTTCCAGGACCTTCGGGCGCAGGCGGGCCGGCCCGTTCTTCCGGGTGATGACGCTCCCCCCGAGCTTCAGCAGCACCGGCGGTCCCTCCGCCCGCGCCGGCACCCGAACCGCGGCCCTCCCCGGTCAGGCCGCCCGGTCGAGCCCGGCCCGCCGGTTCATGAGCATCGCCACGCCGAGGATCAGGAGACCGATGCCGGACAGGTAGGGCCACGTGAAGGTGACGATCCAGAGGAAGAGGAGGACGAGGCCGACCCCGCAGACGATCGCCGCCGCGAGGACGAACGGGACGGAGACCCAGCCGAGCGCCTGCCGCTCCTCCTCGTCCAGGGAGGAGGGTTCGTCCCCGTACGCCACCATCGCCGGCGTCCGATGCGGCCCCGTGGGTAAGAACCTTGCGCTGGGGAGGAGGGCCGGGATCTCCCGGATCGAACCCCCGTCCCCGTTTCCTTCTGGCGGCGGTCCGTGCCGCGGCCGCGACCTCCTCCGGCCCCATCCGCGCCCCCCGCCGCGGCGGGCGAACGGTAGGGCGCGCGAGGCGCCGCCCGGCGTTCCCCTCCCCGACGGCCCTCCCTTCCCCGACCTCGATCGCCCCGCACCACGGCGGGCGCTCCCGAATCGGGACCGGCGGCCGTTACCCGGCGGGGGTCGGCGGGCTCGCGAGGATCCTCCGGTAGAGGACCCCCTGGAGCGCGACGAGGTTCGAGACCGCCTGGCTGTCGGTCTCCTCGCCGGCGTCGGCATCGTCCATCGCCGGGGGCGGGGCCCCGGGCCGGTGGAACCGTTCGGTCGCGAGGCCGGCCACGATGGCGACGCCAAGGGCGGTGAGCGCGGCCGGCGCGCGGGCGAGATGCCGGTTCCGGGCGATCTCCGCCGCCTTGGTCACCCAGTCGAGGAGCTCCTCCGGCGAGAGATCGTGGCGTCCCACGAGGACCGACGCCGCCACGACCGGGGCGGGCAACCGGCCCCGGAGGAGGGCCGCGAGGGCGAGGACCTTCGGGACCCGGGCTTCCGCATCCTCCCGCAGGAGCAGGAGATGGAGCGCGGCGGGGCCGGCCTCCTTGCGGTCGGAGCCGGGAGCGAGGGCGTCGGTCAACTTCCGGAGCCGACCCTCGAACGCCGGATCGGCCGGCCGCCCGGCCAGGAGCGCGGCGGCCACATCGGAGCCCGCCTTCGCGCGCCAGCGGCCCCACTCGGCGAGGGGGGCTTCCGCGGCGAGCTTGGGATAGAGATGGAGGAGCGCGGCGACCGTCACCGGGTGGGACGGGGGGGGGACGGCGCGCCGGACCGTCGGCAAGGTGGTCATGAGATGCCCGTAGAAACGGCCGGTCGGCGCGCCCGACCGCATGAGGAGGACCGCGGCGAGCAGACGGTCCGGCGCCTCGCCCTCCAGCACGTCGATGAGACCCCAGCAGTTCCGGAACGACTCGGCCAGTTCGTCCGCTTCCAGATCCGCGTGGGCGACGCAGGTGGCGGCCATCGGCATGTAATCGAACGACTCGGGAGGCGGCAGCGGACCGACGTCCCCGAGGAACGACTCGGCCGAGTGGGCGACCCGGTCCATCTCCTCGGCCAGCTCGGACATCTCCGTGGAGAGCGCCTCGAGCGGAAGGTCCCCCAAGCGGTACGACCGGAGCTCGAGCTCGGCCCGGACCGTCTCGCCGACGGGGGTGAGCGCCGCCCCCGATCCGGAGGAGGTGACGACCCGGTGGGCCAGCAACATCTCGTAGACGGGCCCGGAGGCGGGAGGGGCCGGCGTGGAGGAGGCCGCGCGCAGGAAATCGAGGACTTCGCGCGCGGAGATCTCGGTCATCGGCGTCCGGTTGGGGGAGGATATGGGGTCAGCTAGTTAATCCCTTTGATACCGACCGACGGCCGCCTCCGCCGGAGGGATCGGCCGGGATGGACCGGAGCCGCGCCTTCCGGGTCCGGGGTCCGTTCCGGACCGGGCCGGCCGGGGGGCGGTCGGCTCAGTACGGCTCGAGGTCGCCCGTGATCGGGTCGATCTCCGCGGCCGGCGCCGGGCCGAGGCCGAGGCAGGTCTTCGTCCCCGGAGCGACCTCGTCGGACCCGGCATCCTCGACCATCGCCGAGGGGATCCCTCGGGCGGCCGCCTCGCGCTCGATCGCCTCGAGCTCCGCCAGGGTCGGCGCGAGGAGGAGGATCTTCCTCTGACCGGATCGGCCCCACGCCTCCGCCCACGCCGGCCGCCGCCGGGCGGCGACGCCGCTCGCCCGCACGGCGGCGTCGGCGGCCTGGACCGCCGCCCGGACCGGCGCCATCCGGAGCTCCCCGCGAAGGACGAGAACCATCTTCACGTCCGTCGGTGGGGCCGGTCGGGATCCCGGCCCGATCGGCTCGCCGGCGGTCCCGCCCTCCCTGCCTCGCGGGGAAGGGCGGGCCCGGCTCCGGCGGCCCGGGGGCGACGAATCGGCCACCATCCGGGCCCCGACGAGCGCGAAGAGCCCGAGCCCCACGCCGGCGACGCCGAAGAGGGTGAGGACGGTGCCCACGGTGCCGTTGTACCACGCGACGGCGGGCGGCGGCACGGGCGCCTCTACCGTCACGTTGATCGACTGGGCGACCTCCCGGCCCGTGGCATCCCGGACGATCACCGACGCCTCGTAGGTGCCGGCGGCGGCGTAGGTGTGCGTCAGCGAGGCGTTCGGGGATCCGGCGCCGTCCCCCAGCGACCAGATGAAGGTGAACGGGGCGGTCCCCCCCGCGATGGCCGCGCCCAGCGTCACGGTGAGGTTGAACGGGGGCACGTTCGCCAGGATCGCCACCTGGGGGTCCGAGTTCACGACGACGGTCACGCCGCCGCTGGCGAACGCGCCCACCGAATCGGCCACCCCGACGCGGGCCGTGAACTTCCCGGGATCGGTATAGGCGTACTGCGGATCGGGTCCGCTGCCGGTACCCTGGCCCGGGCCGAACGCCCAGGAGTAGCTGAAGGGGGCGGTGCCGCCGTCGACCGCGGCGGCGAACGAGATCGGATCGCCCAGATCGGTGACGCGGGGCACCGCCTGCACCTCCGCGACGGCGACGAAGGGGTTCACCGCCTCGAGGAGGGAGGCGTTCGTCGCCACCCCCGTCGCGTTCACGAGGCTCACGGTGACATTGAAGAGACCGGGGCGGCCGAACGAATGGGTGGCGTTCGCGCCCTGGGAGTGGTTCCCGTCGGAGAAGTTCCAGAGGAAGGTCATGGGCGGCAGGCCGCCCGTGACGAACCCTTCGAAGGTCGTCGGGACGTCGACGGTGGTCGGGTTCGTGAGGGAGATCACCGAGGCGGTCGGCGTGGGGACGACGACGATCGAGTTGAAGAGGGTGGCGGAGCCGTAGGTGGAGTCCCGGACGGTCACGGCGATGGCGAAGGTCCCGGTCTCGAAGGTGGGACAGGGGACCGCGGCCCGCGCGCTCGCGCCGGAGCATCCGGGCGGCAGGACCGCGTAGGTGTACGTGTACGGCAGCACCCCGCCCGCGGCGTACACGTGGATCCAGAAGGTATCCCCGACCACCACCGCCGGCCGCGAGACCGAGACGTTCTCGCCCGAGAACGCGTCCACGGCGGCCCAGGTGTTGCTCGGCACCGTCAGGCCGTACGGGGTCCCCACCGCGCCGCCCCAGTACAGGACCAGGTAGCCGGTCGCACCGTCGAAGGCGAGCGCCGGCTCCCCGGACGGGGCCGGTGCCGCGCTGCCGACCTCCGTGATCCGGGCCCAGCCGGCGGCGGAGAATCCCCAGAGGGTGAGCGCGTCGGTCCCGGGGTCCTGGGAGAGGACGGCGCCGTCCTGGTAGGTGCTGTCGAAGGCGGCCGCCTCGGCGCCGGGGGGACTCACCGCCGTGGCGACCTCCGTCCAGGTCCGGTTCCGGTACTCCCAGGTGTCGTTGAGCGGCTGGCTGCCCTCCACGCCGCCCGTGAGGACCACCTCGCCGAGGAGCGGATCGGCGAAGAGCACCGCGCCGATCCGCGGCGCCGGCGACGGCCCCGCCACCGCGACCCGGGTCCAGTTCTCCCCGGCGAACTCCCAGGTGGTGCCGGAGGCGGAGAAGAGGAGGAGCCGCCCGGAGAACGGGTCGTAGGCGATCGAGCTCGGGAACTGCTGGAGCGGCGGCCGCCCCGGCCCGGAGAGGTTGCTCCACACCCCGCGGGAGAAGCCGTAGGTGAGCCCCCGTCCGAAGTCGTAGGCGACGACCCGGCTGCCGTTCGGGTCGTAGGTGAGCGCGGTGTCGGCGCCCGGCGGCGGGCCGTTGTCGCACGCGGCCCCCCCGAAGTTCCCCGGGCAGACCTCCTGCCAGGCTCCGTTCGCGTACGCCCAGGTGTCGCCCACCGGCTGGGCGGTGGTCGGGGAGACCCCTCCGAAGAGGAGAATCTCCCCATCGAAGGCATCGTAGGCCATCGCCGCGCCGTACCGGCCCGGGGGGCTGGACCCGGGCGTCAAGTTCGCCCAGCTGTAGCTCGGGGGGATCCCCGGCGTGATGCCGTGGGGGTGGGCCGCCGCCGGAACCGCCGGGGGGGCGGTGGCCGGCACGATCCGGTCGACGGCGACCGGGGAGGCGGGCCGGGGGGCGGGAACCGTCCCGTGGGCGGGGCCCACCGGGGGGAAGGCGAGGCAGAGCAGGACGACGGAGAGGACCGGCCCCAGACGGCCCGCCAGCGAAACGGCTCGGTACATCGTGGTCGTCTCCCTCTCCCGGCCCGGTTCAGTCTCCGAAGATGGATCGGCGCGGCGGCGGGGGCGGGTTCTTCCCCTGGCGGCCGCCCGCGCGCGGCGGGTTGGTCGGGGCCTTCGCCCCGGGCCGGGCGGTCAACGCCCCGGAGGGGGCTGCCACCGCCATGCTCACCTTGCGCTTGACCCGAAGGCGGGTGAACCCCGCCGCGATCGCGCCGCTCGCGATCGGGGCCGGGGCGAGCAGCCCCGGGCCGGCGCCCGGCGGCACCGGAGTCGACCCCGGGGCCCCGGGAGGCACGACGGGGGCGGTGGCGGGGGGCGGGAGGATCGGGGAGGGGGGAGGCGGCGGCAGGACGTTCTGGATCGGCGGCGGAGGCGGCCCGCTCGGCGGCTCCAGGGTGAGCAGCCCCGGAGGGAACGATATCGATTCCACCGTGGAGTTCTCGAACGGCCGGACGGTGACGGAGGTGAAGCTTCCGTTCACCGCGGTGCTGCCGAGGCCGTAGCAGGAAGGGGTGATGCAGGCATCCACCGGATACGTCCCGAACGGCGGCGCGGTGGCGTAGGCGTTGAACGAGGCCGACCAGCGGGCCCGGTCCACGAACTGGTTGCGGTCGGGGGCGGCGCTCCATCCCCACTCCAGGCCCACGACCCCGGGGGCGATCGGCACGAGCGTGGTGTTGGTGTCGCAGTCGGTGGTGAACCCGATCGGATCGAAGCAGCTCGCGGTCGGATCGAGCCGGCTCAAGTTGGTGGAGAACCCGAGGTTCCCGAACGGGACGAAGAGCATCTCCGGCGCCGCCGGGAGCGCGACGGAGAGGTCGGGGACCGCCGGTCCCGGTTCGTAGACCGCCTCGAGGCTCAAGGTGATCCGGGTGACGTTCGTCGACGCCGGGCAGGAATCGGCATTCCCGATGCAGATCCCGGGCGGGTCGGCGGAGACCGAGAAGTCGAACCCCAGCGGCGGAGCGACGAAACTCCAGGTATCGTTGAGAAGGCCGCCCGGGAGGGTCCCGTTCGGCCACTGCTCCCCGCCGAAGGCGAGGAGGTAGCCGTCGGCGGCGTCGTAGGCGAGCGGCGAGAGGCCGAGCCGGAGGGTCGGGTTCACCGTGGGGACCGGAAACCAGCTTCCCCCGAGGTACCCCCACGTCACGTTGACGGGCGTCCCGTACTGCGGGTAGACCTGCTCGCCGACGAGGACGACGTACGCGACGGCCGGATCGTAGGCGACCCACGCTCCCCAGACGAACGGCGGGCTCGTCGCGGGGAACTCCTCGGACCAGTGCCCCCGGGCGTAGGTCCAGGTGACGTTCGGCTCGAGGCCCGCGAGACCGGGCGCACCGTTCCCGACCAGCAGCACGTACCCGTCGGCCGCGTCGTACGTCATCGACTCCTGGTAGGCGTCCGGCGGCGGGCCGTGGATCCCGAGCGGCGTCCAGCCGCTGCCCCGGAAGATCCAGGTGTCGTTCGCGACCCCCCCCGAGCCGAGGACCCCTCCGAACAGGAGGACGTAGCCGTCCCGGGCGTCGTAGGTGATCGGGGCATCGAGACGGGGCGAGGGACCGGCGATGTACAATTGGGTCCAGCGGCCGCCGGAGAAGGTCCAGGTGTCCCCGTTGACGGGGCAGCTGATCCGGGGGCAGGCGAGCTCGCCGCCGAAGAGCAGGACGACGCCGTCGGCGGCGTCGTAGACCAGGCTCTCCCCGACGCGCGGCGAGGGACCGGAGATGTTGAGCCGGGTCCATTGGCCCCCGGCGTACGTCCACGTGTCGGCGTAGGCGCCCGCACAGCCGGCCTGGCAGACGGGCGCCGTCAAGGTGGCGTTGCTGCCGCCGAAGAGCACCACCTCGGAAGCGGCGATGTCGTAGACCATCTGGGCGTCGGTGCGGGGGCTCGGGGCCCGGGAGGTGTTGATGCGCTGCCAGGTAGGCCCGGAGAGGGCGGCGCCCGGCCGCTCGGCGCCGCCGATCCCCGGGCAGGTGGCGGCGTACGGACCGGAGAGCCGGCACCCGGAGACGGGGGGGCTCGCGACGGTGGGGGCGGCCGCGAGGGAGGCGAGGGCCTCGGCCAGCGGACCGCCCGCGGGGCGGTCGGCGACCGGAGCCGCCCCGGCCGCCGGCACGGTGGCGGGGAGGAGCGAGGCGAGGAGGCAGACGAGAAGGCCGAGGATGGCGAGGCCCCGGGCAAGGTGGCCGTCCCGGCGGGAAGGGCCGGGCCGTCGTCCGGCGCGCGCCGCCGCCGCGCCGTCCTCCCGTTCCGCCTCCCCGGCGCTACGCGACGACGCTGACATCCGTCCATCCTGAGGTCGTGTAGCTCCAGAGATCCCCTTGGCCAAAGCCGGCGATCCCCCCGGGGATGGCCCCGGAGAGCCCCGAGTACCCGGCCGGCGACGGGGAGGTCAACCCCCCGAACAGGAGATCGGCGCCGTCCGGGCCCGAGAACGGATCGAAGACCATGCCGGCACCCGAGCGCGCCCCGAGCGGCGCGGGACCGACGACCGGACCGGACCAGGTCCCCGAGGCGGGATGGTAGATCTGGAGCTCGTCGACCGGCTGGCCCGAGACCCCCACGCCACCGTAGACGAGCATCTCGTCGAGCCCGGTGTCGAAGCTCGCCGCCGGGTCGAAGACGGCCCGCGGTCCCGGGGAGAGCTCGGACCACCCGAGCTGGATCGAGATCCCGGAGGGGGCGGCCGGGGGCGGTGGCGGGAGGGCCGGGAGCGCCCAGAGCGCATCCTGGACGCCCCCGGCCGCGGGGGCCATCCCGCCGTACAACAGGTAGGTCGCGGAGAGCGGGTCGAACACCATCCGGCCGCCGAAGCTCGCCGGGGGGCCGATCTTCGGCATGGTGTCCTGGCTCCACGACCCGTTGAAGAAGCTCCACGCGTCGCCCAGGGCGCCGGAGCCGTTCCAGCCGCCGTAGACCAGGGTGATGTTGGCGAACGGGAACTCCGAGGCCACCGCGGCATCGGCCCGGGCCGGGGGGCCGCCGGAGATCGTCACGTTCGACCAGCCGGCGCCCGTGAATTCCCAGGTGTCGTTCAGCGGGGCGGTGCAGGCCCCGTTGTTCGCGGCGTTGTCCGGGCAACCGCCCCAGAGCAGGATCCCGTCCCCGCTCGGGGCGTCGAAGAACAGGATCGGGTCCCACCGGGGCGACGGCCCGCAGGTCGCCCCGCAGACCTCCTTCCACAGACCCCCGGCGAAGATCCAGGTCGTCGCGGTGGACGGGCCGAGGTTGCAGGCTCCCGGCACGAACGTGCCGCCGCAGCCGCCGAAGAGGAGGACGTACCGGTCCACGGGGTTGTCGACCAGGGTCGCGCCGAATTCCGGTAGCGGAGCCGTCGGTGGCGGTTGGAGGGCGGTCGACGGGAGCGGCTGCCATCCTCCGGACCGGAACGCCCAGCCCATCCCGCCCTCCAGCGCGTTCGAGGTGCCGATCCCCCCCCAGAGGAGCGGGGCCTGGAGCCCGGGATTGTACGACAGGGTGGCGAGGTAGACGGCCGGAGGGGCGGCGGTGGTCCGAAGCTCGGTCCAGACGCCCCCGCCGGTCGCATTGAAGCGCCACGTGTCCGCGAGCGGGCAGGGCCGGCCGCAACCACCGAAGAGGAGGAGCCCGCCGAGCTCCGGGTCGTCCGAGAAAGCAGCCTCCTGCCGGGCCGGCGGACCCTCGGTGCGGCAGGAGAGCGAACTGCAGGCGGTCCATTGACCGCCGCCGAAGGTCCACGTATCCGCCATCGGACAGATCGCGAAGCCGCAACCACCGAAGAGGACGAGCTTCCCGGCGGTGGAATCGTAGGCGAAGGAGGCGCCGTCCCGCGGGGCCGGGGCGTGCCGGGTCCCCACCTCCGTCCAGACCCAGTCGGAGAGGGCGGCCAGGTACTGGAGGGTCCACGTGTCGCCGAGCAGCCCGACCGGTCCGTAGCCGCCGAAGAGGACCACCTCCCCCGAACTGGTGTTGAACGCCATGGCGGCGGAGCTCCGGGGCGAAGGGACCGCCCCCTCCGGTCGGAGCTGCTGCCAGCGGCCGTGGCCGTACTGCCAAAGGTCGTTCAGGTACCCTCCCGAGGAGTTCTGGCCACCGAACAAAAGGACCGATCCGTTGTCGAGGGTGGTCGCCGTCAGGCTGGCCCCGAACCGCTCCGGGGGGGAGGGAGTTCCGGCCGGAGGGACCGCCACCTGCCAGGCGTCCGACCGGGTCGCGGGGGAGTACGGGTCGAAGGTCCAGGTCGACCGGTTGCCGCAGCTGAAGCCGCATCCGGAGAAGAGGAGGGTCGCGTTGTCGCTCGCGTCGTACGCCGACGCCGCCCCGTATTCGGGCGGCGGGAAGGACTGCGGACCGATGAGCCCGGAGTAGGGGAACTCCTCGGGCGGCGCGGAGAGCGGGTTCGCCGCCCAGGTGTCCCCGAGCGGCGACCCGATCGTGGAGGTGCCCCCGAAGAGGACCACTCCCCCGTACGGGGTGCCGACCAGCCCCGCGTCGTATCGGGGGACCGGGGCGGTGACGGCGCCGAAGGCCCCCGTGATCGCGCCGGGGACCGCCGGGCCGTCCCAACCGTCCTGGGGAGACCCCCATCCGGGGGGGGCGGCGAACGGCATCCAGTGCAACGGGGAGCCGCCGAAGACCCACCATCCCGCGCCGGGCTCCGTCGCATTCCCGAGGACGGTGCCGTTCGCTCCGATCCCGCCGAACATGAGCGCCGCTCCGGCGAGGCCGCCGCCGGAGTAGCTCGTGAGCGCGGCATCGTACCGCGGCGTGGGGCACGGATAGTGCGCGGAGCAGTTGACGGCGTTGAAATATTCCCACCAGGAGCCGTCGTAGAACAGCCACGTGTCCCCGAGCAGGCGCGCGCCGCGGTCGCAGTCCACGACACTGTTCTGGCATCCCCCGAACAGGACGACCCCGCCGGAGGTCCCGAGCTGGGCCATCGCGGCACCGAACCGCTTCGGAGGATTGAACGCCGGTCCGGGCGGAGTGTACACCTGCTGCCAGCGGCCGCTCCGGAACGCCCACGTGTCGCCGGCGGGACAGGAGCGCAGCGCGCATCCTCCGAACAGGATGACCTCCTGATCGGAGCCGTCGTACGCCATGCTCGCCTGGAACCGCGCCGTGGGCGATGCGAAGGAGGAGATGGCGGTCCATCGACCGACACCCCCGCTCGGATCCAGGTAGCTCCAGGTATCCGACAAGAGCTCGTACGGTCCCGGGCAGCTGTTGTTGGCGAGCATGGTGAGGGAACCGTTCGCGCACCCCCCGAACAGGAGCGTGTAGCCGTCCCCGTAATCGTACGTCATCGCCGCACCCCAGCGCGGCCCGGGACACCGCGAGGCGGAGCAGGCGAGGTAGGGGGTCACGTTCCACCAGGTGTGGTCGCCCACATCGAACTGCCAGGTGTCCCCGTACACCGAGGTGTTGTAGGCGGGGTAGCCCGGCACCAGGGTCCCACCGTCGGTGGCGGCCCCCCCGAAGAGGAGCACATCGAACCGGGTTCCGTTGAGGAAGAGGGCGAGCGAGGCCCCCACCCGGGGGCTCGGACCGCCGCCGGGAACCGCCAAGGCGCCGGGCGCCGCCGAACGGCCCGCGCGGAGCCCGGGGGCGACCGCGGGCCCCGGGGTCGCGAGGGAGGCCGGCACCGGGCCGGTCGCCGGGTTCTGGAGCCCGCACTGGGCCTCGGAGCCGGTGCGGACGCAGTGCATCGGGACGCCGCGGGCCGGTCCGCTCCCGTTGTCCAAGGAGGCGATGGCGGCGGTCAGGCCGCCCGTGCCGCCGCCCGCGCCGGCGGGGGACGAGATCGGCGCCCCGACGGTGCCGGGGCCGGCGGGCAAGGTGCCCGGGATCCCCGTCGCCACGAGGAGCGCGACGGCCAAGAGCGCGAGCCGCCACGGGCGGAGGCCCCTCCGGCCCCCCCGAATCCGCCTCGGACCGGGGCCGGGACCCTCGGTGGCGGCGGTCCGAGAAGGGAGGCCCGGGTCGGGAGCTCGAGGTCCCGTGGCCGCCGTGGCGTTCTCCACGTTCCAGCGGACGGCGGGGGGCTCACGCATCTCGTCATCAAACCCGTCGGGTGCGCATAATGGTTTGTTCCGAACGGTTCCGGACGGCCCCGCGGACGCCGCGATAACCGCTCCGATCCCGCGCGAGGCCCGTCGCTGCGGCAGAAGCTCCGGCTCTCCGCGGGCGGGGGAGTCCGTCCTCAGGCACCGACGCCTTGCTTCGGCTTTTCCCCGCCACCCGAGCTGATGCCTTCGCCGTGCCCCTGACCGGCGGTGAAGGAGAAGATGAGCAGGAACGTCACGGCGATGACGAAGGCGATGATGATGATGGCGTCGAGAGGAATCGTCTGGGGGTTCGTGTACGTGAACCCCGACCCGAGGAACGGTATGGGCGACTTGGGGGCGAGGAAGGTGAAGATCCCCCAGGTCACACCGATGAAGATGAGGGTGATGGAGATGTCCCGGTCGCTGTAGGGGTAATCCTCGGGAAGCTTCCCGTACCGGAGGACCAGGAACAGGAACATCAGGAACAAGGTGATCAGCAAGGTGTACGCGAGGAAGACTCCGATCGCGAGATAGAGGACGGCAAAGACCGTCAGCGCAATGGCATAGAGCGGGACATCCATCGGAACGCACTCCGTTCGGGACCAAAGAAGGGCACCTCTTAAACCTCTGCCGAGAACCTCGGCCCCGGCCCTTCCCGACCCGCTTCCGGCGGGTCCGGGGGCCTTTCGGTGGGAGGGCCGAGGCGAGGCGACGACCGGAACCGCCGCCGTCGGAGTTCTCGAGCCCCCTGGCCGCCGGAGCAGGACCGATCTTCGACCGACCCGATCCGCGCCGTCCGTGGGACCGAGGCTCCGCGAGCCGGTGGAGGGAACGATCCGGCCGCCCGTCGTCGGGCCGGAGGGTGGCGGCGGCCCGGCTTCACCGGGACCACTTCATTTAAATACAATGAACACGGCAATCGTTCGTATGCACCGTTCCCTCCTCGCCGTGGCCGCCCTCGGACTGATCGCCGTGCTCCTCGTGAGCATGAATGCCGGACCCCTGAACTCCGGCGGCGTGGCGACCCACCCCGCCCGGACCGAAGCGACGTGGCGCACCGCGGCGGGGGGAACCGTCCGGGTGGGCACCGTGGACCCGTACGGCGGGGCCACCTCCTCGTTCTCCCCGGGCCTCTACTCCGGGGAAGTGTACTTCTACGCCTACGACCCGTCCGACAGCCGCGCGACGGTCACCATCACCGACCAGAACAGCTCCCGGGACGGTGTCCCGGTCCCGGCGGACCGGTGGGTCGTCACCTTCAACGCGTCGACCTACCCGCCGTACACGAACCTGAGCACCACCTGGGGGGCCCACTACCAGCTCCCCTTCTCCCTGACCTCGGGAGGCACCTGGAACATCTCCATCAACGGCACGAACGGCGGTAGCTACTCGACCTCGTTCACGGTGTCGACGTACTATGTCTCCACCTACTCCGACCGCTCCGTCTATCTGCCCGGAGAGCCGGTGGTCGTGAGCTACCAGGCCACGGCGACGGTCAACGGGTCCCCCATCGCCTCGGTCCGATCGGTCCAGGCCACGGCCTCCTACCGCAACATCAACAACGTGTTCGTTCCGATCTTCTCGGGTTCCAA
>JAJZDH010000064.1 GCA_021828665.1 Thermoplasmata archaeon
CGGCCGGGCCGATCACCCGGGAGATCATGCAGACGTTCTACCGGACGGTGACGGGAAAGGAAGCGAAGTACGCGAAGTGGCTCCACCGGGTCGGGCCGACCGCCACCGCGGGCTCCGTCGGCGGGTCCCGGCATGCGGCCCCCTCCAAGAGCACGGCCTGACCGCCATCCCTCCCCGGAAGGCGTTCCTCCTCCAAGCGCGCCCTTCCCGGGGCGCCGAACCGCGCCGAGAGGATGGGGGGCGATCGGTGCGAGCGGGGTTCAGTCGCCGGGCGGAGCCGTCTCCGGGCGGTTCTCGGGGTCGTCGACGACCACCAGCGGGGGGCGCTTCTCGGCGGGAACCAGGGCCGTCACCGTCTCTTTGAGCTTCTCCGCCAGTCGCTCCCCCTTCGGGGTCAGCGAGTAGATGTGAACCCGGCGGCTCACGCCGCGGACGTGGTCGGTCTCCTGGTGGAGGACCCCCGAGTACTGGAGTCGGCGCAGCACATTCGACAGGGTGCTCTGTTGCGTGCCGAGGGCTTCGGCCATGCCGGCCTGCGTGAACGGCTGGGTGGCGGTGTCCTCGGGGCCGAGCCGGGGGTGCGCGGCGAGATGGAGGACGACCCGCTGGGAGAGACTCACTCCGCCCGGCGCCTTCAGCCCCCGGTACGGGGTCGAGGTTCCGGGCCCGAGAGGGGGCCCCGGTGGGTCGGTGTCCCGTTCGTCCGACAGGCGCCGGAGGGGCTCCGGCGCCATCGACACGGCATACTCCATGTAGGAAAGATCGAGGAAGACCCCGCGGTAGGTGGCCGCCGGATAGAGAGTGGATACCGTCGCGAGCTCCGTGGAGGTCACCGGTCCTTCCGTCCCGGTCGGCCCCGGAACGAACTCGGGGCCGAACACGGTCGGGGCCCGGTCCTCCGGGGGCCGACCCGGTCGGGACCGGCGGCGGTCCGAGAAGTTGAGCGGCCGGGTCCCGACGTACAGGAGCGCCCCGGCCCCCGCGACAATCCCGAGGACCGCGGCGCCGAAGAGGGAGAGCGTACCGGGCCCGATCGTGGAGTGCGAGGGAGTGGGAAGGGTGGCCAGCACGTCAATCGTCACCGAGCCGTTGGCCAGATCGCCGGCCGTGTCGATCACGGTGAACTCCGCCCGATACGGTCCGGGGAGGGCGTACGTGTGGGTGAGGTTGAATCCGTTCGCCACCGTGCCGTCCCCGAACGACCAGCTCGCGTCCTCGTAGGTGCCGGTGCCCCCGGTCACCACCGCCGAAAGATGGACGGTCAGGGGCGCGAGACCGCTCGCGACGTCAACGCTGGGGGTGACCTTGAGCGCGGGCGGGGTCGCCGCGATCCCCAGCGAGCAGGCTCCGGTGCGGGTGCCCGCCGCCACCGTGACGATCGCCTCGTACGTGCCCGCCGCGGCATACGTGTGCGCCGGCTGGAAGAAACCGGGACCGGAGCCGTTGAGATAGGCACCATCCCCGAAGTTCCAGGCCACGGCCACCGGGATCCCCCAATACACGGTCAACTGGAAGCTGACCGAGAGCGGGGCCATCCCGATGGATTGCGAGGTGGACAGGACGAGACCGCTCGAACAGTTGGCCGGCTGCCCCGGTAGACTTCCGCTCGCGTCCACCGAAGCCGTGGCCACGGCCATGACGCCGAAGAGGGTGCTGCCCACGAGGAGGACCGTGACCCAGCCCAACCGTCCGCTCCTCATGGGTCACCGATCCCGTCGGGCCGGAGGCGCGGAGGCGAGGACCCGTCGGGGAGATTGGGATCGGACCGGCCCCGCCTGGCGGCGACGTCGTTCGGTCTTCCACCAGAGGAGCACCGAGGCCGCGGCGATGATCCACGCGGGCACCCCCACGATCAGCACCAGCATCCAAGAGACTCCCACCGGTGAGGAAGCGGGCAACGTCAGGATCTGCGCGCCGATCGGCGCTGGCCACGGTCCGATCATCGCCCCCCGGTCGCCCTCCGCCGGGCCGCCTCAAGGGGAGTTGCGGGCTCTCCCGAGACTTCCCGCCGGCGCCCCATGACAGGGGGTAGCAACCGCCTCCTCATATCGTCGCCGCCCGACCCGCGGGGCCCCCGGACGGAGGGAGGGTCCCCGGCGGGGGCGGAATCGGACGGCGAGGGGACCCCTCCGTTCTTAAAGCCGGACGTCTAGCCGGGGGCGTCGTGCCGGCTTCCGAACCGCTCCTGGACGTCGAGGGAGGGCTGGAGCGGGCCCTGGGACGCCTGGAAGGGAAGGCGGTATACGCCGACCTGCTGGCCGAGTCCTCGTCGGGGTTCCGCCTCCGCGTCGAACGAACGGCGACGACGCCGACCGCCCAACCGAGGCTCCGGGGGGCCACCTTCCGGGCATGGACCGGCGAGCGATGGGCGGAGACGGTGGCCCGGAACCTCGAGCCCGAGGAGTTGGACCGGGCGGCCGATCTCCTCGCGGCGGACCTCGCGCGGAGCGGCGGCCCGGGAAGGCCGCCCCCGGGATCCTCCCCCACGGGGAACCTCGAGTTCCGGACCCGGAGCCGGCGACCTCTCGCCGAGGTTCCGTTGGCGGAGCAGATCGAGCTTGCCCGGAGCTGGTTCGCGACCGCATTGGAGGTCCCCGGTGTCGTCGACGCCTACGCTTCGGTGGGATGCATCGACAACGACCGGCTGTTCCGGTCCACCTCCGGAGCGCGGCGGTACCAGTCGATCTCCCGGGTGCTGGGGAGCGTCGTGCCGCTCGCGTCGGAGAACGGCCGGGTCGAGTACGATTTCCTCACGGAGGGCGCCACCGGCGGCTTCGAGTTCTTCGACCGGTTCACCGAGGACGGTATCCGCGCGGCCGCCCGGAACGCCGTGGAGCTCCTGGGGACGGGTACTCCTCCCGCCGGGCGCATGGCCGTCCTCCTCGACCCGAGCACGGCAGGTACGTTCGCCCACGAGTCGTTCGGCCACGGGTCGGAGGCCGATCAGTTCCTCCGCGACCGGTCCTACCTCAAACCCCTCTTCGGGCAACGGTTGGGACCCGGGGGATTGACGCTCGTGGACGACGGCGCCTATCCCGGGGCCTGGGGCACCCTGGGGTTCGACGACGAGGGGATCCCCGCGCAGCGCACCGTGCTGGTGGAGAACGGCCGCTTCGTCGAAGTGCTCCACGATCGGGAGTCGGCGGCCGCGCTCGGACGGAGGACGACCGGGAATGCCCGACGGGCCGACTTCCTCAGCCGGAACTTTGTCCGGATGACCAACACCTTCGTGGAGCCCGGGGAGTTCGGCCTCGACGAGCTGGTGAAGGAGGCGGGGAATGGCATCCTGCTCGAACGGTGCACGAGCGGCATCGAGGACCCGCTGGGCGGCCAGATGCAGCTCAAGGTGAAGCGGGCCCGCCGCATCGAGCACGGGACCCTCACCGAGGCGTACTCGGGGATGGCGCTCTCCGGCCGGGTCCTCGATTTCCTGATGGCGATCCGTGGGATCGGTCGGGCCGAGTATTTTTCCATCTCGCCGGGGCTCTGCGGGAAGGGCCACACCGACCTCTTGCCGGCGGGTACCGGCGGCAGTTACCTGCTCAGCGAAGCCGTGGTGGGGCCGGCATGACCGGGAACGGGCCGGAGCCCACGGTCGAGCGGGTGCTCCGGGGACGGGGAAGCTTGCCTACGGGGCCCTGGGAGGTATTCGGGGAGCATCTCGTCCATCACGAGATCCACTATGCCGGACGGCGGATCGAATTGGTCCGGGGTCCGGTCGCGACCGAGGGGTATGCGATCCGGGTCTTCCGACCGGCCGGGTCGGGAACCGGCCTCGGCCGTTCCAGCTCGAACGATCTGAGCCCGGCGGGGCTTCGCCGGGCCTGGGAGCTGGCCGAGGAGACCGCCCGCCACTCGGTCTTCCCGGCGACCGCCGTGGAACTTCCGGGGGGAAACGTGTCCGGGCCCGGCCGCGGCCCCGTCGACCCGAAGATCCGGGACCGGCCGGCGGAGGCGCTCCTCGATTTCGGGCAGTGGCTCCTCAATGAATTTCCCGAGTCCCCGAACGTCGCCCCCAGCTTCGGTTCCATCCGGACCACCTACGCCACGCGTTCGGTGGGGAACTCCTCCGGCCGGCGCGGGAGCTCCGTTTCGACCCTGGTGGAGTTCGAATGGGCGGTGAAGGCCACCGGCGGACCGGAGGGGACCGGACCCGGGGAGTACTGGGTCAACCGGGAGTCCGGACGGCTGGACCCGGACGACCTCGGCGTCGATCCGGCGACCTGGATGACCCGGGCGCAGGATGTGCGGCGGGCCAAACCGCCCGAGTCGGGCGTTCGCCGCGTCCTCTTTCCCGCCGAGGTCCTCCGGGATATCGTTCCGGCGGTGTTGGGGTACCGGTTGTCGGGGGCGGCCGCCCTTCGGGGAATCGCCCTGGCCGTCGGATCGGTTGTGGCCAGCCCGGCGGTGACGGTGGTGGATGACCCCACTCTGCCGGGGGCGGTGGCGACCTCCGCCTGCGACGACGAGGGTGAGGCGGCATTCCCCCGGGAGGTGGTTGCGACGGGGACGGTCCGGGGTCACCTGGTGGATCTGGTCCACGCGGCGGCCCTGAAGGTGCCCCCCACCGGCAATGGATACCGGCCGCGGGGTACCTTCCCCCCCTGGATCCGGTTCACCAATGCCGTGGCCCCCGGGCCGTCGAACCTGGTCATCCGACCCGGCGACGGCGGCGACGATTCCGAACTAGTGGAGGCCACGGGCGACGGGATCTGGCTCGACCAGCTGGGGTACGCCTTCCCCGACCCGCTGGCGGGGACCTACGGCGGCGAGATCCGGATCGGGTACCGGATCCGCGGCGGCAAGGTCGCGGAACCGCTCCGGGGGGGTACGGTGGGGGGCCGGGTGATCGCTCCCGACGGAGCCGTATCGCTGCTGGGAGGGATCCGGGCGGTGGGGAAGGTTCCCCGCCGCAACGGGAGCTTCAGCTCCCCGACGCTGCTCGCCGAGGGCATCTCGGTGGCTGGGAGCCGCGGGACCGGCCCCTGAATCTCACCGGGCGGGTCCGCCCTCGGGCGCGCCGAGCGTAAGCTCGATGGTCCGGCAGGTGCGGCAGAAGCGCCCCGGGAGGTTCGCCGAAAACGTACCCATGAATCCGGTCGGGACGAGGACCTCGAGACCGTTCGGACGGCGCCGTTGGGCCGGGTGGTCGTGCGACCAGAAGAGGCCGGAGCCGTTCGAGGTGGAAACGAACCCCTCCTCGAAGGGTGTCCCGCAGACCGGGCAACTCAGTTTCGCCATGATCGGCGCCCGCGACCCTCCGGGTGGTTAAAATTCTTCCTCGGCATCGGCGGAGCGCCTTCGGCCAAGAGTTCCGGGCGAAGTCGCCCCGCGGGGGAGGGCAGTCCCGAAGGAGGAGGATCGGACCTCCCTCCGATCGAGACCAGGGGACAAATGGGACCCTCCCGGGGGCCGGGTACCCCCGGGAGGGCCCGGGTTCATCGTGATCTTAGAGTCCTGCCAGCATGTTCATTCTTTCCGTGGGGAGGAGGGTGTTCGGCTGCTGGGGTTCGCGGCCGGGGAGGGTCGGCGGCTTGCGGCGGGGACCAGCCAGACCGGCCACACCGTGATTCCCTGGCGGGAGCCGCCGTTGGGTTTCTGATGGACCAGCGCCACGATGAGGTCGTGCGCGGCCGGCCGGATCGAATCGTCCGGTCGGGGAGCGACTGCAAGGTCCGCGGCGACCCGGAGCGAACTCCCTCCGGAGATGGGGCTCTTTACGGGTCGTCCGCGGGGCATCATCATGGGAAGTCCTCCGGGCCGCTCGCTAGGGAGAGCGCCATGAGGAGGAGATCGCCCGAGCGGGGGTTCCGGGAGGGGGGCCGCGCCCCCCGCGCGTACAGGCCCGGCACGGCTTCGTCGGTCGCCGGTGGATATCCGACAGGCGCGGTCGCCGGGTTCGGAGAGGACGAGGGTTCATCGGAAGGACCGTCCTGGAGACCGTTGACGAAGGGAAAGGCCCCCTGGATCATGTCGGGACAGTGGGCCGGTGCCACGAGCGGGTGCTGCCGGCGGTGCTCCGCGAGGAACTTCCCGCAGCTCGGGCATACGTCGACGATGGAGATCATGGAGCTGATCGCTCCCTGGTATCCGCCGCTTCCGTGGGTCCGCGTCATCGTCGACCTCTCATTTTGCTTACCGCATATTTAAACGTGACCCGATATTTTGTACAAAATAACTCTAAGTAGTGGCGATACGTATGCCTCCTCACCTTGCCCGTCGTAAGTTACCTGCCGACGGAGATCCTCGATTACGTGGGCACCCACGAACCCGAGGAAGGCACCGTCTACGGCATCGGCCAGCGGGAGCTCGCCAAGGCGTTGGGCTACCACCCCAGTTCGATGTCCCGCCCCTTGGCGGAGCTTGTGCGGCAGGGGCATCTCACCCGGCGGCGCGCCCCGGTCCGGGGCGGGCTGCGGCGCCAACTGGTCTATTCGTTGACCACGGCGGGCCGGGCCCAGCTCCAGCGCCAGGAAGAGCACGTCCCGTTCCTCGCCACGTCGCTGCCTCCCCCGCCCAACCCGTTCGTCGGTCGTCGCGCCGAATTGAAAGAATTGCAATCTTACGCCGATGCCGGTGGGTTGATCATACACATCGTGGGCGCCTCAGGAATGGGAAAAACCGCCCTTGTCGCTCGCGCCGTCCGGCGCCTCCGGACCGGCCGGATGCCGTTCTGGTTCACAATACGGTCGGGCAGTACGCCACGGCACTTCACCCAGGCGCTCGCCCATGCCCTTGCCGCGGTGGGTTCCCGCCAGCTAGCGTACTACGCCCAGTTGCCGCGAGATCCAAGCGGGCGTGAGGTGGCGGACCTCGCCTTACGGGCGCTTGGTCCATCGCCCCTTCTTGGGATCGTGGACGATTGCCAGGCGAGCACAGCCGATTTTCGCTCTTTCCTCACCGAGTTCTCCAATTATTTCATCCGGGGGGACCGGTCCGATCTCCTATTATTTTTGAGCCAAGAGGCGCCGTTTGTCTCGGCCGAACGGGTACCACTCCGGGTCCAGCGCCTGGAGGGGATCGACCGGAGTTCCGCCCATAAGCTCACGGATCTCCGCGGGGGCCTCGGGGAGAGGTTCGAAGCGGTATTTGGTGCGACTCGGGGCAGCCCCCTCCTCTTGCGGCTGGCCTCCGTGGCCCCGGAAATCGACGTCACACAGGGAAACCTGCCCACTCTGATCGTGGGTCGGCTGAGCGAATTGGATCTCGAGGGGTTGCTGTCCATCGCGGCCTCCAACGAGCCCATGCCCTACTCCTTTCTGTTGGAAGCAGGCGGCTTGCGACCCGAGCGTGTCACAGAGCTTGTGGGTCAAGGGCTCGTGCAGCGCGCGTCGGAGGGTCGCCTCGAAGTGCTCCAATCCGTACGCGCGGCGATCCTGGCACGTGTCAACGTCACTCAGGTTCGGGCGGCGCACCTCGCCCTTGCGCATTACTACGGTCGCAGCCATCGGATTGAAGCTGTTCGAGAACGTTTCCTCCACCTCATCGCCGGCGAGAATTGGCGGCTCGCCGGGGAGCTCCTGACCCGACAAGAGAGCTTCCTGCTTTCGAGCGGTTACTCCGATGCTGTCCGGAACGGTTTGGCCCAGCTTACCGTATCCAGTCCACAGGAAGCGATTCGCGTCCGAGCCCTTCGGACTCAGGCCCAGTTACTCCGTGTCCATTCCGAGTGGTCGGAGGCAATTTCCTGTCTCGAGACCGCGGCCACCGAGAGCCGAAAGGACCCCCGAGCCCAGGCCGAATGCCTTCTTTCGATGGTCGAACCGAATTGTCGGCTCCAGCAGCTCGAGGATGCCCAACGAGCGCTGGACCGGGCGCGTGCTATCGCGCCCGCATCGCACCGGATCCAGGAGTTCATCATGCATTGCGAGGCACGGATTCTCGAAGCAAAGGGAGATCTGCCCAAAGCCCAGGAGATTTACTCCCAAGTTTTCCAGGCTGCCAGCAAGTCCGGTCACACGGATCTGACCTTGGAGGCCCTCGCGAGGTGGTCCCGGCTGGCCTCCCTTACAGTCGATGAGCAAGGAATGGGGCCGCTCATTGACCTCGGCATCCGGGAGGCCCGGGACTCGGCCCGAATGGACATCGTCTTTTCCCTCATGTCCGCGCGGGCCCGTCGTCACGCTCTTCTCGGTCAAAACGAAGCGGCGATGGCGGAAATGAATCATATCCGGGGAGAGGCCGAAGCTCTGGGATACCTTACCCAACTTGTGCACGCCCTGAGCGGATTGGCCGCTTTGGCGGTGGAAATGAAACGGTGGCAGGAGGCGAGCGGATATGCCCGACAGGCATCCGAGCTTGCAGAACGTCTGGGAAACGACACGATCCGGGGGTACACTCTCTCCATCCAATGTGCTAGCGAACTCCGTCAGTCGCGGTTTGGCGAGGCCACCTCGCATGGAGAGCTCGCCGTCCAGATCCTATCGAAGTTGCCCCCTTCGGACTCCCTTCCCATGGCCCATGCCTACTTGGCAGAGGCCTATCACGAATCTGGACAGGCAACCGCTGCTTTGTTCAATTTCGAGCGAGCTGTCGCCATCTCGCAAAAAATGGGGATGGATTGGTGGCGCAAGCAGGTTGAAGCCGAACTTGGCCCCAAAATACGTCCTCTGGCGAAAGATGGTCCCGAAACCGGAAGTCTTGAACCATCAATAAACAGCTAAAATTAGGCGAAGGAGGGGACTTCATCGGTCCCCTCCTTGGGTCGTCGGACGTCTACAGCTGGTCCTGAGGGCCAAGGGGGGGCAGAACTGGGAGCCACGACATATGCGCTCATCACCTCCGAGAGGTTCGGTGGCCGGTCGGTATATGAAAGTTTGGAAATTAGAGGCATTTGGCATCACAAGCTATACGTCATGCATGGATGATTGGTAATACGTATACGTGTGAGTTTTCC
>JAJZDH010000065.1 GCA_021828665.1 Thermoplasmata archaeon
CGCCGGCCCCGGTCGCCCCGGCCGCCCCGGTGCCGCAGCGGGGGGCCGCCGGCGGGCCCGGGCGGCAGACGGCTCCGGAGCCGCCCGCCGGGCCCTCAGGGGCCGGGACGGCGTAGGAAGGCGGCGTGGATCTCCATCCGCTCGAGCCCCTTGCGGATCCCGCGCTCCGCCGACGGGTAGGCGCCGGCCGGGAACGCGGACCGGACCTCTTCCTCCCGGAACGGGCCGAGGACGGGCAACGCCCCCTCGAGGAGCGAGGAGAGGAGCGGGGTGCCGGCCAGGAGCCGGTCGAGCTCCGGCAGATGGCCGACGAGCCACTCCCAGGCGGTCTTCGGGGCCGCGCCCGAGGTGGTGGCCGCGGCGGCGAGCGCCCAGGCCCGGGAGACCGGCATCCGCGGGTCGAGGGCGAGATCGAGGACCTCCCGGAGCTCCTCCGCCCGGGGACGGCGCGCGAGGGCGCTCACCATCCGGCGGGCCGCCTCCTCGGAGGGGGCCCGGAACATGAGGTCGGCGAGCCCGGCGACCGCGCCGGGGGCGGCGGTGGCGCCGTACGCCTCGGCGACGGCAAGCTTGAGATCGGCCGGAACCTGCTCGAGCGCCGCGAACCGTCCGGCCAGGAGCGCGGCGAACTCCGGGTCCAGCCGGACCCGCGCGACGGAGAGGGTGCCGCGGAGGGCGCCCGTCGCCTCCCCTTCGCCGTCGGCCGGCGCCGGACCGATCCCGGCGAGCGCCGTCCCGAAATAGCGGAGGAGCGCCGCCGCGAGCTCCGGTCGGTGTCCGAGGAGCGGCGCGATCTCCATGGCGTCGAGGGCGACCTCCCCTCCCGTGAGCGGCGTCGGCCACCGGGCGGCCCGCTCGAGGAGCCGGGCGTAGAGCGCGAACGGGAGGTCGCCGGAGAGCAGGAAGGCGTACGCATCGTGGAGCATCCCCCACCGGTCGACCTCCGGCAGGTCGTCGTACCGGTCGACCATCGCCCCGGCGAGCGGCCCCTCGTACCGGACCCGGTAGAAGCCGGTCCGGCCCGGGTTCGCCCGGAACGACCGGCCCGCGGCCCCCGGGATCTCCGAGACCGGCCCGGTGAGCAGCCGCCGTTCGAGCACCCCGTCCCGCTCGAGGGTGAACGGGACCGGCCAGAGCTCCCCCGCGTCGGCCCCGCCGTCCGCGAAGAAGCGCCGCTGGCGGACCTCGATCCGGCCGTCGCGCTCGCGGACCGAGAGGACCGGATACCCCGGCCGGCGGACCCACGCCTCCATGATCCGGCCGACCGGTTCCCCGGAGGCCGCCTCGAGGCTCGCCCACAGGTCCTCGGAGCGGGCGTTCGCGTACGCGTGCCGGACGAGGTAGCGCCGGATCCCCTCCCGGAAGGCGGGTTCGCCGAGGTACGCCTCGATCATCTGGAGGACGGCGGCCCCCTTGCCGTAGGTGATCTCGTCGGCGATCTGGCCCAGCTCGGCCGCCGACCGGACCGGCACCTCCACCGGATGGGTGGCCCGGAGCGCGTCGCCCCGGAGCCCCCAGCGCGGCAGCGCGAGGAAGAAGTCGGATTCGGTGTCGAGCCCGGGGTACAGCCGGGCATCGATGCGCGCCTGCATGAAGCTCGCGAAGCTCTCGTTCAGCCAGAAGTCGTTCCACGCGACCATGGTCACGAGATTGCCGAACCACTGGTGGGCGATCTCGTGGGAGACGGTCTCCCGGATCCGCCGGCGGGCGCGGGCGCCGGTGTCGGCCTCCGCGAGGAGCCGGGTCTCCTGGAAGGCGATGGCCCCCCAGTTCTCCATCGCCCCGGCCCAGAAATCGGGGACCGAGACGAGGTCGAGCTTGGGGAGCGGGTACGGGATCCCGTAGTAGGCGCCGAACGCCCGGAGCGACCGATGGGCGTGCTCCGCGGCGAACCGGCCGGCCGCCTCCCGGCCGGGGGGCAGCGCCACGTCGATCCGGACCGGCCCCGGCGGCCCGCGGTGCCAGGCGAACGGACCGGAGGCGAGGAAGAGGAGGTACGTCGACATGGGAGGAGTGGGCCGGAACCGGACCTCCGTCCGGCCGTCGCTCCGCGGCACGGGGTCGCCGTCGGTGTTGGAGATCGCCACGCTGCCCGGCGCGCCCACGAGGGTGAACTCGAAGACCGATTTCACCGCGGGATCGTCGACGCAGGGGAAGACGCGCCGGGCCCCGTTCGGGAACATCATCGAGACGACCACCGCGCCGCCGGGGAACCGGCACCGGTAGAGGCCCACGAGCCCCCGCTCCGCGATCCGGCCCGAGAAGGAGACCGCCACCGAGTGCGCGCCGGGGGCGGAGGGCCCCAGCCGGAGCTCCTCGGCCTCCGGAACGAGCCGGAACGGATGCGGCCGGCCGTCGAGGAGGAGCCGGTCGACGGTGAGCTCCTGGGCGTGGAAGACGATCGACTCCGGGGCGTCGGCCACGGCGATCTCCGCCTCGCCGAGGAACCGCCCGCCCTCCGGCTCCAGGTCGAGGCGTACCCGGTAGCGGGCCACCTGCACGGCCGACCCTCACCGCCCCGGGCTCTTCAACCCTTCTTCGCCGGAGCGGAGGCCGCGGCGCCGGTGGTGGCCGACCGGCCGCCCCACAGGCGGCGGGCCGCGAGATGGCGCAGGACCTCGTCGGTCCCGTGCGCCACCCGGGCGCTCCGGAGGTCGCGGTACCGCTGGGCGGCGGGGAGCTCCTCGGAGTACCCGGCGCCGCCGTGCACCTGCATCGCGTGATCGGCGGCCCGCAGCGCCACCTCGCCGCAGTACCATTTCGAGAGCGCCGCCTCCGCCTCCGCGGGCTCTCCCGCGTCGAGGCGGCCGAGGAGGAGGTCGAGCTGGGCCCAGGCGGCCCGGAGCCGGACCAGGTCCTCCACGAGGGGGAACGCCACCGCCTGGCGGTCGGCGAGGGGCCGGCCGAAGGTGTGGCGCTCCCCCGCGTACCGGACCGCCTCCTCCCAGCCGGCCCAGGCGACGCCGAGGTAGACCGCCCCAAGGAGCGCCCGCTCGTGGGTGAGCTCCTCCTTGAGGTCCGCGAACGCCCCCCCTTCGGCGCCGAGCCGGTGCGCCAGCGGGACGCGCACCCCGCGGTACCCCACGCGGCCGCGCCGCATCCACCGCTCGCCGTAGTCGGAACCGGCGGCGCGGTCGATCCCCGGCGCCTCCTGCGGCACCAGGAGCGCGGAGATCCCGTCGGGAGCCCCGGGGCCGACGACCCGGACGTAGACGATCGCCGCCGCCGCCTCCTCGGCGAACGCCGCCTGGCTCTTCGTGCCGTCGAGGAGGTAGCCGTCGGACTCCCGGCGGGCGGTGAGCCCGATCGCGCCGACATCGGAGCCGGCCGACGGCTCGGTGATCTGGTTCCCGACCAGCATCTCGCCGGCGAGGAGCGGGGCGAAGTACGCGGCCACGAGCGCGGGGCTCCCCCGGCGCGCGAGGAGGCTCGAGAACTCCGGCTGGAGCGCGAGCTTGGCCGCCGTGGTGCCGCCGCGGTAGGCGAGCTCGAAGAGCGCCCGGGCGGCCCGTCGCATCGGAAGGCCGCGCCCCCCCACCGCCTCCGGCAGGGTGAGCCCGAGGAGCCGGGCGCGGCCGAGGGCCCGGAAGGTGGCCCAGGGGAAGGTGTCGCCCCGGTCGGCCCACCGGTAGCTCCGCCCGAGGTCCACGGCCCGGTCGAGGGCCCGCACCTCCTCCCGGATCGGGTCCTCGGCGACCGGGGGCTCGGGAAGGTTCACGGCGCCCCCCCCGCGCCGGAGGCCGCCGGCCCCGCCGGCGGCGCGGGGTCCGGCCCGGGCCTCCCCGGGGGGTCCTCGCCGATGATCCCGGCCCCCCGCCAGGCGCGGAGCTCCTCCGGTCCGTGGCCGAGCCGCCCGCCGAGGACCGCGTCGTTGTCCTGGCCGAGCCACGGCGCCCCCCGCCACACCGCGCCGGGGGTGTCGGAGAACCGGGGGGCGATCCCGGCCCCGGTCACCGGCCCCGCCACCGGGTCCTCCCAGGAGAGGAACATCCCCCGCGCCCGGTAGTGCGGATCGTCGGCGATGGCCGCCATGTCGAAGATCCCCGAGAGGGCCGTGTCGTGCGCCCGTCCGATCGCCTCGAGCTCCCGGACGGTGCGGGCGCCCACCCAGGAGCCGATGGCCCTATCGACCTCGGCCCGGTGCGCGGTGCGGTACGCCATGTCGTCCCAGCGCGGGTCGTTCGCCCCGATGAGGTCGGCGACCCGCCGCCACGACTCCGGCGTGGGGGCGGCGAGGACGACGAAGCCGTCGCGGGCCCGGTAGAGGTCGTACGGGTGGAGCCGCGCATGGGCGTTCCCGTGGCGGCCCCGCACCACCCCCCGGGCGAAGAAGTCGAGCGCCATGTTCTCGAGGAGGGTGAAGAAGACCTCGTACTGCGCCACGTCGATGACCTGGCCGCGCCCGGTCCGCCGGGCCGCGAGGAGCCCCATGAGCCCCGCCGCCGCGGCGGCGAGGCCGGTCACGGTGTCGTTGAGCGCCGTTCCCGCCCGCATCGGCGGCGCCGGCGCGGGATCCCCCTGGATCGCGAGGAACCCGCTGAACGCCTGCGCCGTGAGGTCGTAGGAGGGGGCCCGGATCCGGTCCGGATCGCCGCTCCGGCCGTAGCCGGAGACGTGGACCACCGTGAGCGCGGGGCAGCGGGCCCGGACGACCTCGTCGGAGAGGCCGAGCCGGTCGTAGGTGCCGGGCCGGGAGGATTCGATCCAGAGATCGGAGGCCGCGAGGAGCTCGAGGAGGAGCTCCCGGCCCTCCGGCCGGGCCGGGTCGATCCTGACGGAGAGCTTGTTCCGGCCGTACTGCACCCACGACTCCGAGACCTGCCGCTCCGGCGGCGCCCCGACGGGGAGGAGCGGCGGCAGCGACCGGGTGGGGTCGGCGAACGGCCGGTGGAACGGCGGGCGCTCGACGTGGACGACCTCGGCCCCGAACTCCCCGAGGTACGTCGCGGCCCACGGCCCGGCCACGAACCGGCCGCTGTCGACGACCCGGACCCCCGTGAGCGGGCCGAACGGCGGCACGAGGGCCGCCGCCCGGGCGGGGGACCGGTCCACGGCGGGGGCCGGGGCGGTGGCGACCGGAACGTCGGGCACGACCGGGGAAGCCCGTCCCGGGACCTTAACGGCCGAGGTTTCCCGGTGAACCTTGGCTTCCAAATACCCCGGGGGGGTCCCGGGGGGGTTGCACCATGGACGAACCCGTATGGATCCGGTTCGAGGGGGCCCGCTTCCGGGACGAACTCACGCGGTACAAGATGGCGCACCATCCGTTCCGGACGCATCCGTTCTTCGACCTGGTCGAGCGGGGGGAGGCGTCGCGGGAACTCCTCCACGCCTGGGCGGCCCAGTTCTACCCGTGGCTCGCCTGCGTGCCGATCGCCATGGCGCTCCGGTTCAGCCGCTGCTCCTGGGAGGCCCGGTACGACCCGTACCGGAAGATGGTCCTCGACCAGCTCGTGGAGGAGGCGGGGGACCCCAAGGGCCACGAGCCCGGGCATCCGGAGCTCTGGCTGAGGTTCTGCGAGGGGCTCGGGCTTCCCCGCGACCGCGTGCTGGCGACGGAGCCGCTGCCGAGCACCCTCGTCGCGATGGACGATTTCCTGTACCTGAACCGGGAGGTGCCGTTCTACGTCTCGGCGGGCGGATCCTCCGAGCCCCCGAACGTGGAGCTGTGCGCCCGGCTGCTGCCGGCGTTCCGGAAGCACTACGGGGTCGCCGACGGCCCGCTCACCTACTACACCCTCCACGTCACCGCGGACGAGGACCACTCCCGCTGGGTGAACCAGATGGTGGCCGATTTCGCCGCGACCCCCGAGATCCGGCGCGAGATGTGGGACGCCATGCGGCGGGGGTTCGCGCTCCACCGGCTCCTCCTCGACGGCGCCGTCGGGCCCGCCGGGACCGGCGCCCCCGCCCCGTGAGCCGGCCGGTGACCGGAGCCGTCCGCCGTTCGGAGTAGCCGCCGCGGGGAGAGCCCTTGTCCGGACGCGCGCTGCGGCTCCGCCGCCTCTTCCCTCCGTCGGGCCGCCGGCTGTTCGCGGTCCCCCTCGACCATTCGGTGACCCTGGGACCGATCGAGGGGCTCGAGGAGATCGGCGGGCTCGCCGGGGAGCTGGTCGCCGCCGGGGCCGACCTCCTCATCGTCCCGAAGGGCGCCGTCGACCGGGTGGTGCCCCACCTCGGGCCCCGCACCCTCCTCGGCATCCACCTCTCCGCCTCGACCGGGCTCGGGCCGGCGCCGGACCACAAGGTCCTCGTCGGCTCGCCGGCCGAGGCGGCCGCCCTCGGCGCCGACGTGGTCTCCGTCCAGGTGAACTTCGGGACCCCGGGGGAGGCGGCGATGCTCGAGGCGCTCGGCCGGACCGCCGACGGCTGCCGCGCCGCCGGAGTCCCCCTCCTGTGCATGGCCTACGTCAAGGGCCCGCGGCCGCCCCGGCCCGAGGAGCTCCGGCACGCCGCCCGGGCCGCCGCCGACCTGGGGGCGGACGTGATCAAGACGAGCCACCCGGGAGATCCGGCCGAGTTCCGCCGGACGGTGGCCACGACCCCCGTCCCGATCCTGGTGAGCGGCGGCGAGTCGGCCCCGGACGGCGAAGGGGCCGAGGGGGTCCTCCGCTTCATCGACGCGTCGCTCGCGGAGGGGGCGGCGGGGATCTGCATCGGTCGCCGGCTCTTCCAGCAGCGGCCGCGCGGGCCGTTCCTCCGCCGGGTGGAGGAGCGGGTCCACGCCGACCGGGACCGGCCGGCCGCATGAACGATCCGCATCCCCGGGTGCGGGTGTGGATCCGGGCCGGCAACGCCGCCGCGCGGGGCCCGATCCTGGAGCGGGCCCGCCGGCGCGGCTTCCGGCGGTTCGTCGACGCCGACGGGGAACCCGCGGCCGGCGAGGAGTTCTGGAGCGCCGACGACCGGGCGTTCCGGGGAGGGGGGGCGGCGGCCCCGACCGTCGTCCTCCGCCGGCGGGTTACCGATCCGGCCGGCTTCGAGGAGGTCCGGGCGGAGCTCCGCTCCGGCATCCCCCTCGCCGTGGCCTGGGACGGGGAGCGGATCCTCCCCGTCGAGACGCTGGTCGCCGAGCGGGCCCACCGGGCCCCGCTCTGGGTCGAGGCGCCCACCCCCGAGGCGGCGGCGGGGCTCCTCGGAGCCCTCGAGCACGGGCCGGAGGCGGTCGTCGTGGAGATCCGTTCCGTCGCGGAGGTCGACCGGCTCGAGCTCCTCCTCGACCACCCGTACCGGATCCCCGATGGATGGACCCGGCGGCCGGTGGCCGGGATCGGGCCGGCCGGGATCGGCGACCGGGTGCTGGTGGACACCACGAGCCTGCTCGCCCCGGAGGAAGGGCTCCTGGTCGGAAGCTCCGCCGCGCTCCTCTTCCTGGTCCTCAGCGAGGCGGCGGGATCGCGGTACACGCGACCGCGGCCGTTCCGGGTCAACGCGGGCGCCGCCCACTCCTACGTGCTTCTCGCCGACGGGACGACCCGCTACCTCGCCGAGCTCGGAAGCGGCGAGGGGGTGCTCGCGGTCCGGCGGGACGGATCGGCCCGGTCGGTCCGGGTCGGCCGGCTCAAGATCGAACGGCGGCCGCTGCTCCGGATCGAGGTCGAGGACGGACCGGAGCGGCGCACCCTCTTCGTGCAGGAAGCCGAGACGGTGCGGCTCGCGACCGCCGCGGGGGCGGTCGCCGTCACCGAGATCGGCCCCGGCACCGAGGTCGAGGCGTTCCGGCAGCCGCCCGCCCGCCACCTCGGCATCGCCGTCGAGGAGACGGTCGCGGAGCGATGATCCCCGTGGAACGGCCCCGCCTCGTGGCGACGATCGCGGCGCGCACGCTCCGAAACGCGCGTCGGGAGATCCGGGCGGCGGCCCGCGAAGGGGCGGAGATCGCGGAGATCCGGTGGGACCGGCTCCCCGACGGTTCGTGGGACCACCGGGAGGAGCTCGCGGGGGCCGCGCTTCCGTTGTGGGCCGCGTACCGTTCCCGCGCGGAAGGGGGCGCGGGCGTCTCGGAGCGGCGGCGCCGCCAGGAGATCCTGACGGCGCTCGCCGGCCCCCCCTTCGACTTCCTCGATCTCGAGTACCGCCGGGACCTTCCCGCCGGAGCCGCGCTCGCCGGCCGGCTCGCCGCCCCGGGGGCGCCGCGGCCGGTCGTGTCATACCACGGGGAGGCGGCCCCGGGCGGGCCGGCCCCCCTCGTCGCGGAGATGGCGCGGGAGGGGGCGATCGTGAAGGTCGTCCTCGCCGCCGATACGGAGGTTTTCCTCGACCGGGTCCTCCCCGGCTGGCCCCCGGGCCCCCTCGGGCGGTCCGTCGTGCTCACCACGGGAGGCTCCGGCGCGATCCTGCGGGCGGGCGCCCGCCGGCTCGGCCTGGGGTACGTCTTCGCCCGCTCGGGCAGCGCCGCGGAGGCGGTGGAACCGGCCCAGTTGCCGGTCGCCCCGATGCGGTGGTTCCTCGACGGGCCGGCCGACGCGCCGCTCTTCGCGGTGGTGGGCCGCCCGGTCGGACGGAGCCGGTCGCCCGAGCTCCACTACCGGTGGATGCGGCGGGCCGGGCTCCGGGGCCTCTACAGCGCGATCGAGATCGGCTCCCCCGGGGGGCTCGCCCGGGCGCTCCCGTTCTTCGCCCGTTCGGGGTACCGGGGCCTCAACGTGACCGCGCCGCTCAAGCGGGCGGCGTTCGAGCTCGCGGACCGGAGGGAGCCGTCGGCGGCGGGCGCCGGCGCGGCGAACACCCTCACCTTCCGGGAGGGACGGACGGTGGCCGCGAACACCGATGTGGCCGCCCTCCTCCAATGGACCGAGGAGAGGCTGGGCCCCGGCGGCGGCCGTCGGCGGTGGACCGTCCTCGGCGCGGGAGGGGCCGCCCGGGCCGCCCTCGCCGCGGCCCGGGC
>JAJZDH010000066.1:0-7467 GCA_021828665.1 Thermoplasmata archaeon
AGCTGCTAAAGCCCTCGGCCGGGCGGTCTTCGCCTCCGGCCGCTCCCCGACGGCCCATCGTCGGCTTCCCGTCCGAATTCCCGGGGCGGTGGTCCCCCCGGGAGACCACCCTCCCGGCCGCCCCATCGCCCGCCGATCCCCCCCCGTGCGGCCCCGGAGCGTCGGCGGCGCCCGCGACCCGCCCTCGGCTCCGGCCCGCGGTGCCCCCCCGGGGGGGACGGGCCGGTCTCGGTCGTTGGCGGCCACCCCCCGCCGGAGGGAGGAGACTTCCGCGGGGCCGTTACGGGAGGATCCCGGCCAGGCGAAGGATGTCGCCGCCCCCGCGGGCGATCTCGAGGGTCCCGAGCTCCTTCGGGGAGAAGAAGCGCAACTCCCGGAATGGACGGGCCACCACGGCGAGATCGCGGGGCCACGCGCCCCGATACAGGAAATGGAGGTCCCAATGGAGATCCTCCGGAGGGCGGCCCGGCCGGTGCTCGGTCTCCGAATGCACCTCCGGACCCTGGAGCGGGAGACCGGGCCGTTCGAGCTGCTCGGTGGCGATCCGAGCAGCCGCTTCCGTCGGAGACTCATACGCGACCAGATGGCTCGAGGGCAGCATCCATCGATCCCCGATCGCCTGGACCCGAGATGCGGTCAATCCCCCCAACCGTCCCCAGGGCTGGCCCGGATCGATCCTCCCCAGAAGAACCCCCCCGGAAGGATCGGGCCGGCCCAGGAGGAGGAATACCGAGAGGCACATCCCGTCGTTCGGGACCGTCTCCACCCCCGCGCTCGGGTCGGCCACGGGACGGAGGCGCTGGAATCGCCTCGCCGGCGGAGTCTCGGCCATGCCTCTCGAAACGCCATCGGGGATTTTAACGAGGGGGGGGCGGGGAGCGGTGCCCCGGCCCCAAAGCGCGCCCCGCCGGGATCGGCGCGGCCCCGCCCGGGGAGGCGCCGGCCCCCGGGTGGGGAGGCCGGCTCAGGCCCGGTGCGCGATGATCCGACGGCCCGTCGTCAGCCGCGGGTTGAGGACGACGACGGTGATCCCGATTAGCCCGGCAACGGCGGTCGAGGTGAGCGCGAGCATCTCCGCCCGATCGCCGAACCCGGCCCAATCTCCGGCGATCCCGAGGAGGAGCCCCGCGGCGACGGCGGCCGCCGCCATCGCCGGGACCACCCCCTTCCGATCGGCTCCGCCGAGGAGGAAAAGACCGACGCCGGCAACGGCCACCAGGAGCGCCAGCAGGGTGGCCCCCCGGGCCGCCAGGGGGAGCCCGGCGGCCGCGAAGCCTCCCGGGAGGAACTCGAGCGCTGCCAGTCCGACCAGGAACGTCAGGCCGATGGCGACCGTCCGGCGATCCGCGAGCCGCCGCACCGCGGCGGGGCGGTAGAGCACCGTCGCGCCGCGGCGCACCGGGAGCGGATAGCTCACGGTGGCGACGAGCCCGATCCAGAGCCCGCCGAGGTCGGCGAGCCGCGCCCCCCCCGGGCGGAGCGGGGCGACCAGGACCGACGCAGCGAGCAGGGCGAGGAACGCGAGGACCGCCGCGGGGAACACCCTCTTGGCGGCGTGCCCGACCCTTTCGAGATCCTTCGTGGTCAGGGTGATGTACAGGAACACCGCCCCCGGGATCGCCGCCAGAAGCCCGGCCAGCAGGGCCGCTTCCCACGATCCCTGGAGCCAGGCGATCCCCGGTGCCGCCGCGAGGAGGGCCAGGCTGCCCACGACCCCCGCCTGCTGCTTCGCGTACGCGTAGGCGACCTTGCTGGTCACCTCGTCCATCGACGGATACATTGCCGAGGGAGCCGATGGGCCCGGGCTTATAGAACGCTCGCCCGGACGCGGCCGGCCCCCCTGCCTCGGGCCGGACCCCGATGGTGGACGGCGGTGGGGGGGACGGTCCGGGGACGCGGCATCGCCGGTCCGTTCCGGAGGATCCCCGCTCTCCGGTTCCGGCACCGGAGGGCCGGGCCAAGCGGCGCGGGGGGGGCGCGCCGGGCGGATCGGTGGCCGCGGCGGGTCGCGCGTCCGCCTCGGAGCTCCGATGGGGGAGCGTCCGGCCCACCGAGGCCCCGCGAGCCGACGACGTCCAGGGTCAGCCGAAGCCGTCGATGGGAGCGAACCGGGCCGTGAAATGGGGCAGCCGCTCCGGTCGGTGCACCATCCGGAATCCCCGGATCTGTCCGCGGCGCTCGAAGACCCGGGAGACCACCTCGGCGACGTAGGCCAGCTGCGAGGAGCTGTAGACCCGCCGCGGGATCGCGAGCCGGACCAGCTCGAGCGGGGGCCGGTCGGAGGAGGTCGCCGGGTCGGGACCGTCCCCGAACATGATGGACCCGATCTCCACCGTGCGCACCGCCCCTTCCCGGTACAGCTCGACCACCAGCGCCTGGCCGGGCAACGATTCGGCGGGCAGGTGGGGCAGGAAACGGTGGACGTCCAGGTAGAGGCCGTGTCCCCCCGGCGGTCTCAGGAACGGCACCCCCCGGGCGTCGAGGAGCTCGGCGAGGTACCGGACCTGACCGACACGATGCTGGAGGTAGGAAAGATCCATCGCTTCCCGGAGGCCCACGGCCACCGCCTCCAGATCCCGGCGGGCGAGCCCGCCGTACGTCGGGAACCCCTCGAACAGGATGAGCGTCTCCCGCATCCGGTCGAACAGCTCCGGGTTCCGGGTCGCGACGAACCCGCCGATGTTGACGAGCCCGTCCTTCTTCGCGCTCATCGTGGCGCCCTCGGCGAGGGAGAAGATCTCGCGGCCGATCTCGGCGACGGAGCGGCCCGACATCCCCGGCTCCCGCTCGCGGATGAAGAACGCATTCTCCGCCCACCGACACATGTCGAGGTAGAGGGGGACGGAATGCCGGCGCGCCACCCCGGAGACCTCCCGGAGGTTCGCGAGGGAGACCGGCTGGCCGCCCCCGGTGTTGTTGGTGATGGTCATGAGGACCAGGGGAACGGTGCCGGACGGTTCCCGGGCAAGGAGCTCCTCGAGCGCCGCGACGTCCATGTTCCCCTTGAACGGATGGGGATCCTGGGTCCGGTACGCTTCGGGGATGGCGAGATTGACCGCCCGGGAGCCGTTGTGCATCACGTGGGCCCGGGTCGTGTCGAAATGCATGTTGTTCGGAACGACCGTCCCCGGTCGGCAGAGCGCCGAGAAGAGGAGGTTCTCCGCCGCACGCCCCTGGTGGGTGGGAAGGATGTGGGGGAAGCCGGTGATCTCGCGGACCGTCTCTTCGAAGGCGAAGAAGTTCCGGCTGCCCGCGTAGCTCTCGTCCCCCACCATGAGCGCCGCCCACTGGCGGTCGCTCATCGCCCCGGTCCCCGAATCGGTGAGGAGGTCGATGCGCACCTCCCCCGACCGGAGGTTGAACAGGTTGTAGCCGGCCCGGACCAGGGCGGCCTCCCGTTCCTCCGGGGTCGGATCGGGGATGGATTCCACGACCTTGACGCGGTACGGCTCGATGGGGGGCATGGCGCCCGGCGTGTGCGGCATCCTCCGTCGGACCGGGCCCGTGTATTTAGACCTCGCTCGAGCCGTTCCCGAGAACGGGAAGGTGCCGCGCGGCCGCGGCGTCGGGTCCCGCCGGTTTCCCCCGCCCCGGCGCCCGGGACCACGGCGCCCCGCGGGGCGCCAAGAGCTCAAGAAGGGGCGCGGGTCGGGGACCGGGCGGGGAAGGGATGAACGACGGTGCCGGGGCGCCAGCGGCCGGTCCGGACGCCGCCCGGCGCCCGGTGGATTGGGAAGGGTGGTGGCGTCGGTGGGAGCGCCAGCAGACCGGGTACCTCCCTCTCCGCGAGGCCCGCTTCGAGGCGATGTTCTCGCTCCTCGAGGTCGACCTCCCCCCCTCGTTCCTCGCGGTGGACCTCGCGTCGGGTCCGGGCGGGCTCGCCGACCGGTTGCTCCGCCGATTTCCCAACGCCCGGGTGGATGCCCTCGATTTCGATCCGGTCCTCCTGAGGCTCGGCCGCGAGGTGCTGGGGACGCATTCGGGGCGGCTGGGATGGATCGACGCCGACCTGCGGACGACCGGATGGCCCCGGGCCCTGAGGGCCTCCCCGGTCGACGCCGTCCTCTCCACCACGGCGCTCCACTGGCTCTCCCTCGACGAGCTCGGGGCGCTCTACACGACGCTGCACCGCCTCCTGCGGCCGGGCGGCCTCTTCCTGAACGGGGACGCGCTCGCGTTTCCGGCGGAATCCCCCCGGTTGGGGAACGCCGCCCGCGCCATCAGCGCCCGGGCCACCTCCGCCTACCGGGCCCTTTCGGGGGCCGAGAGCTGGGACGACTGGTGGGCCGCGATCGCCCGGGAGCCCGCCCTCGCCCCGGAGCTCGCGGAACGGGCCCGGAGGATGCCGCCGCAGCACGGTCACCCGCCCGACCTCGGCCTCGACGATCACCTGCGGCGGCTCCGCCAGGCGGGGTTCCGGGAGACCGGGGTCGTCTGGAGCCACTACTCGAACCGGGTCGTGGCCGCCGTGGCCTGAGGGGGCCCCGGTCGGCCCGACGGACGCGGGCCGGTCGGGCCGCGCCCTCCTCCCGAGCCGATATCCCCTCCGGAGGTTGTCGGACCCGGAACCGAAAGATGCCGCGCGGGACCTCACGCCAAGAGTTCGATCGCGAAGCGTCGGGGTACGATTCCACCGCGCGGCGGACCATGCCGCGGTACCGCGACCTCCACCAGATGCTGGAATGGGGCGTGCCGTACCTGCCGACCCGGGCCTTCTCGGTCCTCGAGCTGGGGTGCGGGACCGGTACGCTCACCGAACGGTTCCTGACGGCCTTCCCGCACGCCCGGATGACCGCCGTGGACATCTCCGAGGAGATGCTCCGCCGCGCGCGGACCAAGACCCGCGCCCATCGCGACCGGGTCGAATTCCACCGGGGCCATTTCGTGGACCTCAAGTTCGCCGGTCCCTTCGATGCGGTGATCTCCGCCCTCGCGATCCATCACCTCACCGATCCGGAGAAGGGCCGCCTGTTCCGGGTCGTGGCCGGCTGGCTTCCCTCCGGCGGGTACTTCGGCAACGCCGACGACCATCTGCCCGAGGACCCTCTCTTCGACAATCGGTTCCGGGAGATCGCGGCCGGGGTCCCCTCGGAGGGCGGTCGGGCCTCCTCGGCGGACGCCCGGGTCTGGCACCGTCACGACCTCTTCGACCACCCGACGACCGTCAGCCACGAGTTGGACCTCCTTCGGCGGGCCCGGTTCGGCCACATCGATGTGCCGTGGCGGTTCCTCGGCCAGTCGGTGGTGTGGGCCTACCGCTGATCGGCGGGGGACCGACCGTCGCGGCGCGCCATCCCGGGCCCCCGTCGGTTCCGGCCCCCGCGCCGCGACGTGGGCGCTCCGCCCGGCCGGGGCCCCCCCCGGCCTTCCGCCGCTCCCGCCGACCGGGGTCGATCGCTTCCGGAGCGCCGCCGCGGGCCCGGGGACGCGGCCGACCGGGGCGGTCCGGTATTACGTTTTTGCAATTGGACATAATGGTTATCTGCGGGGCCCGGGTCCGCCCGACGCGTCCCGGCGCCGGCCGGTCGGCGGGCGGTGGACGATCTCCGCATGGGAACCAACGAGGAGCCCGCCCATCCCGCGGCCCCGGGCGGCGCCGGGCCCCACCAGCTCCGGGCCGGGGTCTTCCACCTCCTGGATCTGGTCCCCCTGTCCACCTCCAGCGTGGCCCCGACGTTCAGCATCGCCGCGGCGTTCGGGGTGATGGTCGCCTACGCCGGTCCCCAGGCGATCATGTCGGTCGTCGTGGCGTTCCCGTTCTTCCTCTTCGCGGCGCTCATCTTCCGGCAGCTCAACATCCACTATCCCCACGCCGGCGCTTCCTACCACTGGGGAGCCCGCGTGGTGGGGCGACGGTTCGGCGGCCTCCAGGGGTGGATCGTGACCCTCGCCTACTTCATGTCCCTGCCCCCGATCCTGGTTCCCGCCGGCGCGTACACGCTCTCGCTGCTCGCCGCCGTCGGGACGATCCCGGGATCGATGGTCTCGAGCCTGTTCTGGCAGGCGATGGTCGGCATCCTGTGGGCGCTCGTGGCCGCCATCCCGCTCCTGCTCGGAGCCCGCCCCACCGCGCGCTTCACCGAGGCGTTCCTCCTCGTCGAAGTGGTCCTCCTGGGGGCGTTCCTCGGGATCGGGCTGCTCGCGCTGCCGGGGCACACCGTGAACCCCATCTCGGCGGGGTGGTTCTTCTCCTTCGGGGTCCATCCGCTCGATTTCGCCCTGGCGCTGGTGGTGGTGGCGACGATCCTCGACGGATGGGAGATCGACAGCTATGCCTCGGAGGAGGCGCAACGGCCCCGGGAATGGCCCGGCAAATCCGGCATCATCGGCCTGTTCTCGGTCTTCGCCATCTACATGATCACCATGCCGCTCATGATCGCCGAGACCCCGCTCGGGGCCCTGGCGTCCAGTCCCGACCCTCTGGCCACCTGGATCGGGGTCGTGATGCCTTCGGCGGCGTGGGCGATGGACCTCACGGTGATCGTATCCACCGCGAGCTCGCTGTGGCTGACCGCCTTCATCCTGAGCCGCGCCTGGTACGCCCTCGGGCGGGATGGGATCTTTCCGAAGGCGTTCGGCCGCCTGCACGCACGGTTCCGCAGCCCGTGGGTGGCCGTGGTGGTCATCACGATGGCCGAGATCGTGGTCCAGGTGACCGAGCTCACCTCGTCGTCGGTGTTCGCCTTCTTCAGCGTGGTGCTCACGGCGGCGGGGTTCTTCCTGATGCTGGAGTTCGCCCTGGACGCCATCACGGCCACCGTGGGCCTGCGACGGGCCCACCGGTCCATGGGGATCGAACAGGGCGGGTTGCATCTCCACGCGGGCTACCGCATCCTGGCCCCGCTGACGGCGGGCGCCATGCTGGTCATCGTGCTCATCGGACTCGCCACGAACACGACCCTGCTGTACGTCGCCCTCGCGTTGCTGACCCCTTCCGTCTATTTCGTCTGGAAAGCCGGCACCCTGCCCGACTTCGGCCGCCCGCCCGTCGCCTCCGGTCCGGTCGCTTGAGCCTCGGGCCCACGGACGGCGCCCGCGGTGCCTTCCGGAGGGGGCGGGTCCCCGACGGAGCCTCCGGTTCCGGGCCGGCCCCAGTCACGGCGCCCGAATCCACCGACCGTATCGGGGATTCCCACCAGGAGCCTTGGAGGCTCGGCACGCCGAAGCTTCGCTCCATCCGCGAAGGGGGTGGGGGCGCCGGTAGGGTCGACCACGGTCCCGGAGAGGCCGCTGGGGTTCTGGGCCCCCCAGCCGATCTTCGGGGAGGGGGAGGCGTCCGGGGTCTCCCGGAGGGGACGCGGCGGGCGACCACGTAAAATGGGGTCGACCGCGTTGGTTCGGGAGGCGTAGGATCCTCCGGACCTCGGGGCTGGCGGGAACGCGAGGGCTTTAGCAGCTAATGGCGCAACCTATACATAGGCCACACGCCATGTCCTATCGATGGACATTTTGCTTCGCCCGGGAGAG
>JAJZDH010000066.1:7477-8806 GCA_021828665.1 Thermoplasmata archaeon
TGGCGGGAACGCGAGGGGCATTTCCTCGAGGTCCCGGACTCGCGGGGTGACGGGCCCGCTGCGGCGGAGAATCCCGGCGCACCCGTCGTTTCGGCCTCCGCACGCGGCCGGGATCGGCCCGGCCGAGGATGTACCTCAAGCGGGGCCCTTCGCTTGCGACGGGTGGCTCCCGACGGGAACGATGACGACGATTCGAACGATCCCGGTGCACGCGATCGTGGATGCGACCTACCCACGGCCGCCTCCCACCCCCCAGAGCGAGGTGGCGAAGGCCGCGGGGCGCGCGATCGATGGGGCGCAGAGCCGGTTCGGCCACGAGTTCCGCCAGGGGCGGCGGCCCACGCTCACGGCGATGCGAGCCGAGATCGAGCGACTCTTCGATGAGGCCCTGGAGGAGGGGGCGGTGGAGATCCCGGCCCCCGAGCGGGACCGTATGCTCCTCCGGTTCGGCGAGGTGCTCCAGGCGTTCCGCAAGAGCGAGATCTTCGGGCTTCCCCGGCCGAAGTCGCGGGTCATCCTCATCGACGGTCGGGTGGGGGTCTACGCGCAACCCGACTACTGGGACGGGGTCGGCCGGTTCTTCGAGATGAAGAGCTACCTCGCGATCCCGCCTCCCCCGGACGTGGCCCTGCAGCTGCGGCTCTTCCAGTTGGCCTTTCCCCGGTTCGAGGCGCACCTCGTCTGCATCGACCGGCACCAGACGCCGGTGAAGACCACCTCGCTGGTGCTCCCTCCACCGACGGAGGCGGAGAGTCGGTCGGCGCTGCGCACCGCCTTCGAGATCGGATCGCAGGCCGGCCAACCGAAGGTTCTCGAGTACATGGAAGGGCCCTTCGTGCGGTATGATCTCCCGATCGGTCCGGCCTGACCACTGGATGGCCCCCCCGGCCCTTCGGCCGCATCCAACTCCAGGGGTTGCCGCCGGAATGGCGCTCCCATGCCACGGCCCGGACCGTCCGCCGCCGACCGGTCGACCGCTTGCTCCACACGGCGCCCGCGGGGTCGTGCCCGGAGATGCGGAATCCGCAGAGGAATTGACTGAAGCCGAATCACTTCTCGGCGGTGAGCCCGGACGGGGCGCGTTCTTCGACATCCACGAGGAGAGCATCGACGGGAGCCGAGGGCTCTGGTTCTTGGAGCAGTTGCTGGAGGGGGTGGAGGGTCGGCGAATGGCAATCTGGGACAACGGGCGGATCCACCGGTCGGCGGAGGTGAAGACGTTCCTGTGGGAGCATCGACCGCGGTTGGAGACGCGGAGGTTCCCGCCGTATGCGCCGGAGCTGGACCCCGACGAACAAGTGTGGAGTGTCCTCAAGTATCAGCAGTTGG
>JAJZDH010000067.1 GCA_021828665.1 Thermoplasmata archaeon
TTTCGTCGAGGCGTCTCCGGGATAGGTTTGCCTTTTCGGAGGGATCCCCGAGGTTCGAGGAGCCACCCTCCAGCACGGCCGGACTCCCTCCTCGAACTCCGGGGAACCTAAAGTAGGGGACGACCCGGTGGGATCCCCGTCGGATCTCCGGAGGACCCTCGGGGACCCTCACCGGACGCCACGCGGCGCGGCGTTCGAACGCATCGGTCCCGGGGGCGGGGACGGCCCCGCGAGTCCGCGCACCGGCCCATCGCCGATCGCTGCGTTCGCGGGCGCCCTGTCGGGAGAGCCGCCCGGCCGGTTCGGGTTCCGCTCCGCGGCCGGGGAACGGTTCACGGGTCGGCGTGTTCCGGCTCGGCCGGCTCGGGCGGGATGTAGAACGGGATCTCCGCCAGCTCGGGCTCGGGGGGCGGCGACCGGGGACGGCGGCGGTTCATCACCACCACCGCCGCCACCAGAAGGACCGCCGCGACCGCCACGATCCCGATCTCGGGGAGGTCGCCGGTGAAGAGGCGGGGCGCCGCGGGGCGGAGGAGGGTCACGTTGTTGTAGAGCGTCCGGTTCGGCTCCACCACGATCCACTCGAAGATTTCCGTGTACCCGGGCGCCGAGAAGTTGAACGGATAGGGGCCGGGAGGGAGCACGACCCGGTAGCCCCCGGAGCCGGTTCCCGCCAGCACGACCTCCCCCAGCGCCACGGTGGCGGTGGCGGGGGTCACGGTCCCCTCCACCGTGCCGTTCTCCACCGTGAACGCGATGGAGAACGCCTGCGGACGGTCGAGGATCGTTCCCGAACCGTTCGCCGGATCCGGCCGGTAGGGGGCGCCCGTCGCGACCGAGAACTGGAACGACCCGGCCGGGGCCATCCCGACCACCCCCGCCTGGTCTCCGAAGGCGGTGTAGGTCTCCCCGAGGTAGGTCACCTTCACCGTCCAGTTCGTCGGCAGCGGCAGGCCGGTCTCGTTGAAGAAGACCGGATAGAGCGCCGCCGTCCACGTGAGGGAGAGATTCACCCCGGGCGCGACCGCCTCGACGGGGCCGCCGCCGGGGACGACCCGGTACCCCGGGACCGGGTTCACCGCATAGACGTACGACCCGACGGGGAGGGGGAAGGAGAGGTTCGCCTCGGTCGACCCATCGGTCACCGTCCCGACCGAGACCGACCACGGGACCCCGCCGGGGAGACCCACCGACTGGAACTGGAGGATCGAGAGGGGCCGGGTGGAGAGGTCGAGGCTCACCGTCTGGCCCGCCACGACCTCCGCCGTCCCGGATCCGAAGAGGAACCCGTTGAGCGCGACGCTGACGTTGATCGGGCCGGGGGCCGCCACGAGAAGGAGCGGCGAGCCGTCGAAGGGACCGGCGGCCGCCCCGTTCGTCGCGAGGGAGCCGTCGGGAAGCCCCACGGTCACCGCCACCCATCCCACGGAGGTCGCATTGTACAGCGGACCCAGGAGACCGCTGCCCGATCCCAGGAACGCCCCCACGAACCCCAACGCCGCATCGAGATGGATGGTGTCCACGATGCCGGAGACGGTCCCGAGGGAGTCGCTGCCGAAGTTCCACGCCGAGGCCACGGCCGCGTAGTTGTGCCCGGCCCAGGCGTCGAGCGCGAAGGTCATTTGGGAGGTGACCACGGCGGCCGTGCCGCTGGCCCCGGGCCCCCCGAGGACGAACTCCGCGTCGTAGAAGGTGGTGGCGGGCGTGTAGGTGGATCCGTCGACGACGAATCCGTCGCTGCGGGGCGATCCGGGCAGATGGAAGGTCACCGTGTCGTACGGGACCCAGCCCGCGCCGACCCGGAACCCGAAGGTGACCGTCGGCCCCGCCGACGCATTCGAGGTCAGAAGTTCGAGACCGAGCGGGCCGGGTTCGGGGAACGGCGCGAAGCTCCCCGCGGAGCCGGGCCCGGCGGTGTCCGTGTACTCGTCCTGCTGGATCCGGGAGGTGGCCACCGTGCCGTTTCCCGAGACGGTCGCCGGGGCGAGGGAGGCGGCCGGGCCGCTCTCGTTCCAGAGGGCATCGAAGAAGACGATGAAGCCGGAGCTCGTGTTGAGCTCCGCCACCGACTGCGCCCAGTAGACGAACCGGGAGCCGTTCCCGGCGAGGACCACGTTGCCGTCGAGCTCGAAGGAGACGAAGTTCCCCGAGGAGGAGCCGTCCCGGACGGAGAGATTGGTGACGTTCGCGAACCCTCGGAGCGCCGGGGTGGCGTAGTGGTACGGGCTCCCGTTCCCGGCGAGGCCATAATCGGCGATCCCCATCGGGGCCGGCTCGCCGGTGTAGATCGCGTAGGGATCGACCGGGCCGGCCCGGGGCCCGAGGTCCGGGGGACCGGCCGGCGGCGGGGGCCCGACCGGGACCGGGGGCCGGAGCGCGCCTCCCCCCGTCCGGGCGGGGTCGGGGGACCCGACGGCCGACGGGCGGCCGATGGGGGTCGCCGAGGGGGCCCCGTACCCGGCGACCGCCACCACGGGGGAGATCGGGCGGACCGGGCCGGGGAGGGCCGCGCCGGGGGCGGTGGCCCCGGGGGCCGCACCGCCGAGGGGCTGGGCGCCGAGGAGCAGGAGCATCGCCAGAAGGAGGACGGGCACGGTTGCGGTGGACGCCATAGCGGGCCGGAACGGACGCCCCGGGAACCGGTCATCCACCGGGCCGCCCATAAGCCTCCCGGGCGGGGCCGAACGGCGGGCCCGGGGCGCCCCGAGGCGGGCTCCGGGGCGCGGGCGAGGGAGCGGGGGGATCGCGACGTGGGGAGATCCGGCCGTCCGACCGGCCCGGTTCACCCCCCCGCCCGCCCGGAGCCCGGCGGCGAGGGTGGCGAGGGCGGGGAGAGCGGGGGCGGCGACGGCGAAGGCGGCGTCCCGTCCGCCGCGGGCGGCCGGTGCGCGGCCTCGAACTCGGCGCGGAGGACCCGGCGGAGCACCTTCTGGATCCCGCTCCGGGGCAGCTCGGTCCGGAACTCGATCCGCCGGGGGGCCTTGTAGTGGGCGATCCGGGAACGGACGAACGCGATGAGCTCCTCGGCCGGGACCGGGCGCGCCGGGTCCCGGACGACGTACGCCCCGACGATCTCGCCGAGGCTCGCGTCCGGCAGGCCGACCACTACCGCCTCGCGCACCGCCGGATGCTGCAGCAGCACCTCCTCCACATCGTGGGGGTACACCTTGAATCCGCCCACGTCGATCAGGTCCTTCTTCCGGTCGAGGATGTAGGCGTACCCGTCCCCGTCGACCCGGGCGATGTCCCCCGTGAACAGCCAGCCATCGCGGAGGACGAGGGCCGTCTCCGCCGGCTCGTTGAAGTACCCCGACATGACCTGGGGACCGCGGACGCAGAGCTCGCCCGGAGCGCCCACGGGCATCTCGCGCCGCCCATCCTCAGGATCGACGATCCGCTGGTCGGTCTCCGGCAGCGGGAGGCCGATGGAGCCCTCCCGACGTTCCCCCTGGATCGGGTTCGCGTGGGTCACCGGGCTCGCCTCGGTGAGCCCGTACCCCTCGACGAGGTACCCTCCGGTCAGCTCCTCGAACCGGCGGGCCACGGGGCCGGGGAGCGGCGCCGATCCGCTCACGCAGACCCGGATCGACCGGATATCGTACTTCGGGGTATCGGGATGGTTGTTGATCCCCTGGTACAGGGCCGGCACCCCGGGGAACTCCGTCGGGTGCCACTTGGCGACGAGCCGGAGGATCTCGCCCACCTCCGGCCGGTTCTCGAGCACGATGGAGGCGCCCTCGGAGATGGGGAAGTTCATCGCCACCGTCATCCCGTACACGTGGAAGAACGGGATCGCCGCGAGGACCACGCCGGTCCCCGGGGGCTGGATGGCGAACCAGGCCCGGCACTGGAGGGCGTTCGCCACCAGGTTGCGGTGGGTCAACATGGCCGCCTTCGGCCGGCCGGTGGTCCCGCCCGTGTACTGGAACACCGCGACGTCCCGGGACGGGTCGATGGCGACCGTCGGCGGGGTGCCCGGGCGGAGCAGCTCCGCGAACCGGCGGACCGACGGGTCCTTCGGGAACCGGGTCGGCTGGCCGGTGCGCCGGAGGACGAGGTTCACGAACCACCGTTTCGGCAGGGGATAAAAATCCCGGACCCGGGCGACGTAGACCCACGGGCGCGGTTCCGCGAGAGCCACCGCCGCGAGGTTGGGGTAGAGGACCTCGAGCGTCACGATCGCCCGGGGGCGGGCGTCCGCCAGGAGGTGCTCGAGGTCCCGGCCGACGTACAGCGGGCTCGTGGGCACCACCGTGAGACCGGCGCGGAGCGCCCCGTAGAAGCAGAACGGATACGCCGGGCTGTTCGGCAGGTAGAGGGCGATCCGGTCGCCCGGGCCCCATCCCTGGGCGGCGAGCGCCGCCGCGATCCGGCCGGTGATCTCCCAGAATTCGCGGTAGCTCCAGCGGGCCCCGTAGTAGATGAGCGCGTCCCGATCCCCGAACCGCGCCGCCGCCTCCCGGAGCAGCTCGGGCAACGGCACCTCCGGGATCGGGAGCTCCGCCGGCACGTGCGCGGGGTAGTGGGCGCGCCACGGCCGCGCCCCGGGAGCCACCGTCGCCGCCGTCGCTCCCGTCGTCGCCCTCACGCCCCCGTCCGCTCCGCGGGCGGCGGCTCCCGCTCGAACAGGACCCCCGGCTTGTAGCTCGGGAGCCAACGGACCGCCGCCCCGAGGGCGAGCTCCTCCGGGCGGCGCACCGACGGCATCCAGCCGCTGATCCGGCCCCCCTCCTCGAGGTCCACGACCACGTAGGCGTAGGGCGCCTCGTTGAGGAATTCGTCGGAGGGGACGTTCTGCACGGTGAACGCCGCCACCCGGCCCCGCCCGGAGAGGGTCGCCTCGGCGAGATCGGCCGCGCCGCACCTCGGGCACCGGAGCCCCCAGGTGGCCGTGACGAACCCGCACCCGGATCGGAATCCCCGGAGCCGCCCCTCCTCCTCGTACCCGTGCCGGAACTCGGCGATCGAGTGCCGCCCCTCCGCGTCCGCCACCGCTCGGGCCTCCGTCATCGCCGTCCGAAGATGTGGACGGAGCAGGAACTCCCCGTGGCCCCCACGTTGTGGGCGAGGGCCGTCTCGGTCCGGGGCACCTGGCGGCCCCCGGCCCGCTGGTTCACCTGCTCGAAGATCTCGACCACCTGCCCGACGCCGGTGGCGCTCACCGGGTGCCCCTTGGCCTTGAGCCCTCCGGAGGGGTTCACCGGATGGGCCCCGTCGTGGGCGGTGATCCCGTCGACGGTCGCCCGCCCGGCGGCCCCGGGCGGGAAGAGGCCGAGGTCCTCGAGCGCGATGAGCTCGGCGATGGTGAAGCAGTCGTGGACCTCGAAGAAGCCGATCCGGCCCGCCTCGATCCCGGCGGTGCGGAAGGCGCGCTCCGCGGCGCGCCGGGTCGCCGGCAGCGCGGTGAGGGTCGAGCGGTCCTGGATGTCCCCGATGGAGCCGGCCCGCACCGAGGCCCGCACCACGAGCGGCTCGGCCGCCGGATGCGGGAACCGCTCCCGGGCCGTCACCACCACGGCGGCGGCGCCGTCGGAGAACGGGCAGCAGTCGTACAGGCGGAGCGGGGAGGCCACGACCGGGGAGGCGCGGTAGATCTCCGGGGAGATCGGCTTCTGGAAGTGGGCGTGCGGATTGAGGGCGCCGTTCGCGTGGTTCTTCACGGCCACCGCGCCGAGCTCCGCCTCCGAGGTGCCGTACCGCTGCGCGTGGGCGTTCGCCATCAGCGCGTAGAGACCGGGGAAGGTCGCCCCGTTGTGGGCCTCGTACGGGTAGTCCGCCCCGATGGCGAAGTAGCTCGTGGCGGCGAGCGTGTCGAGGTGGGAGAGCTTCTCGAACCCCACCACGAGGACGGCGTCGGCAAAGCCGCCGGCCACGTGCACGTACGCCTCGTGGAGCGCCGCGCTCGAGGAGGAGCAGGCCGATTCGATGGTGGCGGAGGGGACCTCGGGGATCCCGAGGGCGGTGTTCACGAGAGGGCCGACGTGCGCCTGATGCTCGGCGATGCCGAAGGCGTTCGCCACGAAGGTGAGGTCGATCTCCTTCGGCTCGAGGCCGGCCGACCGGATCGCCTCGAGCGCCACCCGGCTGCCGGCCTCGCGTCCGGTCTCGGCCATCTTGCCGTACCGGTTCGTGGCGGCCCCGGCCACCCAGGTTTCCCGCACGGGACCCCCCCCGGAGGCGGAAGGCGAACCCCCCGATAAGGGCTCAGGGACCGGCCGGGGGAGGGAGCCCGAGCCGGCCGACGAGGTCGTCGAGGATCCGCCGGGCCTCCTCCGGATCCCGGGTCTTGATGAGGATCCGGCCGTCCCGGCTCAGGGTGGCCTCCGATCCCCTCTTGAGGAGGAGCATCACCCGGGCGTCGACGACGGAGAAGCCGGCCGCCTCGAGCCGGAGCTTCACCTCCGCGAGGTTGAGCTCGAGCCGGGGCCGCGGGATCGCCTCGAACGCTCCCCCGCCCGCGCACAGGCGCATCGTGGAGTAGCTCACAGCACCGTGGCCCGCCGGACCACCTCGTCGACGATCCCGTCGACGTCCAGCTTGGATTCCTGCCGGTCGATCTGGACGAGCGAGCTCCGGGTCGCCGGCCGGTCCGGCACCGCCTGGCAGCAGACCCCGGGTCGGATGGAGATCCCGTAGGTGCCGAGCTCCTTGGCCATCGCCTCGATCTCGTGCTTGTCCATGCCGATGAGCGGCCGGACGATCGGCAGCCGCACCACCGCGGTCGCCGAGCGCATGTTCGAGAGCGTCTGGGAGGCGACCTGGCCGAGCGCCTCGCCCGTCACGAGGACCGACGCGCCCTCCCGCTCGGCGATCCGTTCCGCCGCCCGCCACATGAACCGGCGGCAGAGCACGCAGCCGACGTGGCGGTCGGTCGTCCGCATGAGCGTCACCTGGGTGGGTCCGTGCGGCAGGAGGTAGAGCGGGATCGGCTGACCGTGACGGGCCCGGAGGAGCGCCAGGTGGTCGGTCACCTTCGCGAACGGGGAGTCGTCGGTGAACGGCCGGTTGTCCATGTGGACCGCCACCATCTCGTGCCCCTGGCGGAGCATGAGCGAGAGCGCCACGGGGGAATCGATCCCGCCGCTCATGAGCATCACGCCGCGCATCGGGGCCGGCCACCGCGAGCTCCCTACATACCCCTTTGGCACCGGCCGCGGCGCCCCCGACGGCCGCCGGCGGCCGGCGAGCTCCCCCGGCGCGGCCGCCGGCCGGTTCCCGAAGCCGCGCGTTAAATACCCCGCCGGGCTCGATTCGCCGTGTCGGTCCCCCCCGCCGGCATCGCGGACCTCCATCTCCGCGACTCCGGCACCGGCGCGCCGCTCCTGCTGCTCCACGGGCTGGGGGGCGACCATACCGTCTGGAACGGGCCGGCCGGATCGCTCGCCGGCTCCTTCCGGGTACTGGCCCCCGATCTCCGGGGGCATGGCCGGAGCCCGACGCCCGCCGGCTCGACCTTCGGGTTCAACGAGCTCGAGGAGGACCTGCTGGCGCTCCTCGACCGCCTCGGGCTTCCGTCGGTCCACCTGGCCGGCGCGAGCGCGGGCGGCTTCCTCGCGCTTCGGCTCGCCCTCGACCAGCCCCACCGGGTCCGCAGCCTCATGCTGCTCTCCACCGCCGCCCACACCGACGGCCACACCCGGTCGGTGGTCCAGCACTGGACCGAGGTCTACCGGGACCAGGGGTTCGAGGCGTACGTCCGCCGGCTCCTCAAGGACCTGTACTACGCGGAGTTCCTCGAGGCGCACCTGGAGCTCCTCGACCAGGCGATGGTCACGCTCCAGGACCGGGACCTCCGGGCCGCGGTCCAGTGGGGGGCGGCCGTGAAGAGCTTCGATGTCCGCCCGCGGCTCGGCCGCCTCGCGGTCCGGACGCTGGTGCTCCACGGAATGGAGGACCGGGTCATCGACGCCTCCCACGCCCGGGTGCTCCGCCAGGCGATCCGGGGCGCCGAGCTCAAGCTGTTCCCCTACGCGGGCCACCTCCTGCCCGTGGAACGGCCGGAGGAGGTCGCCCAGATGATCCGCGGCTGGGCGACGGCCGCCGAGGGGGCCCGGGCGGCGGGGAGCGGGGCCGTCCCGGAGGGGGAGCGCGGGGTTTAGTACGGCCGGGGCGGTGCGGAGGGGTGCCGTGACCGAAGGTACAGGCAACCCGACCGGCGATCCCGTGCTCCGGCGACTGGACGAGATCGAACTCAAGCTGAGGACCCTCCAGGCCCGGATCGAAATGCTCGAGCGGCAGATCGCCCCCCGGGCGGAGCACCCCAGCGATGAGGTCGCCATCCGCCAGAAGGTCACCTACGACTGGCAGTCGTAGGATTCCCCGCGGGCGGACGACCTCCGGAGCCGGGGGGTGGACGGCGTCCCGGAGCCGGCTCGGGGGCGGGGCGGTCGGGCGCCGTCCCGTTCCCGGGGGAGCCGCCCGATGAGCGGAGGCGCCGGGTCGCACGGACCCGGGCGGGCCGACGACGGGGCGCCCCAATCCGCCGGGCCGCCCGCCCGCTCCCGTCGGGACCTCGCCGCGGCGCTCCGGGAGCTGCCGCGGGAACCGGCGGGGGTGCGCGCCGGGGCCGCCGTCGTCGCCGTCCTCCGGGACCGTGGCGGGGAGTTCGAAGCGCTGCTCATCCAGAGGAC
>JAJZDH010000068.1 GCA_021828665.1 Thermoplasmata archaeon
GCCAAGGAAGGGCTCGCGGCGTTCTCGGAAAAGCGGACGCCCAACTTTAAGGGGCGCTGACGCCTTCGCCCTCCGGGAACCTCTGCCGATGACCGACCTCGGAACCCCCTCCACCGCCTCCCCCACACCCCCGCCGGCGCTCGCGAAGACGTTGAAGGAGGGCGGGACGATCGAACCGGTCCGGGAGATCCTGTGGGGCACGGCGGCCGGGGCCCGGAAGTACGAGACCGCCGAGGAGCTGCCCGCCGACATGCGCCGGCTCATCGTTCGGCTCATGGTCGTCCAGGCCGACACCGAGTTCGCCTCCATCCAGCAGCACCGGTCGTGGCTCGACCACGCCCCGACGCTCGAGGACCGCTGGATCGAGGCCCGCATCGTGGCCGACGAGGCCCGCCACGGGCTCCAGGCCTGCCGCATCCTCCGGGACTTCGGCGAAGAGGGGCAGAAGTACATCGACGAGCTCCTCCTCCGCCGGGAAGGGCAGCACAAGCTCGATGCGTTCAACATGACCTTCGACCGGTGGAGCGACGTCGGGGCGTTCACCTGCCTCATCGACCGGGTCGGGGTCTACCAGCTGCGCGCCTTCCAGGAGTGCTCGTACGGACCGCTCGCCCGGGCGATGCCGCTCATGCTCTCCGAGGAGCAGCTCCACCTCAATTTCGGGCTCAACGTCCTCAAGCGGATGGTCCGGGAAGGCCCCCGATACTCCGGGGATGCCGCCGAGGCGCAGGCGGCCGTGAACAAGTGGTACCCCCGGGCGCTCGACATGTTCGGCCACTCCAACTCCGACACCAGCCGGCGGGCGATCGAACTCGGTCTCAAGCGGTGGACCAACGAGGAGGCCCGGGAGATGTACATCCGGGAGCTCTCCCCGCTCCTCCACAATTTCGGGCTGGAACTGCCGGACCCCGGCTTCGACCGCCGGATCCTGTAGCGGGGGCGGCGGCCTTCCTCCGTCAGCGGCCCGGGCGACGGGCCACGTACCGTCCGCCGGGGCCCGGCCGGAGCGTCCGGGTCCGCTCGAGGCCGTCGATCCCCGCGAGGGCGGCCCGCAGCCGGCCGAGGTCCGACCGGAGCGTGAAGAGGTGGACGTGCGCCCCGGCGTCGTGGGTGTACCCGGCCACGGGCCGGCCCGACCGGCGGTTGAGGGAGCGGACCGCCTCCAGGATCTCCCGGGAGGTCGCCGTCAGGTAGTCGAGCGTCGGCCGGGTCCCTTCGCAGACGGCGCGGAAATCGTCGCACTCCTCGATGATCGCGGGAAAGAGCCGGGCCCCGTCCCGTCGGGCGATCGCCCGGCGGATCCGGAGGAGCCGGGCCGGGAGGGCGCGCTGCCGCGCGGCGAACCCGGGGCTCGTCGCCACGCTCGCCTGCATCGCCACCGCCGACCGGACCGTCTTGACGGGCGCCCCGCGGACCACGCAGACGAGATCGACGAGCTCCGGCCAGTGGTCGGGCGGGAAGAGGGGGAACGCCCGGCAGTCCCGGCCGTCCGGGCGGTGCCCGGCCCGCCATTCCACGAAGCCTCCGAAGATCGACCGGCAGGCGCTGCCCGAACCGAACCGGGCGAGCCGGGAGAGCGCCGCCGCGTCCGGGCGGAGACCGGCGGCCCGGGCGGCGGCTCCCGCGAGCGCGGCGAACCCGCTCGCGCTGCTCGCGAGGCCGCTCGCCGTCGGGAAGTTGTTCCGGCTGCGCACCTCGGCGAATCCGTCGAACCGCGCCTCCTGCCGGACCCGGTCCAGGAACTCCCGGACCGACCGGAGCGGTTCGCCATCGGCGAGCCGGCCGTTCAGCCGGAGCCGGTCCGCGGGGAGCGCGGGGTCGAACCGGACGGTGGTCCGGGTGGCGAGCCCCGCCAGCGTGACCGAGAGGGAGGAGTTGTACGGCAGCGCCCGGACCGGGTCGCGGATCCCCCAGTACTTGACCAGGGCGATGTTGGGCGCGGCCTCGTAGGTGGCCTCCTGGCTCGGGCCCGGCTCTCCCGCCATACCTCCGACCACCGGACCGGGAACGGGGCGACTACTTATCCGCCCCCTCCCCTCGGGTCCCCGTGGCCCGCCGCCCCTCCCCCCCGGAGCCCCGTCCGGTGCCGCCGCCCCCCCGGTGGCCGAAGCTCCGGTACCTGGGGGGATTCCACCGGGAGGTCGGCTTCCTCATCGATCCGAAGGCCACGGGGAAGGGGTTCTGCAGCGTGGTCGGCCGGGTGGAGCCGCGCCACCTCAACATCAACGGCGTCGTGCACGGGGGGGTCTACGCCACGATCCTCGACACCGCCATGGGGGGGGCGGTGATCAGCGAACTCACCGAGGCCGAGACCACCGCGACCGCTTCCCTCTACGTCGAATTCCTCCGTCCGGCCCGGGAAGGCGCCGAGCTGCGGGCCCGGGGGGAGGTGGTGCGGCGCGGCCGCCACCTGGCCTTCGTCGAGGGCACCCTGACCGGCGAGGGCGGCCACCGGATGAGCCAGGCGCACGGGACGTGGTACATCTGGTCCCGGGGCGACACCCCGCCGGCTCCGGCCGCCGCCGCGGCGGGAGCCGGGCGGCCCGACGCCCGACGGAAAGCGAGATAGGGCGACGGGGCGTGGCCCCGCCCATGCCCACGCGAAGAACCGCCGAGGAACCGCTCCGAAACGACGCCGAGGAGCTCCTCAAGGAGATGGCCCGGGACAGCCTCCACGCCGCCCGCACCGGCTGGCGCTTCGCCGGCCGGGTCGGCCGGTGGGGGATGGCCCGGGCGGAGGAGACGACCGAGCGGCTGGCCCACGAGATCGACCGCCGGCGCCGCCGGCCGCCGTCCCGCCCGTAACCCCTCCGCTCCACCCCGCCACGGGGGACGGCCGTCCGGGCCGCGCGAAGGTTAAATATCCCGCCCGGGTCGGCCGGTCGGCTGACGGTCAAAGCGGTGGGGAAACACCCGGTCCCATTCCGAACCCGGAAGTTAAGCCCACTGGCGTTCCGCGCGGTACTGAAGTGCGCGAGCCTACGGGAACCGCGGAAAGCTGTCAGCCTCCCTCTCCTCCCGGGCCCCCGCCGGACCGCTCCGGGGCGGCCGCGATCGTCGGGGGCCCCGGGCGGTCCGGGTAGGCGGCCATGCGGCTCGGCGCCCACGTGAGCACCGCCGGGGGGATCTCCCGGGCTCCCGAGACCGGCCGTTCGATCGGCGCCGAGGCGATCCAGATCTTCTCGAAGAGCCCCCACAGCTGGACGGCGCCGCCGCTCGACCCGGAGGAGGCGGCCCGCTTCCGGGCCGAGATGGAACGGACCGGCCTCAGCGCCGCCTCGGTCCACCACAACTACCTGACCAACCTGGCCTCCCCGAAGGAGTCGAACTATCGGGCGAGCCGCGCCTCGTTCCGGGACGATCTCGAGCGGTCGGAGAGCCTCGGGGCCCGGCACCTGATCTTCCATCCCGGGGCGCACGTCGGTTCCGGCACGGAGGCGGGGATCCGCCGCATCGCCGCGGCGCTCGTCTGGGCGATCGGGGAGACCCCGAAATACCGGGTTCGGATCCTCCTCGAGAACGCCGCCGGCCAGGGGACCACGCTGGGATCGACGTTCGAGGAGCTCGCCCGGATCCTGGACGCCGTCGGGGCCCCGGAGCGGGTCGGCATCGCCCTCGACACCTGCCATCTGTTCGCCTCGGGGGTGGAGTTCCGGACCGACACCGACTACGGCGCGGTCCTCGACCGGCTGCAGGCGACGGTCGGTGCCGACCGAGTCCAGGCGTTCCACCTGAACGACAGCGTCGCCGGACTCGGCAGCCACCTCGACCGGCACGCGAACATCGGCCGGGGCGCCCTCGGGATCGAGGGGTTCCGCCGGTGGGTCACCGATCGACGCTGGGCGGAGGTGCCGGGGTACCTCGAGACCCCGCTCGCCGACGAGAGCTACGCGACGTACCGGGACGAGCTCGCGGCGCTCCGCGCGCTCGCCGCCCCGCCGCCCCGGGTCGCCCGGCCCCGGAGCGGGGCGACCGCCGCGCGGCGGCGCCGGTCCGCGTAGAGGCGGCCTCCATGGACGCCTCCCCGCGACCCGAGACCCCCCCGGAGGCGGTCCTGCGGGCGCTCGCCCGGGGACGCGCCGACGGGAGGGCGTTCGGCCCGGTCCTCCGATCGGAGGCGTTCGGCGGCGCGGAGGGGGGGCCGGGGGGGTTCGAACCACGGCCCCTCGATCGGGCGTTCGCCGCCGGCGGGATCCCCGCGGAGGCGTTCGTCCTCCTCTCCGTCGCGGAGGCGGTCGGTCCCCTGTGGGAGCCGCTCCGCCGGGCCGTCGAGGGGTCCGGGGCCGGTCCGAGGGTGGTCGCCGCCGCCCCGGACGGTCCCGGTCCGGTCCTGCTCTCCGATCTCGGGGCCTTCATGTCCCTCCCCCGGACCCGGGTCGGGGTCCCCGCCGATGCCGCCGCCGCGGCCGCCGCGGTCCGGGCGGCGGCGGCCGCCGACGATCCGGTCTACCTCCGGGTCCCCGGCGCCGCCGGGGCCCCGGTCGGTGCGGGCTCCTTCGAATTCGCCCGGGCCCCGGAGCTCCGGGGCGGGGCCGACCTCACCGTCCTCGGAGTCGGGCCCCCGATCGCCCTGGCTCTCGGCCTCGCCGAACGGCTGCACACGGTGGGGATCGAGGTGCGGGTGCTGGACGGGGCGTCCGTCAAGCCGCTCGACACCCCCTCCGTCCTGCGGGCGGCCCGGGAGACCGGGGCGATCCTCACCGTCGAGCCGCACCACGCCCTCACGGGCGCGGGGGCCGCCGTGGCCGCGGTGACCGCCGGCTCCTACCCCGTGCCGGTCCGGCGGATCGGGCTGCCGGATCTTCCCTGGGATCCGGGGACCCCGCCCGGCCCGGAGCGGTGGGCGGCGTACGGGATCTCCGAGGCGCGGCTCGACGAGGAAGCGTTCGAGCTCCTCCGGGCGAGGGGCAAAGTTCAGTAGCCCCGAGCGGATGGGGCCCGGCGGAGCGTACGATGAAGCTGTTCCTCGACACCGCGAGCGTCGACGAGATCCGGACGATGTGGCAGACGGGCATCCTGGACGGGGTCACGACGAACCCGAGCCTCGTGGCGAAGGAGGGCCGGGTCTTCGAGGATCTCCTCCGGGAGATCTGCGCCCTCGGGGTCCCGTCGGTCTCCGCCGAGGTCGTCGGCACCGACACCGAGACGATGCTCCGGGAGGGGCGCGCGCTCGCCAAGATCCACCCCTCCATCTACGTGAAGATCCCCATGATCCCCCCGGGGCTCCGGGCCACGAAGATCCTCACCGCCGAGGGGATCCGGGTCAACATGACCCTCGTCTTCTCGGCGACGCAGGCGCTCCTCGCCGCGAAGGTGGGGGCGGCGTACGTGAGCCCGTTCATCGGCCGCCTGGACGACCAGGGGGAGGACGGCATGGAACTCATCGATTCGATCCGGGAGATATACTCGAACTACGCCTTCCATACCGAGATCCTGGTGGCGAGCGTCCGGCACCCCGTGCACGTGCTCGAGTCGGCCCGGCTCGGGGCCGACATCGCCACGATGCCGTTCGCGGTGATGGAGAAGCTCGCGCGCCACCCGCTCACCGACATCGGCCTCGCCCGGTTCCTCGCGGACTGGGAGAAGGTGCCGAAGGGCTCCGACCGCCCTTCCGCCGGCCCCGCCTCCCCGGCGCCGGCCCCTCCGGCGGCCGCCCCGGGCGCCCGCGGCCGGTCCCGGGCCCGCTAGCGGGGGAGCCTCGTTCCGTGCCCCTCCCACCGACCCCGGCCGCCGACCGCCCGGGGGCGCTCCTCGAGAAGTACCTGCGCCTCACGGGCGAGGCGATCGGGCGGGTCCGGGTCGCCCCGCCCCGCCGGTCGTACCTCGTCGGCGCCGCGGAGGACTTCCTCTCCATGGCCCGGAACTACCTCGCCGACGCCGAGAGCTTCCGCCGCGGCGGGGACCTCGACCGCGCCCTGGCGGCCGCGAGCTACGCCCACGGATGGATCGACGCCGGCGTGCGGCTGGGTCTCCTCGACGGGGGTGACGACGACGAACGGTTCACCCCCTACCGCTGACGGCGCCGCCGGCCTTCCCGAGCCGGTCCTCCTCGAGATCGAGTCCCACCTGAAGGCCCGGGAGGCGCACCGGGACCGCCTCTCCGACCGGGCCCGGGGCCTGCGCCGGCGGGCCCAGGCGGTCATGCAGCGGCTCCACGGGGTCGGGGCGCCGGCGGCGGAGCTCGAGGCGCTCCGGTCGGAGCTCGCGGCGCTCGGCGGCGGCGCCGACGGGCCGCTCGGCGGGGACGCCTCGGTGGTCCTCGACGCGCTCCAGGAGGCGGTCGAGGCGCTGCTCCTCGCCGCCGTGGTCGCCGGCACGCCGCCGCCGACGCCCGCCGGGCTCCAGGTCCCGCCGGAGGTGTATCTCCTTGGCCTGGGGGACCTGGTCGGGGAGATCCGCCGGCTGACGTTGCGCGCCCTCGCCGAGGATCGGCCCGAGGCGGCGCTCGCGCTCCTCCATCTCATGGAGACCTACTACCAGCAGCTCAACCGGTTCGAGGCGCCCCGCCGGATCGTCGCCCTCAAACCGAAGCAGGACACGGCCCGGGCGCTCCTCGAACGGACCCGCGGCGAGGTCACCCTCGGTCTCCTGCTCGCCCGGGCCCGGCGCCGGGAGGAGCCGGGAACATGAGCGCGGGGCCCGGGGCGCTCGGGATCATCGGCGGCTCCGGCGTCGGCCGCCTCGCGGGCGGCCGGGTCGTCGCCACGCATCCGGTCGCCACCCCGTGGGGCGCCCCGTCGGCGCCCATCGAGGAGCGCGAGGTGGACGGGCTCCGGATCCTGTTCGTCCCCCGGCACGGGCCGCAGCACACGATCCCGCCCCACCGGGTCAACTACCGGGCCAACGTCGACGCCCTGGTCGGCCTCGGGGCGCGCCGGATCCTGGCGCTGAACTCCGTCGGCTCGCTCCGGGAGGATCTCCCGCCCGGCAGCTTCGTCCTCCCCTCCCAGTTCGTGGACTTCACCCACGGCCGGCCGACGACCTTCTACGACGGCGGCCGGGTCTACCACGTCTCGATGGCCGACCCGTTCTGCCCGGAGATGGCGGGCGCCCTCGCCGCCGCCGGCGCCGACGCGGGGATCGCGGTGTTCCGGGACCGGACCTACGTCTGCGTCGAGGGGCCGCGCTTCTCCACCCGCGCCGAGTCCCGGTTCTTCCGCGGGTTCGCCGAGATCATCGGGATGACGGCGGTGCCCGAGGTCACCCTCGCCCGGGAACGGGCGGTCTGCTACGGGCTGCTCGCCATGGTCACCGATTTCGACGTCTGGGCGGAGCGTCCGGTGGAGACCGCGGAGATCCTGCGGGTGATGGGGGAGAACGGCCGTCGCCTCCAGGAGATCCTCCTCCGCCTCTTCCCCCGGCTCACCGCGGCGCCCACCTGCGCCTGCGCCCGGGCGCTCGACGCGGCCGGCGTCTGAGCCCGGCCTACGGCCCGGGGCCCCCGCCGCCCGCCGTCCCGGCCCCGGGCGACGGCTCCCGGCGCGACGGCCCGCCCCGGTAGAACCCCTTGATCTCGGCGACGGAGGCCCACGAAGGGAACCTCCGTTCGAGGAAGCGGTCGAGCGACCAGGGGCTCGGCCCGTACGTGGCGTCGAGGATGAAGAGGGAGAGGAAGACCACTCCGTAGACGATGCCGGTGCCGATGTCGGTGGAGCCGGGGCCGTACGGCCCGCCGAACCCCTCGGGGACCGCCCAGATGAACAGGCTCAGGAGGAGCCCGCCCGTGTAGGCGATCTTGCGCACGAATCCGAAGACCAGCGCGAGGCCGAGGAGCACCTCCAACGTCCCGACGAGGTAGACCCAGAACGCCGGATCGGGGTTCACCTGGGCCGCCCAGAAGGCGAACCAGGGGGCGAGCCAGCCCGGCTGCCCCTGTCCGGAGATGCTGCCGGAGAAGGCCGCCGGGAAGCCGGGCGCGAACTTGAGCGATCCGTCGAGGAGCCAGATCGCCCCGAAGCCGATCCGGAACGCGTCCCGGAGTACCCGGGCGTTCCGGACGAACCACCCGTCGACCCGCTCCTGCGCCTCCGAGAGCATCGACCGTCCCCCCCGAACCGATCGGTCGACCCGAAGCGGCGCCTCCGCGCCGGGGGGCGACCCTCCCGGGTTCAGTGACCCCGGGGCGAGATGCCCCGGAGCACGGTGATGGGGATGACGCCCGCCTCGAACTCGCGCTCCGCGAGGCCGACGGGGTCGACGAACTCCGGGGGCACGTCGACGAGGAGCGGCGCCCCGAGGGAGATCTGGAGGGCGCGGGCGCCCAGGATGCGGGCCCGCTCGAACCGGGTGTACTCGGACTCCTCGGGCCGCGACGGAGCCACCAACGGGGTCACGGTTGAATCCCTCGCGGCCACCGCGGGCAGTGCGGCCGACAAGGGTGGCGCCACCCAGGGGATGCTATATACCTTTTGCTCTGCGCGGTCCTCGTCGTGTATAG
>JAJZDH010000069.1 GCA_021828665.1 Thermoplasmata archaeon
GACTTCCGTTCGGCTGCTCCAACTCCAATACCGCGCTGCTCACCTGCCGCCCCGCCAACCCTGGCACGTACACGATCCAGGTGCAGGTGACCGACTACTTCGGATACGTGGTATCGGGCACCACCACCCTCACCGTCGTGCCCACCGGTAAGGTGACGGTGTTCGTCGCCACGCCTTCCACGCTGGATGTCAACACCACGACCGTGTTGACCGTGGAGCAGGTCAACGGCACGGCACCCTATTCGTACGCCTACACCGGTCTACCCCCTGGGTGCACCAGCGCCAACACCGCTCACCTTTCGTGCACACCCACCGCCGTCAACACGAGCACCGTCACCGTCGTGGTCACGGATTCCTCGGGTTCCCATTTCTCGGCCACCGAGAGCGTGATCGTCAATCCGGATCTCTCCATCACTTCGTTCAATGCTTCCGCCACGTCGCTCGACCAGGGTCAGAGCGTGCTCTTCGTCGTCAAGGCGACCGGGGGCACGGGAGTGGATGTGTGGAGCTACTCCGGTCTCCCGCCGGGCTGCAATTTCGTGGGAGGGGTCAGCAATCGGTGTACCCCGTCCCAGATCGGTTCGTACTCGGTGATGGTAACGGGGGTCGATGCCGTCAACAGCACGGCCAATGCCACGGTGAACCTTACGATCGCGGCCCCCCCGCGGCGGTGCTATCGGTGTCGCCGGTCGGGACGGATATCTACCTTCCCTTTACGGTAACGACTTCGGTTACCGGGGGATTCCCGCCGTACCTGTATTCGTACGGAGGCCTGCCCACGGGCTGCGGGTCGCCGACCACGGCGACCTTCTCGTGCACCTCCGCGGCGCCCAACCGGTTTTCGATCTATGTCGAGGTCACCGATTCGGTCGGGGGGCACGGCGCCCGCGACTACCTCAACCAGACGGTGAATCCGCTCCCCACGGTGACTGCCTTCGCTGTGGAAACCGCCAATCCCACCGTGGGGAAGCCGGCGGTGATGAATCTCACGGTCCAAGGGGGTACCGGGGTCGACCGGATCGCGTACAGTGGACTCCCGGCCGGTTGCAACTCCGAAAATTCCACAGTTCTCAATTGCACACCCTCGGTTGCGGGAGACTTCGAAGTATCGGTCCTTATCACCGATGCGCGGGGGAAGTCCGGAGGCGCGTCGGCCTGGTTCAATGTATCGGCCGCTTCCACAACCTCCACGGGCCTCTTCGGCCTCCCCGGGTCGGAGGGCCTGCTGCTAATCGTGGCTCTCGTGGTCATTCTCGCGGCGGCCGGGGTCGGGATCGTGATGATGCGTCGGCGCCGCCGAAATCCACCGGCCGCCGCCCCCGCTCCGGAAGAGCCGGGGTCCCGTGACGTTGCGTGATGGCCTCAGTCCATCCCCGACGGCGACGATCGGTGCGGGCAGAACGGGCCGCCGGAGGGCGGCTCACCCGGGGTCTTGGGGCCCACGAGTCTACCGGCCGCACGGGTCCGGTGGGCTCGTCCGTACTCCCGGATGAGGCGGAGCGTGCGATGATGATCATTCGCGACCGCTGGAGAGCCCGGCCGCTCCGGGCGGCCCGGTCGCGGGGCCCCGGGGAAGCACCGACGGGGGCTCGGAGCGGCGCGCGCTGCACGGAGCGGTTTCCCTCTCGGCCCGTCCCCGCGACAGCTTCGGACCCACTCCGGGTCGGTCCGCAGCCCATGCGTCCCCCGGTCGGAGGGAACCTCCGTACCGGAAAGATCCATCCGCCGGCTGCCTCCTACTTCCTGCGGATCATGTTTCGGGGCGCAGGCTTCGGCCATGAGTGGGAGCCGAGCGTACGCCTCGCGGAGCCGCCAATCCGACCCGCCCCCCTCTTCCGGAGGAAGAGGATCCCTCCTTCCGGCTCCGGCCCCTCGAGCCGCGTCCATGCCAGGGGCCGTTTCGATTTTGTCCGGGGCCTAACCGCCATTCTCCTGCTCGGCGCGTTGGTCGTACCGGCGCTCGCCGTCCCGGGCGGAGCCTTCCGGGAAATGGCTCGGCCCACGGGTAACCTTCGACCAAACGGAGGTAGCGTCGCGGCATTCCCCGCCGACGGGCGCTCCCTTTCGACGAGTTCCTCACCGGCCTGGTTTGGCTCCCCGCCCACCCCCGGAGATCGGATGGGATCCTCCCTTGCCTACGACCCCTCCGTCGGGGAGCTATTCCTCTCCGGGGGATGGACCGGCGCATCGCCCCAGGCCGACGGCGCGTGGTGGCTCAACGGTACGTCTTGGCAGCCGGTCGATAGCGGCTCGACCGCACCGGCCGCCACGGGCTGGGCGGCGGCAACGTACGATGATACCCTCCATGCGTTCCTTCAATTCGGCGGAACGGAGGATCCCACGGGTCTCGTCGCGAACCGCACGTGGAGTTACGCCGACGGGAACTGGACGGAAATCCCGGGCTCCCAGATGCCGGCGATCAACGACTCGGCCATGGCCTACGATCCGACCCTGGGGGCGGACATCCTGTACGGTGGATCCTTTCTCCTTTCGGGCCGGCCATTCTGCAACGGGACCACGTACGAGTTTGCCTCCGGCAGCTGGAACGTGCTCTTTCCGCCAGGCTCTCCGGCCAATCCCCCGGGAGGCGAGTGTCATCCGTTCATGGCCTGGGACCCGACGCTGGGGAAGATGATCCTCCTCGCCCAGTCCGGGACCTGGGAGCTCACCAACACCAGTTGGCAGATCCTGGGGGCCACGGGATTCCCGAGCGGATTCAACCCGTCCGCGCTGGTCTTCGACGCCGCCGCCGACGGTCTCCTGGTGTTCGGGGAACGGGCCACCGGATCCGTGGAGACGCTGGAGTTCGTGAACGGGCGGTGGAGCTCTCTCGCGTCTTCCGGTGGTTCGGCCCCGGTCCTCGAATGGGCCCCGGCCGCCTACGATCCGGCCGTCCGGGCGGTGGTATTCTATGGCGGCGAGCAGACGTGGTCGGGCAGCAATGTCTCCGATGTCACCTGGCTCTTCAACGGCACCTCGGGAAATTGGACCCGGCTGGGTCCCCCGCCCCTCTCCAATGCCGCGATCGCCTTTGATTCCACCCGGAACGAGACCGTCGTGTTCGGGGGGGCCTCGGTCCGCACGCCACCGGGCGGATCGCCCCAGGTGGTCCGAACCAACGAGACGTGGATCTACCGTTATGGCATCTGGCAGAATGCCAGCCGGCCGGGGCGCGCGGCCCCTTCGCCGCGATCGGATGCCGCGATCGTGGACGACCCCGCCGAGGGCGGTGTGCTCCTGTTCGGCGGATTGTCTTCGAATGGAACGGCCCTGGGCGACACTTGGGTGTACGGCCGCGGCGGGTGGGAAGAATTGGCGAACCTGACCGTTTCGCCCGGGCCGCGGTGGGGCGCGAGCATCGCCTACAATAGTTCGGGGGGATATGTTCTCCTCTTCGGTGGGGAGAACGCGACGACCTACCTCGGTGGCACGTTCGAGTTCGCAGGAGGTCGCTGGATCCGTGAGACGGCGGTGGGTGGGCCGTCGGCCCGGGCCGGAGCCGGCCTGACGTTCGATGCGGCTCCCCTGGGGGGCCTCCTGCTGTTCGGGGGCACCAACCAGAGCGCTCTCTCCGCTTCCTCGGCCTACGCCGATACCTGGTCGTATACGGCCACCGGCTGGGTCCAGCGGTTCCCCGCCGCGTCGCCCCCGAACCGGACCGCCGCCACCCTCACGTGGGATCCCTCCCTCGATGAGGTGGTGCTCTTCGGCGGCCTGGCCGGCGCTCCCCTCGTTCCGGATCGTGCCCCGGTGGCCGGTTTCAACGACACCTGGGTGTACGCCAACGACACCTGGACGGAGATCCTGCCGCCCGGCTCCCCCCCGCCCCTCTTCGGCGCCGCGGCCACCTACGACCCGACCACCGGGGGGTTGCTTCTGTTCGGCGGTGTCAATCTGCTCGATCGCGCCCCCGATCCGGATCTCCGGTGGTTCGGGTCGCCGGCGACCTTGTCGGCGTCGATCTCGGTGCTCCCCTCCCAGACAGACCTCGGCCTCAACCAGACCTTCCAGGAGACGATCTCGGGGGGCGTCGCTCCGTATTTCGTGGATTGGACCTTCGGGGATGGAACCGATGCCAACGGCTCCGTCCTCGCTCGATCCTACCGCGCCACCGGCCAGTACAATGTCACGATCCAGGTGGCGGACAGCGCGGGGCACTCCGTCCGGGGGCGTGCTCCCGTCACCATCCATCCCGACCCCGTGGTCACGTCGGTTTTGGCCACGCCGTCGCCCACGGAACTCGGCTGGCCGACCCGCCTCGTCGCCGGGATCTCGGGAGGGACCGCTCCCATTGCCATAACCTGGGCGTTCGGGGATGGGGGTCGGGGCACCGGAAATCCGGTGCTCCATGCGTTCCCGCTCATCGCGAGCACGCCGGTGGTCGTTTGGGCGAACGATAGCGTGGGGCAGAGCGCCTCCTATTATCTGACGGTCGAAGTCATGGCCCATCTCTTGGTCCAGGCGCTCGCGAGCCCCCAGGTGACCGACATCGGGGTACCCGTAGAATTTACGGCGACCGCGCAGGGCGGCATCCCGCCGGTGACCTACTCCTGGAACTTCGCCGACGGAACGACGGGATCGGGAGAGTACGTGGCGCATGTGTTCGTCGCCCCCGGGAATTATCCGGTGGAGCTTTGGGGCAACGACAGCGCCGGGGTGCTGTCCGTGGCCCGGGTGACGATCGCGGTCGTGGGACCCCCGGTGGTGGTCCTGGGGATCTCCCCGGCAAAACCCCATGTCGCCACTCCCCTCGCGTTGTCCGCCAATATCACCGGCGGCGTCGGTCCGTACACCGTCGATTGGAATTTCGGGGATGGCTCCCAAACCGTCGGTTCGGGGAACGCCGTCTACGCGTACTCGTCGCCGGGAGAATACCGGATCGCGGCCACCGCGATCGACTCCATGGGCGTCCGAGGCGTGGGGGTCCTCGTGGTGAATGTCACCGCCGCTCCCCCTCCGGGCGGTTTGAACTCCACGCCCCACCCGGTCTCCCCCAAGTCGAGTTTGCCCGGATACCTGCTTCCCCTTCTCGGGCTCACCGGGGGTGCCATCGCAGTGGCGGTGATTGCCGTGGCCTACTGGACGCGGCGTCGGAAGGGTTAGGTTTCGGGATCGATGCCCTCTCCACCTCCCCCGAGGCCGGACGAGCCGGGCCCGGATGCCGGTTCGGGGTTCGCGGAGGAGTTGGCGTGGATCGGATCGGGTGACCACTTCACCGTCACTTCCGGGGGCGCGTTCGGGTGGCGCCCGAGCGCATCGTCCGATTCGGGTTGCGTCGCGGATCGGACCCCCGCAAGCAGCACGGAGCGACCCCGACCCGTCGTGGGGCCAGGAAGACGGAAGCGGAACCGGCCTCTCCCGAGTCCGATCCATGATGAAGCCGCGGGAGTCCCCCCGGAGGGGGGCGTTGCGGGCCGATGGGACCGGTCCGGAGGCGGGCCGAGGGCCGCCCCTTGGAGCGCAGGGAGTTATGTGGGGGACCGCGCATGACACCGGCCGTGTTCCGGCGCCGAACCCTCCAGGTCGCTGCGGCCTTCGCCACCGCCTTCATCGTCATGACCCTGCTGCTGCCGGCGGGCCCCGTTCTTTCGGTGCCGGCCGGTGCGGTGGTACCGGCGGGGAGTTCCCTCGGGCTCCTGCCGGCGGCGGTCCTAGGCTCCCACCGACCCGCCCCTTCGGTGCCTCCAGCGGCTCTCCGGTGCACGGCCCTGTCTTCCGCTTCGTGCCGCCCGCACCCGGGCCTCCGGGCGGCGTCGTCCTATCTAGGATCTGCCTCCGCCGCCTTCCCCGAAGTCGGCACGGTACTCGCGAACCTCTCCGTCTCCCTTCCCGGTGGACCGGCGATCGAGGTCGTGGACCCATGGAACGGATGGCTCTACCTCAGCGCCGCGGGGGGCCACGATGTGACGGCGGTCAACGGAACCAGCGTCGTCGGCACCGCCAATGTGAGCTCTTCGATCGGGGGTCTGGCGGTCGACCCGTCGAACGGTACCGTGTTCGTCCTCAACAACCAATCGGACAGCGTGACCCTGCTGAGCGGTCTTTCCCCCACCGGAACGATTGCCGTCGGCCTTGATCCCAACGGAGCCGCCTGGGACCCGGCCACCGGCCTGCTCTACGTCTCCAATTGCCAGAGCAACAATGTGAGCATTCTGAATTCCACGGCGGTGGTCGCCACGGACCGGGCCGACCTCTGCCCGGGTCCCCCCCTCTACGATCCCGCCAACGGGTACGTCTACGTTCCCAACGAAGGAGCGAACGATGTGACCATCCTGAACGGGAGTTCTACGGTGGCGACGGTCGCCAATCTGGCCTTCTCTCCGGGCCGTCTCTCCTTCGACCCCGAATCCACCGAGATCGTGGCGATCGGCTACCCCGGGGAATCGGGGGGTGGCTTTGCCTGGATCTCCGGAACCTCGCTCGCGGCCCAGTCCCAGGCAGGCAGCAGCACCGGAGGCATGGCCGTCAACCCGATCTCCGGATGGGTGTACCTCACCGACCCGGCCGGCGGCACCGTCTATGCGATGAACGGCACTTCCGTCGAGGGAACCTTCTCGGGGCTGACCCAACCCGGCGCCGCCGTCTTCGACCCGGCGAGCGGCCAGGTCTTTGTGGCGGGACCGGGGCGTGGCCACGTCGCCTCGGTCCTCTACACGCTGCGCGGTTTGGTGGAGGAGGGCTCCATCGATGTCCCCCACGCTCCCACCGGGTTTGCCATCAATCCCGCCTTTCCCTGGATCGACTCGCTGGAGCCGTCGAACGATATTGTCTCGCTCGTCTCCACCGTCCTGTCCGTTACGCCCACGCAGGTGACCCCGGCGGGGGTCCCGAACGGAACCACCGAGCAAGGGAACTCGGTGGCATTCGATGCGAGCCTTTCGGGAATCGGGACGAGCATCGGCAACGTGGCCAGCACGGTCGTGCCGTCGTCCGGGCTGAGTTGTCCGGTGATTTCCGAACAGGACACGTACCTGTATTACGTGAGCCTGTTTCTCAATTGCACCGCCTCCGTAGCTGGAAATTATACCGTTCAGTTTAACATTTCGGACACTTTCGGGGGCCGTGTCTGGTCCAATGCCGCGATTCGTGTGTATCCCCTCGTGGAGGCCGGTCCTCCCGGGTTGGTGCCGGGGCCGGCGACCGGCGTGCACGGGGCCCTGGTCAATCGGACCGCCACGTTCGAGGAGGCGGTTACCGGGGGTTCCGGGATCCTCACGAGCTACGCCTGGTCGGGGCTCCCCCCCGAGTACTGTGTGGCTCTCGGGACCGCGTCGCCTCAATGCGTCTTTCCCGCCCCCCTGAGCCTCAACGTCTCCGTGACGGTGGTCGATTCCGACGGGGGTCGGTCCACCAGCCCGATCGTGGAGATCCAGGCGTACGATCCCCTGGTGGCGGGGGCGCTCCGGGGCAACCGTACGTCCACGGACGTCGGCCAGTCGGTGCTCTTCTCCGCCGCGGTATCGGGGGGCGTGGGCACCGTGACCTACACGTGGAGCGGAGTGCCTTCCGCCGAGTGTCCTTCCCTGACGAGCGCGGAGATGTTCTGCTTGTTCGATGCCGCGAACATCTATTCGATCTCGCTGGTGGTGGCCGACAGTATCGGGGAAACCATCGTCCTCGGTCCCCTTTCGTTCACGGTCTATCCGCTTCCTTCCGCCGCGGCCCCCACCGTCTCCCGCACCACCGCCGACGTCAACCAGAGTTTCGAATTCCGTGCCGTCGCCTCGGGCGGGACCGGTACGTATTCCTTCGACTGGGTGGGGCTCCCGGACTGGTGTCTCGGAACCCAGACGGCGGTGGTCACCTGCCTCCCGCAGAGTCCGGGCATCGTGACCGGCCAGGTCCGGGTCAACGACAGCAACGGGGTCGGGGCGGTGCCCAGCGCACCGGTCACCGCCCTCGTCTCCTCGGACCCGCAGATCGTGACCTCCGTCCTCAGTCCCCCGACGGTCGTTGCCGGCTCGCCGTGGAGCTTCACCCTGGAGATGCAGGGTGGGTACGGCCCCTACACGGTGAACTGGTCGGGCCTGCCACCGGGATGCTCGAGCACCACCCCCTCCGTCAGCTGTTCGCCCAACGTGGCCGGCAAGTACCTGATCCTGGGTCAGGTGACCGATGCGAACGGGTATCTCGTCTACTTCAACGGTGCGACCGTGACCGTCCTTCCACCTCCCGCCGCGGCTCCCACCGGCTTTCTCGCCGAGCTCCCGGCGGGATGGGAATACATGGTCGCGGCGGCAGCGGGAGTCATCGGTCTGGCCGTGGCCGGCGTCACCCTCGTGCGGGTGCGCCGTGGACCGTCCCGACCGGCGGACCGCCGGCGGGCCGCTCCCGATCCGACCGAACGGAAGGACCCGAGGACCGAGGAGTCGCCTCCCGACCGCGGCGC
>JAJZDH010000070.1 GCA_021828665.1 Thermoplasmata archaeon
CGATCCTTCGTCTTCGCCCACCTCGCGGATGCGCATGTCGGAGCCTGGAGCCGGGACCCGGCGGTGCGGCAGGCGCTCCGGGAGAGCGTCCTCGCGGCGCTCCGGGTCGTGGAGGAGCGCGATTGCGCGTTCCTGCTGATCTCGGGAGACCTCTTCCATACGCCGGTGCCCGAACCGAGCGAGGTGGCACCGGTGGCGGCGGCGCTCCGCCGGCTGATCGCCCAGGGCCGACGCGTCTACGTGATCTACGGCTCCCATGACTACGTGGCGCACCGGACCAGTTGGCTCGATGTCCTCGCCGAGACCGGGATCTTCCTCAAGTCCGCCCCCGAACCGGTGCGCAGCGAGGGGGACCGGTTCTCCCTCCGCTTCCATGTGGACGCGCCGACCGGGGCGGTGATCGCCGGCCTCAGCGGCCGGGCGCACGGACTCGACGCGGGCCTGTTCCGCTCCGTGGATTCCGAGGCGTTCCGGGCGGCCCCCGGGTTCCATATCTTCCAGTTCCACGCCGCCGTCCGGGAGTACCTCCCGGCCCACCTGCGCGAGCATATCCACGGCATCTCGCGCGACGACCTGCCGGGGGGCTGCGACTATTACGCCGGCGGCCACATCCATTTCACCTACACCGGCACCGGTCCGGACGGCGGTCTCCTCGTCAATCCGGGGGCGGTCTTCGGCACCAGCACCACCGATGTCGAGAACGGGGCGCTCGGGAAGACCCGCCAGGGGCTGGTCGTCGTCCGGGTCACCGACGGGGTCCCGGTGCCGGAGTTCGTGGACACGGTCCCGCGGGACCAGCTCCGGGTCTTCGGGGTGGACATCGACGGAAAGACGCCGGAGGAGGCCCGGGAGGTCGTCCGGGACCGGATCGCCAAGGAGTCCCGCCCGGGGGCGCTCCTCTTCCCTCGCCTCCAAGGGACGCTGGCCGAGGGTTCCTCCCGCACCCTCGGCCTTCCCGAGGCGACCCGGGACGCCGATGGGACCGGCGCCGCCGGGGTCCACTGGGACCTCGACGGAGTCCAGCATGCCGAGGACCGGAACCCCAACCTGGACCGGACGGAGAACGAGATCGAGGAGGAGGTCCTGGGGAAGCTCGCGGAATCCGCCCCGGCCGGAACCCTCCCGCCCGACGGCCCGGAGGGTCGGCAGCGCCTCCGCGAGCTCGTGGGCGAGCTGGGGCAGCCGCGGGGCGACGGGGAGGCGCGCCAGGATTACCTCGCGGCCCGCCTGGAAGGAGCGCTCCGGCTGCTCCAGGTCCGGGCCCGATCGGGCCGGTTCGGCCCCGGCGGGGAGGGCGCCCCGTGATCCTCCGATCCCTCTCGGTACGGAACATCCGCTCGTACACCGCGGGAACCCTGACGCTGGCGCCGGGCACCACCCTGATCACCGGGGATGTCGGGGCCGGCAAGACGTCGCTGCTGTACGCGGCGGAGATGGCGCTCTTCGGGTTCGCCGAGGTCGAGGCCGCCTACCTCGTCCGGAACCGGGCCCGGCACGCGGAGGTCACCCTCGAGCTCGCCGACGGTGCCCACCGGTACGAATTCCGCCGGAAGTTCCGGCGCAAGACGATCCGGGGGCGCGAGAGCTTCGAGGTGGAGGAGAACAGCTTCGGGCGGGACGGCTCCCGCATCCAGTACTCCGCCACGGAGCTCCGCCAGCGGTCCATCGACCTCCTGGGGTTCCCGGACAACCCGAACCCCCGGGCCCATTCGGACGTCTGGCGGTGGGCGGTGTACATCCCCCAGGAGCGGATGCGCGACGTCCTGGGCCAGGAGCCGGAGGCCCGCCTCGACACCGTCCGCAAGGCGCTCGGCCTCGAGCAGTTCCGCCTGGCGGCCGACAATGCCCAGGAGGTGGCGGCGGAACTCCGCCGGATCGCCGAGATGTACGAGCGGGAGTCGGAGCAACTCCGGTTCTGGGTCGACGAGCTCCCGAAATGGACGGTCGAGCGGGCGACGCGCGCCCGGGAGCTCGAGACGCTCCGCGACGGGGAGGCACGGTGCCGGGCCGAACGGGAGGCGATCGGAGGGGAGGTGGCCCGCCTCGAGGGGCTCGTCCGAAGCCGGGACCGGGACCGGGCCGAGGGCCGCCGGCTGGCGGCGGAGATCGAGGCGATCGGGAAGGCGGCCACGCTCCGGGCCGCCCGGGCCGCCGAGACCGAGCGGACCCGCTCGGAGCTCGAGGCCCAGGTGCTCCGCGCCGAACGGAGCGCCGCGGAGCGGCGGCGGGCCTCCGAGGGCCTCGAACGGCTCCGGGCCGAATCGGCGGCCACGGAAGCCGAACTGGCCGCGCGGGAGCCGATCCTCGGGGCGCTCGCCGAGGTCGACGGGGACCTGCGGGCGATCCGTCTCGACCTCGCCCGACGGGAGCGGGAGATCGCGGAGGCGTCCGCCGAGGAGAGCCTCCGGCGGAAGGAGGCGGCGGAGGCCGAAGCAGAGGAGCCCCTCACCGAGCCCGCCGCCCCGACCGACCGGGACCTCGCGCTCCTGGACCGCGAGCTCGCCCGTTCCCGCGCCGAGCGGGAGGCGCTCCTCGAGCCGCTCGCCGGAAAGCGCCGCGAGACCGCCGATCTCACCGAGATCCTGGAGGCGGGGACCTGCCCGCGGTGCCACCAGCCCGTGGCCCCCGGAGAGTTCGAGGCGCACCTCCGCGCCGGCCGCGCCGAGCTCGAGTTCCTCGAGACGGCGCTGCTCCGGAGGACCGAGGAGGTCGCCCGGCGGGAGGCGGAGCGGGCCGCCCGCGACCGCTACGAACGGGAGCTCGAGAGGTACCGGCAACTGGACCGTCGGCGGCGGGAGCTCCGGACCGCGGTGGACGCGGTGACCCGGCGCCGGCTCGAGCGGAGCGGGCAGCGGGAAGCGGCGCTCGAGGAGCTCGCCCGCGCGGAGGCCCGCCGCCGGGAACTCCTGCCCCGGAGCCTCGAGATCGCCGAGCTGCGCCAAACGCGCGACGCGCAGCGGGCCGCCCGGGAGGCGCTCGAGCTCTCCCGGGCCGAGGCGCTCCGGCTGGCCGAGGAGGCCCGGGGAGCCCGGGTCCGCCTCGAGGATACCGTCCGCGCCCTCGAACGGGGTCGGGAGGAGGCGGCGGAGGCGCGGGAGCGGCTCGACCGGCTCCAGGGCGAGCTCGCCGCGTGCAGCGGTCCGGAGCGGGATCCTCCGGGCCTCGACGCCGCCCTCGTGGCCTCGCGGCACCGCCTCGCCGAGACCGCTGCCGAGCTCGAGCGGAGCATCGGCCGGGTGGCCACGACGAGCCAGGCGATCGACGAGGCCGATCGGCGGATCCTGGAGGCGGACCGGGGGGTGCATCTTCGGGCCGAGCGGCTCTCCGAGGCGGACCGGGCCCGGCGGCTCGCCGGCTGGATGGGACGGGAGTTCCGGGACGGTCTTCTCGACCTGGAGCGCCGGCGGCTGGCCCAGAGCCAGGCGGAGTTCAACCGGGCGTTCGCCCGGTACTTCCGCACCCTCGTGGAGGACCCGAACCTGGCGGCGCGGTGCGATGCGGCGTTCGCCCCGTGGGTCGAGATCGACGGGGAGACCACCCCGGCGGCGGCGCTCAGCGGCGGGGAACGGACCGCGCTCGCCCTCTCCTACCGGCTCGCCATGGGGCGTACGGTCCGGAGCCTCGGGCGCCTCCGGATCGACACGCTCATCCTGGACGAACCGACCGACGGCTTCTCGCCGGAACAGGTGGTCCGGATGGGCGACCTCCTCGCGGAGCTCGACCTGCCCCAGGTGCTGCTCATCTCCCACGAATCCCAGCTCGCGGGGATCGCCGACCGGGTGATCCGGATCGTCAAGGAGCCCGAAGGCTCCCGCATCCTGTCGGGAGAGGGGGCCGCCGGCGCCTTCGCGCCGGCCGGGGCGGCGCCTCCGGCACCGGAGCCCGACGGGACCCCCGACGGGAACCGGACGGCGGAGGGAGGGCACTCCGGCTCCGTCAGGGCAGATGCGTTCGGAACTCCTCCGGATCCCATGGGACCCGTCCTGCCACCTCAAGGTTCTCGCTGAGATGTTCCGGCCGTTTCTGGCCGATCAGGGTGACGAGGGCACCGGGCGCCGAGCGGGCGAACTGGATCGCCTCCTGGGTCACCGTGAGCCCGGACGGTGTCGATCCGGGCCCGGTCCACTCGCCCTGTCCGAGCGGGACGCTCGTCACGCACCCGAGACCGAGGAGGGAGGCGGCGTGGAAGACCGTGAGCCGTTCGCCCCGGACCGACTGGTTCCGAAGGACCGCGGCCTCCGGGAGACCGAGGTGGAACGGGAACTGGATGTACCGGAAGCCGTGCCGCTCGCCGCCGACGGCCCGGGCGACGCCCACCGCCTCCTCCAGGGATAGGTAGCCCGGATCGGAGCGCGGGGCGCGGAGGGAATCCCAGGTGGCGAGCCCGTAGGCCCGGAGCCGGTCGGCGGAGCGCAACCGCTCGTAGAAGGTGAACGCCTCGGTGAGCCGCTCGAGGAACCGGGTCCGTCCCACGGAAGGGATCTGCACGTCCGGCGCGTTGTGGAGGTAGACCAGATCGAGGGAGTCGAGGCCCAGGTTGGCCCGGCTGCGTTCGAACTGGTCGGCGAGGAAGGAGACGCTCATGGCGTGGGACCCGTCCACCAGATCCCCCCGGGCCAGCACCCCCGGCCGGAGCAGCTCGCGTTCGATCCACGGCCCCGCCGCCAACCCGGACTCCCCGTCGGGGGCGAGGTAGCCGCTCTTGGTGGCCACCACGACCTCCTCCCGCGAGATCCGGCCCTGCTCGATGAGCCCGGCGAGGGCCCGTCCGACGCTCCGCTCCGCCCGCTGGTTCCGGTAGTTGATGGCGGTGTCGAGGAAGTTGACCCGGCCCGATCCGAGGCAGGTCCGGACCGCCTCCTCCACGGCCCGGTCGGTCGGACCGTCCGCCGCCCCGAGGTAGGTCCCCAGCCCGAGGGAGCTTACCGTGAGACCGCCCCACGCCGGCCGGAAGTGGGCGGCGGGGAGGTGGCGCGAGGCCACGGCCCGGTCGGCGAACGCGCGTGTCCCGTCCGCTTGGGCCCATCCCTCGATCGGCGGCACCGGGCGGATGTACCCGGCCGCCGCCTTAAGCGCGCTGCCCCCCGGTCGGCGGCTCCGGCGCGGTTCCGGATCCCAGCTCCGGTCCCGGCCGGCCCGGCACCCCGAGCCGTTCGGAGAGTTCCCGGCAGTTCGCCACCGCATCCCCCCGGAAATGGTTGTTGAAGAATCCGTAGACGGTCCGGCTCCGGGACTCGAGCTCGCGGACCCGCGGGACCCACGCGTCGAGCTCGGCGGCCGAGTAGCGGTAGTCGTACCAGACCTCCCGGCCCCGGCCGTGCCACCGGACGTAGGCGAACGGGGCGGTGACCTCGAGCCGGATCGGCAGGAGCGGTTCGTCGACCACCACGTACGCCAGGGAGAACTCCCGGAGGAGCCGGATCGACTCCTCCCCGAGCCAGCTCGGTTCGCGGAACTCGACGGCGCACGGGAGGTCGGCGGGGAGCGCTTCGTAGAACCGGCGCACCGTTCTCTCCACGAACGGGAGGGACGGAGGCAACTGCGCCAGCAGGCAGGCGAGCCGGCCGGAGTCGGCGAGAGGGTGGATCGCCTCCCGGAAGCGGGCCAGCTCGTCGTCGGTCCGTTCCAGCCGGCGCTCGTGGGTGATGGTCCGGGGCAGCTTCGCGGTGAACCGGAACCGTCCGGGGGTACGGGCCACCCAGGAGGCGACCTGCCGCGGCGACGGGCGACGGTAGAAGGTCATGTCCACCTCGACCACGGGAAAGAGCGAGGCGTAGTACCGGAGGTGGTCGGCCGGGCCCCCCTTCGGGTAGACCCGCCCGCTCCATTCCGGATACTCCCACCCGCAGGTGCCGAGAAAGGTTCCGGTCATGGTGGATCCGGCCGAGGGCGGGACCGTCCGACCGCTACTTGAACCGGGCGGGCGGGAACCCCGCCGGGCCACCTGATTTCCAATAACCGTCAGGAGACCTCTCCCCCCTCTGCCGAGGGTGGGCTCACCGAGGCCATCCATTCCGATAGACGAGGTTCCAGCGGTTCCTTCCCCGTGACCAGCTTCACCAGGCTCTCCAGACATTCCCGCGCCTTCTCTCCCCGAGGCAGGAGTACGCGGGGCCTTCGCCCCTCCCGGGGAAGGGCGAGGACCCGCCGCTGAACCTCTTCGGGATCCTGTTGCACGAAGACCTCCCAGAGGTTCACCCCGGGTAGCACATGGTCCCGGAACCACGGGCACCTCAGGTTCGCCCAGAAGGCCAGGAGCGAACCCAACCGCCCCATCTCCTCTCCAGTATTCTCCCTCCCCGTCCGGTGTCTCACCGCTCTCCGGTCCGCCCCGTGATCTCGCTCCAGGGGCACCGTGCTCCGGATCACCACGGACAGGCCTGGGACCTCCGCCCACAGATACGGGCCGTGCACCTCGAACCGCTTCACCATCGTGGCCACGATGGCCTGGGCCCAATCGCCCAGCGTGGCGAAGCGCTCCAATTCCCTATCGATCTCCCTCTTGGTCTGAACCACATCCTCCCGGGTCATGGGAGCCAGTTCGGGATGGCTCCGCCGTTCCCGCTCCGCCCGCATCGCCCGGCGTAGGTCCATCATCAGTTCTGCCTCGGCCTCCGTCCGGGTGAGGTGCCACTTCCCCCCCTCCCGGTCCAGAAGTTTCGTCACTCGCATCTTGAGGTCCACCATCTCGGGAACGAGGATCCCTCTCGCTCCGTTTCCGAGCGCCATCTGCCCCGCCCACCGCCGGGCCGCCTCGAGCCGGTGGGCCACCTCCAGGTAGGCGAGCCGGAACGGGAATCCCCCGGCATGCTCCCTCGCCGCCTCCACCCATTCCAGGACCGCCCGCACCCACACCCGCTCCACCTCCTCGACGGTCTTTCCTCTCGTGGGAAGCTTGCGGGACCACTCCGTCAGTGCGGAAAGTCCATGGTCCTTCACCAGGGCCTCTTTCAGGAGCGGGTAGTCGGGCAGGACCACCGGCCCGAGGTCGTCGAGGAAGTGCCAGTGATCCTCTCCCTGAGTCACTCCCGGAAAGACCTCCGCCATCGCCTTCCGATAGGCCGGGCTCCCGTCTCTCAGCAGATGGACGGGGGTACCGTAGCGCGCCTTGAACGTGCGCAGGACCGGGGCGATCTGAGCCTCGCTCTCCGCCTCGATCTGCTCGGCCCAGAGGGTGGCCCCGGTGATGGCGTGGCGGAAGCGAGAGGTGACGGGGCCATTCTCCACCACCGTCCCGTCCACTTGGACCACGAGGGGGTCTTTTCCGGTGAGGTGCGCCGGGATGGCCTCCTCACAGAACATCCTCCAGCGGACGAGGAACTCCACGGAGAGGCGGGAGATGTCGCTCAGGGAGAGGGGGACCCCCCAGCCCTCCTGGAGGAGGGCTCCCACGTTCTTCTCGGGGAGGTTGAGGCCGAAGCGCAGGATCCCTGCGACCATCATGATCTCGTAGCCGAGGACGTGATAGGGCCGGGCGAGGAAATCGTGGAAGGGAGAGACCCAGCGGGCCTCGGGGTGCCCGCGAGGACATTCCCAGACGGGCAGGCTCAGGTGCGCTTTCCCTTGGAGCGTGAAGGGGTGGGAGGTGCGGGTCCCGCCGTGGACCGGGGAGGCCTTACAGACGGTGCAGGGCGGGGGGGGACGGAGGGCGGATTGAGCCAGAGGAGGAGCACGAGGCGGGGTGTTTTTTTTACGTCGAGCTCGAAGCGGATGCCCACGGCAGCGAGATCCCCGGGATGGATCTCCTGTCCCATCTCCCGGACGGTATCGATGACGTGGGCGGCGGTGAGGGAACCCATCATGATGTGGGTGGCGAGGAGCCCGAAGTGGGGTGCTTCCAAGGGGATGGTCACCGGGACGGTGGCGCCCATCCGTCGGTAGATGGGCTTCACCGGCCCGAGGTTCTCCAAGACGCGGGTGCGAGTCTGCCTCTTTCTAGGGTCGTAGTAGAGTTCGACCCGTTGGCGATATTGGTGGCCATGGGAGGTGATGGTGCGGAGGACCTGGTGGGTGGCCATGCATACAGAATACGTATGCGATTACGTAAGCGTTTCGGTGCCCACAGAGTATCGTAGGCAGGAGGGGGGGAGGGGTTCTCAGGTCTGACGGTTAATGGAAGTCAGAGGCTGCCTTCGGGGAGCCCCTCCCGCCCCCGGACCCGGACCCGGCGGCCACCCGCCCGCGGACCGGCCGCCACCGACGGTCGCGGGGATCGGCCGGGGGGGCCGGCCCCGCGGGGGCC
>JAJZDH010000071.1 GCA_021828665.1 Thermoplasmata archaeon
GACGCTGAAGACGCCGGCGGAGCTCGAGCCGGTGCGGCATCGATGGGAGCGGCGGGGGCAGGTGTATCGGTTCGTGGGCATGCGGGCCCACCGGTTGGTGGCGGCGCTCCGGTATCGGCTCGAGGCGGCCGGGGTCACGGAGAAGGCGGCCGAGTATCCGGAGCGGTTGCTGGAGGAGCTCGGGCGAGTGGAGCGGACCGAGGTGATGCTCGGGGGGGAGCGACGGACGTGGTATCTGAACCGGACGGACTTCATCGAGGAGGCTCTGAAGAAGCTCGGCCCGCGCGACCTGCGGCCGGAGGGAGCCTCGGAAGGTCCGCCGACAGACTCTCGGCGGGGTGGGTCGGGTCGCCCCGCGGCGCCGGCGGATCCCGCCCGCGGGTAGGTGGTAGGCCACCCCGCCGTTCCGGCATCGAGGGAGATCGGCGATCCGGAGGGTGGCGGTCGCCGACGCGTATTGGACGACGTAGCGCCCGGCCGCCTGCGGCATGGCGTAGCGGCATATACTCGTTCGGCCCTCGCGGCCGGGATGCCCGGAACGATCCCGGATCTGCGCCACGGCTCCGTCCTCCTCAAGCGGGGGTTCGCCCGGATGCAGCAGGGGGGCGTCATCATGGACGTGACCACCGCCGACCAGGCCGCCATGGCCGAGGAGGCGGGGGCGGTCGCGGTGATGGCCCTCGAGCGGGTCCCGGCGGACATCCGGGCCGCCGGCGGGGTCGCCCGGATGGCCGATCCGGTGAAGATCCGGGAGATCCGGGAGCGGGTCAGCATCCCCGTGATGGCCAAGTGCCGGATCGGGCACACGAGCGAGGCGCAGATCCTCCAGGCGCTCGATGTGGACATGATCGACGAGTCGGAGGTGCTCTCGCCGGCCGATCCGTTCGGCCATGTCGACAAGCGGCCGTTCCGGGTGCCGTTCGTCTGCGGGGCCCGGAACCTCGGCGAGGCGCTCCGACGCATCGACGAGGGGGCGGCGATGATCCGCACGAAGGGCGAGGCCGGGACCGGCAACGTCATCGAGGCGGTCCGCCACATCCGGCAGATCCGGGACGAGGTGGCCGCCGTCGGCCGCTGGCCCCGCAAGGAGCTCGCCGGCTGGGCCCGCCGGGAGCGCGTCCCCGAGGCGTTGCTCCTCGAGGTCCGGGAGCTCGGCCGGTTGCCGGTCGTGAACTTCGCGGCGGGGGGGATCGCCACCCCGGCCGATGCCGCGCTCTGCCGGCTCCTCGGGGTCGACGGGATCTTCGTGGGCAGCGGGATCTTCAAGAGCGAGCATCCGATGAAGGTGGCCCGGGCCATCGTCGAAGCGTCGCTGCGGTACGACGACCCCGAGCTCCTCGCCCGGATATCGTCGGGACTGGGCGAGGCGATGAAGGGGCTCGACCTGACCCCGCTCGCACCGGCGGAACTCCTCCAGAACCGGGAGTCGGGCCCCGCCCGGAGTGCCATCTCCCCGTGAGTCCCCGCGAGCCCGCCGTACCGGTCGGCCGAGGGTAGCCGGGAGGGGCCCCTCGTGCGGATCGCCCAGGTCGCGCCCTACTACCACCCGCACGCCGGCGGGGTGGAATCCCACGTCCGGGCCCTGGCCCAGGAGCTGGCCCGCGAGGGCCACGAGGTCACGGTGGTGACGTCGCGGTACGACCGGAGCCTGCCGACGGAGGAACGGTTCGAGGGGTATCGCATCCTCCGGTACCCGGTCGCGGGCATCTGGTTCAACACCCCCATCGACCCGGCCGTGGCGGAGACGCTGCGGGGGGTCGACGCCGACGTCTACCATCTCCATTTCCCCCCGCCGATCACGAGCTTCTTCGCCGCCCGGGCCGTCCGGCAGATGGGCCGGCCGAGCTGCCTCACCTACCACTGCGACCTCTTCCTGTCGACCCCGCTCGGCAGCGCCCTCACCCTCGCCTACAACCGGCTGGTGCTCCCCGGCACCCTCCGGCGCGCGGACCGGATCATCGTCCATACCCGGAGCTACGCGCTCACCTCCCGCCCGCTCCGCGGTCGACCGGTCGCGATCATCCCCTCCTCCGTGGACCTGACCCGGTTCCGGCCGGGGGTCGACGGCGAGGAGGTCCGCTCCCGGCTCGGCCTCGTCGGCCGCCGGGTCGTCGGGTTCACCGGCCGGCTGGTGCCCCACAAGGGGGTGGACACCCTCCTCCGGGCGCTGGTGCAGCTCCCGGAGGATGTGGTGCTGCTCCTGGTCGGCCGCGGGCCGGACCTCACCGATCTCACGCTGCTCGCCCGCCGGCTCGGCGTGGCGGACCGGGTCCGCTTCTGCCCGGAGGTCTCCGATGCGGAGCTCCCGGAGTACCTCCGGGCCGCGGACCTGTTCGCCTTCCCCTCGACGAACCGGCTGGAGGGGTTCGGTCTCGCCGTGGCGGAGGCGCTCGCCTCCGGCCTGCCGGTCGTCGTGGCGGACATCCCGGGGGTGCGCGAGATCATCGAGCCGGGGGTCGAGGGGCTGCTCACCGAGCCGCTCCTCGCGGACGATCTCGCCGATTCGCTCCGTCGGCTGCTCGACGACCCCGAACGCCGGGCCCGGATGGGCCGGGCGGCCCGGGCCCGGGCCGAGGCCCGCTACGGGGTGGCGTCGGTCACCGGGGCGCTGCTCGAGTTGTACCGATCCCTTCCCGCAACTGGTTGATCTGGACCGACAGCCGCTCCGCCTCGCGGCGGGCCGCGCGGGCCCAGTCCGCTCCGGTGGAGGCGTAGATGATCGAGCGGGAGGCGCTGATGAGGAGCGCCCGGCCGCGGGCATCCACCCCTTCCCGGACCGTCGTCGAGAGCGCCCCGCCCTGGGCGCCGACCCCGGGCACCAGGATGGGGACCCCGTTGCCGAGGATCTGGCGGGAGATCCGCACGGCGTCGACGTACGTGGCGCCCACGACCACGCCGGCGTTGCCCGTCCGGGCGGCCACGGCGCGGACCTCGCCCACGACCGCCTGCCAGAGCGGGCCGCGGGGCGTCGGGATCTCCTGGAAGTCCTGGGAACCCGGATTCGAGGAGTGGGCGACCACGAAGAATCCGTGCCGCGCGTCCTCGCTGAGCGGCACGAGCGTCTCCCAGCCGAGCCACGGACTCACCGTGATGGCGTCGAACCCCAGGCTCCGGAAGGCGCCGTCGCGGTACATCCCCATGATGTTCGGGATATCGTTCGCCTTGAGGTCGAGGATCCGGATCCACTCCGGGCCGATCCGGCGGGTCAGGCGGGCGAGCTCGGCGATCCCCGCCGCCCCGTAGCGGAGGTAGCAGGCCAGCTGCATCTTGTAGGCCGCCGCGAACGGAAGCGTGGCCCGGAGGAGCCCGTCGTTGAACCGCCGTAACCCGGCCGCGCTCGCGCCCGCGCCGAGCGGCTTCGGCATCCGGGCCGGGTCCGGGTCGAGCCCCACGCAGAGAAGGGATTTCCGGCGGGCCACGATGCGATCGATCCGTTCCTGAAACCGGGCCGGCACGACCTCCCCTTGGGCGTGGTGGTTCAAAAGGTTGTGCGCGGGGGCCCGGGCCGCGCGGCCCCGAGCCGCCCCCCCGCGGCCCTCGCGTCCTCCGTCGGTGCCCGCGGCTTCATATCCCGGCCCGCCCGGAACGCCTCATGGAACCGTTCCCCGGCGGGGAGCTGCCCCCCACCGCGCTCCGGGACCTCCGACCGGGGCCGGTGCCGGTGGCCATCGTCGCCCGGATCGTCCGGGCCGATCGGCGGTGGCTGCCCCCCGGGGCGGACGGGAGAGCGCGACCGGTCCTCGCCGGTCTCCTCCGCGACGGCACCGCCACCGTCCGATTCACGTGGTGGGATCCCCCGCCGGACCCCCCCGCTCCCGGCCGTCTCCTCCGGGCGGCCCCGGTCTCCGTCCGGGAATACCTCGGCCGGCCGGTGCTCTGGTTCGGGACGCGGACCCGGGTCGTGCCCGCCGGCGCGGCGGCCCTGCGCCCGGAGCGGCCCGATGGGGGACCGGGGCGCCCCCCGGGGGAGCCGAATATCGACGGCGGCCCGCCCCCGCCCGTCTGGCGATCGGCGGTGGGAGAACCCGAGCCGTCCGCGTCGGTGTCCGTCCCGCCGACCTCCCCGCCGTCCATCCCGCCGACCATCCCGCCGCCCGGTCCTCGCCCGAGCTCCCGGAGGGAGCTCCTCCTCGACCTTGTCGACGAGCTCCTCGAGCGGTCCGGCGACGGCCGGGTCGACGTCGCCACGCTCCTCGACCGGGCCGCCCGGATCGGCCTCGGACCCGTGGCCGCCGAAGAGGTCCTCAACGGGCTCGAGGAGGAGGGGATCCTCGAGGAACCCTCGGTGGGGAAGGTGCGGCGCGCGTAGACCCCATCCGTGGCGCCCCCGCCCCCCCGCGACGCTCCCCCGACCCGGGGCGCCCGCGCCCCGGAAACGGTTCCCGGGGGGGCTCCCGGGCCCACGGGCCCGGGCAGGGATCCCCCCGGGGCCGGCGAATGGCTTAATGGGAGCGGCGGTTAGGGGGTACGGACGAAGTGTACGACCCTCACTCCGACGGGGAAGCTCCTCGAGGCGGCGCCGCCCGGTGCCCCGGTTGCGGTCGACTTCTCGCGGAGGGTTACGGTCCCTCTTCGTCGCCGGTGGGCGGCTGCCCGGTCTGCCGGGGTTCCGCCGTCGTGGCCTCGCCGCCGTCGGCGACCGGAATCCGGAGGGAGGAGGCCGGCTCCGGGCGGGGCCCCGCGTCCCGGGAGACGCCCCCGCCACGTCCGGGGCGTTCCGGGTCTCCCGTCCGGGCGCTGTACACCACCTCGCTACCGGCGAGGGCCCCTCTGGGATTCGAACGGGTCCACTGTTCCCGTTGCGCGCGCCGCGGCATGGTGCCGTCCCGGGAGCTCCTGGTCCACTCCGCCGAGGGGATCCTCTGCCCCAGCTGCCGCGGAAGGTCGGCACCGCTCGTGCGCCCTTCCCCGACCCCCGGGCCTTCGCCGCCCCGGATCCTCCCGGGGCCTCCCCGGCCCCGGCCGCACGGACTGGTGGGCCGCCCTCCGATGATCCTGGTGCGCAGCAAGGAACCGGCCTCGGGCGCGGGAGCCGCCCGAACCGCGGCGACTCCGGGGACCTTCGCGGTCCGGTGCTCGGAGTGCGGCCGCGCCGGCCGGCTCCCGAACCGCCTGCGGGCAACGATCCGGACCCCGGATATCGTCTGCCCGAGCTGCCGCACCCAGCGACCGGCCCTGATCCCCGACCGGCGGACCGCCGGATCGGAGGGGACCGTGACCTCCCTCATCCGCTGCTTCGCCTGCGGCCGCCGCGGCCGCCTGACCCGCCACGGCTCCGTCCGGGTCCGACCGCAGGAGCTCCTCTGCCCGAACTGCCGCAGCGCCGGGCCGGCCGGGGCCCCCCTCGCCCTCCCCCGCCCGCTCTCCGCCCGCAGCCCGTTCAACGTCCTCTGCTTCGCCTGCGGCCGCGCCGGCCGGCTTCCCGTCGCGGTGCAGATGGCGCTGCGCCCCGAGGAGGTGCTCTGCCCGACCTGCCGGACCCGGAGCCCGCAGTTCCGCCCGTCCGCCCGCTGGCCGTCGTGGTCCCTCGACGGTACCGCGGTGATCTGATCGCCGCGCCGGCGGACGGCGTCCGCGCGCCAGCATTTATATCCACTCTGGGCTCGGGGGGCAGGGGAATGAGGAGCACCTGTCTCTCCGATCCGCATGACGAGACCAGCGACGAACTGACCCCCGCGGCGCCCCCGGAGTGAAGATCGTGGCCGAATCGGAGCGCCTGTGGTCCCTGGGGACGGTCCTCCTCGTGGTCGTCATCCTCGTGGCGGCCTCCGCGGCGGGAGGGTACATCTACCTCAAGAGCCGGACCGTGGGATCCCACCCACCGCTCACGGTCGCCCTCGGCGACAACGTGACGGTGAACTACATCGGGGTCTTCGGCAGCGGCCCGGAACAGGGGAAGGTGTTCGACACCTCCGAGTACGCCGTCGCCACGAACCCCGCCCTCTGGCCCAAGGGGCTCGAGTACACGCCGCGGGGGGCGCCCGCGAACTACACCCCGCTCCCCGTGCACATCGGTCCCTCCACTCCCAGCGGGGGGTACTCGCTGGGCGGCCTGCACTTCATCCAGGTGGTCACCGGCTTCTGGCAGGGGATGATCGGACTGCCCGGCAACCAGACCCACACCGAGGTGGTCCCCCCGGCGCTGGGGTACGGCGCCACCAACCCCGCCTGCGTCGCCACCTATCCGCTGGTGCAGTACTTCCCGGTGGTCCTGACCTACCCGCGGTCCACCTTCACCCAGGACTACCCCGGGGTGCTTCCCCAGACCGGGGCGACCTTCGAGCAGCCGCACTACCAGTGGCCGGTGCTCATCCTGAGCACGAACGCCACCTCCGTGACCATCGAGAACATGGCCCATGTCGGGCAGACGGCGAACCCCTCCGGCTGGCCGGTCGAGGTCACCAACGTGAGCAACGCCGAGAACGGGACCATCACCGTGGTGAACCAGCTCACCCCCGCCGACGCCGGCCACCTCCTCGGCATCGACTTCGCGGGCACCGGCCCGTGCCAGTCCCAATCGAACGGGAAGTTCATCGTCACGGCGGTGAACCCGGCGACGGGGACGTACACCGCCGACTTCAACAGCGAGGTCACCGGCGAGACGCTCCTGTTCCTCGTCACCGTCGTGGACATCCTGCCACCGACCGTCCCGTGACCCCCCCCGAAGGTCGCGACCGCCCGGCGGCTCGCGACCGTCCGGCGGTTCACCCGCTGAGGACGATCTTCCCGCCCTTGAGCAGCTGCGCGAGGTTCTCCTCGGCGGTCTGCGCGGCGGCGGCCGAGCCCGAGACCGCTTCCCGGGCGGACCGGTTGTAGTCGCGGACCGTGTCCCGGGCCTCCTTCCGCCGCGCCTGGGAGGCGACGAGGGCGTCCCGGACCTCCCGGTCGAGTTCGGCCATCTGCCGGGAGAGCTCGTCGACCTTGCGGAACAGCTCGGCCCGCAGGCGGGCCTTCTCGCGGATCTCGGAGATCTCCTGGCCGACGGTGAGCAACTGCGTCCGGATCGCGCCCATCCGCTGGTCCCGCTCCGTCCGGAGCCGGTCCATCGCCCGGCCGAGCTCCTCGAACTCCGTCCGGAGCGCCTGGAAGGAGAGCTCCTGGTCGGCCCGGGACGCCTCCTCCGCCGCGCGGATCCCGGCGGCCTTCTCGGCCTCCGCGAGATCGCGCCGCAGCTGGCGGAGATGGTCGAGCAGGGCGTTCTCCTCGGCGACGGGAAGGACCTGGGTCTGCTGGCGCCGTTCGAGCTCGGCGATCTCCCGGCGCAGCGCGGCCGGCAGCGGGGGGCCGCCGCGGGCCCGTCGGTTCGCGCCGGCGCCCGGCGCCGGACGGGCGGGCCGCAACCCGGCGACGGCCGCGTCGAGCCGGGCCCGGAGCGCCTCCCGCCGGGAGCGCATCTCGGCCAGGCGGTGCCCGAACTCGCGGTACTCCTCATGGGTCGCATCGACCCGCTGCCGGTCGGGGGCCATCCGGTCGTGGACCGCCCGCTGCTCCTCCGAGAGCCGGTGGATCTGGTCGAGCAGGAGACCGCGCCGGTCCCGGAGCTCGCGGAGCCGCCCCTGGGCGTGGCGGATGCGGTCGCGGGACTCGATCTCCGCCCGTTCGTCCTCCTCGGAGAGATGGAAGCCGCCCGGCACGTCCGGAGAAGACCGGGGGGCGGTTAAAAGGCCGTGCCGGCGGCCCGGACTCCCCCGGCCCGGACGGACGCCGGTCGCCGCGCCGGCGCCCCCCGCCGCGCCCGGCTCCGGGCGGCCAGGAGCTGGGCCGCGAAGAGCGCCGCCGGGACCCCGGCGTCGATGTTCACCACGGCGATCGGGGCGCACGACTGCAGCATCGCCGAGAGCGCGGCCTCGCCGCGGCCGCCGCGGCCGTACCCCGAGGAGGTCGGCACGCCGACGACGGGCGCCCGCACGAGGCCGGCGACCACCGTGGGGAGCGCCCCCTCGCGCCCGGCGCAGACGAGGTAGATCCGGGGGTGCGCGGCGGCCAGGCCCCGGAGCGCCCGGAGGAGCCGGTGGAGGCCCGCGACCCCGACGTCCCGGGCCTCCCGGACGGGGATCCCGAGCGCCTCCAGGACCGCCACGATCTCGTCCGCCACCGGCCCGTCGGAGGTCCCGGCGGTGAGCACCGCGACCGGGCCC
>JAJZDH010000072.1 GCA_021828665.1 Thermoplasmata archaeon
GGGAGTGGCCCGGCCGCGGGAACCCCGGTCGCCCCGCCCGCGGCCGGCCCGGCGGCGCGCCCTCCGCTCGCCCCCGCCGAGGCCCAGGTGCTGAAGTGCCCGGCCTGCGGGGCCCCCATCTCGCCGGTCTTCGGGGAGATGGTCATCACCTGCACCTACTGCGGCGGCTCCATCACCCTGGGCGGCGCGGGCTGGAAGGAGATCTCGAAGCATTCGATGCTCACCCCGCGGATCACCGACCGTTCCCAGGCGCTTCGGGTCGTCCGGGAAACCCTCGACCAGGGGCTCTTCCATCGGCACGATTTCGAGGAGTCCAGCATCACCGAGGAGAAGCTCTCCTTCGTCCCGTTCTGGATCATCCCGACGTCGGCCACCACGACCTACCAGTACCAGGACGTCGCCGTCGGGATCGGCTCCACCGTCGGCACCATCGCGGCGGCCGAGCTGCTGGGCAGCGCCCTCGGCGGCGGCCGCGGCGGGGGGTTCATGGTGATGCCGATGATGATGGGGCCCCCGGTGAACCCCACCCGGTCCGATACCCTCACCGCCTCCTACGAGTACCCGGTCATCGCGGTCAAGGGGATGGCCGCCTACCAGCCCCGGGAGTACGAGTTCGCGCTCGCCGAGCGGGGCTTCTTCGACCGGAAGGGGCTCCCCGAGGGGGCCGTCGTGCTGAACGGCGACCTGGGGGAGGACGCGGCCCAGCATTCGGCCCGTTCCTACGTGCTCCAGCTCCAGAGCGATGCGGTCCACCGGAAGCACCACATGGTGAGCAAGATCCAGTCCACCGCCGAGATCGCCGACGGGGAGCTCCTCCACGTTCCCATCTGGTACTTCCAGCTCTCCCGCAAGGGCGAAAAGTCGATGATCCTCATCGACGCCCACGCGGGACGGGTGATCCGGACCGTCAGCGGGCCGGCCGTCGTCTAAAGGTCCCGCCCCACGAGGCCCCCGGGGGCCCCCTTCGCGGCGGACGGTTCGGAGGGGCGACGCGCCTCCCCCGGTCGCGGGTCGCCGGGCACGCCGGCGCCGCCCCACCGGCTACGGATGGTCGGGGTTCGGCTTCGGCGTCTCGGAGTCCGGATCCGGCCACGGGGTCCCATCGATCCCGGCGGGAAGGAACTGGTACCGGACCGGCACCCGGCGGCGCAGGTGGGTCCAGTATCCGCAGTGCCGGCACCGGTACCCCAGCGTGACCCGGTCGTCCCAGAGGGTCCGGTTCCGGATCGGACGGAGCGACCGCCCGCAGACCGGGCAGCGGACGAGCGGCCGCCGGGTGGGTCGTTCGGCGTACCGGACCTTCACGTGGAGGCCGGGGAGGTCCACCAGGATCTCCCGCATCCGCCGCTCCCCGAGGGCGAAGAGCGGGTCGCGGCGCCGCAGAAGGAGGAGGAGCTCGCGGCGGAGCGCCGCCTGGGAGGGGAACGGTCGGCCCGTCCGCCGCAGGGTCCGGGTCGCAGCCCACCGGACCAGCTCGCCGGGGGGTCGGCGGTACCGCGGCGGGGGCGCCGGCGCGGCGTCGTCCGGCGCGTCAGGCCGCCGCCGATCCACGACGCCCTTCCCGGGCACGGATCTCCTCCTGGTAGAACAGCTCGGCGAGCTCGGTCTCCTCGCGTCCGATCGCCAGCGTCTCGTCGGCCTCGTGGGCGAAGTAGCGGAGGAGCGCCGCGGCGGCGGCGATCCGCACCGCCCGGCCCTTCAGGCGGGGGGAGAAGTTCGGGGGCCGTTCTCCCGACAGGGCCCGTTCGGAGACGGCGCGGAGGCGGGCGTACAGGCCCGGATCGAGCCGCACCGGCTTCGAGCGGAAGCGGCCCGCCACGAGCGGGTGGCGGCTCTGGATGGCATGCACCAGGGTCAGGTGGTCCCGGATCGACCGGGCGAGCCGGAACTCCATGAGGCCGAGCTCGAGCCGCTCCGCGCTCGCCTCGACCGCCCGGAACCGTTCCCGGGTCATCTGGTGGAACCGCAGCAGCATCCGGTCCTCGAGCGCCGCGAAGTTCGGATCGGCGACGGTGGTCCAGTAGTCGGCCGTGGGACCGGTACGGACGTTGTAGTTCACGGTGAAGAACGACCGGAAGGTGTAGGGCCCGACGGTGCCGAGGGTCGTCTCCCACTTCACCTCGCGCTGTTCCATCACGAGCTTGAGCGGTTCGACCATTCCCTTGTACTTGAACCAGTCGTTGAATTCGGGGACGATGAAGTTGAAGGTCCGCCCGGAGTAGAACGCCCCGACCCGAAGGAACTGCACCGGCGTGATCCCGCCGCAGTACCGGTTCCTCCCCGGAAGACCGTGGGCCGGCACGGCGGTGCGCGGATTGCCCCGGACGAGGTCGTCGATGGCGAAGGTCTTCCCGGTTCCCGGCGGGCCGAAGAGCGCGAGATGGAACCCGGTCGACCCGGTCGGACGCCCGGTCGGGGCGAGGAGCGGCACGTCGACGAGCGCGTACTGCTGCAGGAGCGCGAGGAGCGAATCGAGCGCCAGCGCCTCCCCGAACAGTTCGGTGACATAGGCCCGGAGCGCGCGGACCGAAAAGAGCCGGCCGAACTCCACGGTGGCCTCGAGACGGTGGGCGAGGATCTCCCGGAGCGCGGCCACGAACTCGCTGTCCATCCCCCGGATCTCGGTGGCCTCGTCCGGGACCGGGGAGAACGGCACCGCCCCGGAGATCTCGGCCCGGGAGAGCTCCCCGATCAGCAGCTCCCGGAGCGTTTCGGGCTCCGGCATCCGGTACGCCCGGTCCCCGCGACCGTCCGGCCCCTCGTCGAGGAGCCCCCGGCGGCGCAGCCGGAGGAGGATCCGCGTCGGATCCTCGAAGACCCGTTCCTTGAGGAGTCGGGTCCTCAGCTCCGACAGGGTGAACCGGGCCGTTCCGGTGGCGACCCCCCGGACGGAGCGCCGGCGCTCCGCATCGGCCACGAGGCCGGCGAGGACCCGGACGATTCCGATCTCCTCCTCCGCGACCTCGAGGTTCCCTACGACCGCCACCGCCCGGGCCGCACCGCCGGGAGCCCTTTATCTTCTCGGCTCCGGACCGGCCCCGGCCGGTGCCGGGCGCCGGGAGCTGCCCCACCCCCCTCTCGCCGATGCGGCCGCCTCCGGGACCCCCCCTCTTCCCCGGTCGGTCGCCGCCGGAGGGTTCCGGCGTTCCGGCCCGGGAACCGGGGCCGTCTGTTACGATAATCCGTAACCTTAAACGGCTCCGCGGACTGCGGGCCGGCATGTTCAGCCGCCAGGAACGCGAATACCTCCGCCGGGCGATCGGGGAGCCGCCGAGCTCGAGCCGCCCGTTCGCGCCGGTCTACCGTCGGCGCCTGCAGTGGTCGATCCGCCGGAAGGTGGCGCGGGCCGCCGCCGACTGGCAGCTGTACCGGTCGGCGGCCCGGCGCGACGAGCGGGTCCGGTTGCTCCCGCTCCCGCCCGGCGTCGCCGACGTGCCGGTCTACTCCGATCCGCTCGTCTCCCTCTACCGCGGGGCCCGCTCCATCTTCCGTCGCCGGTCGGGTCCGAGACCGCCCGCGCCCCGCCGGGAGGAGTGATCCGACCATGGTCGGGCTGCTCGGGATCACCGTCGGTGCCATGGCGGTGGTCCTCTTCCTTATCGTCTACTTCGTGCTGCTCGGCCGCCTCAACCGGAAGACCGGCCAGTCCGGCGTCGTCCGGAATTCCCGGTTGACGTGCCCCAAATGCGGTCGATCGTTCGATTTCGAGTATGTGCCGTTCGCCTCCGCCACCGCCCTGCGCCTCGGGAATGGACGGCGCTACATGGCCTGCCCGATCTGCCATCAGTGGTCCACCTTCGACCTCCTGAACGCGCCGCCCGCCTCTGCCGGATCGGCCCCGGCGGCCCCGCCGACGAACGGCCCCGGCTGAGATCGGCGGGCGGCCGGTCCGGGGCCACCGGGGCCGGCAAGGGGGCCGACCGGCGGATCGCCCGAGCTCCGGGGCCCGGGCGGCCCCGCGCCCGGTGCCGGCCACCCGACGGCGCCCGTTTCTACTGGCTCGGAGGTTTAAAAAGCCCCTCCCACGACTCCGTCCGCATGGGCAGGACCTCCTCCGGCTACGAGCGTGAGCTCAAGATGCTCCTCGAGGCGGACCCGGAGAGCCTCCGGCGGTACGCTCCCAGCCTCGATCCTTCCGAGCGGGGAGTCATCGACCGGCTGAGGGTCCACCCGTTCCTCGTGGTCCGGGCCGCGGGCTCCCTCGGATTCGACCTCGTCGCCCTCCGGCGCGAGTTCGCCTTCCCCATCGAGGTGAAGAGCTCCCGGGGCGACACCATCCTCTTCTCCGCCGCGAGCGGGCGGGCCGCGGAGCAGCTCGCGGAGCACCGCCGCCGGGTCGAGCGGGTCGGGCTCCTCGCGCTGTACGCGTACCGCCGCCTCGGCCTGCGGTCCCAGGACCCGTGGCGCGTGTACACGCCCGCCGGACCCGACGGCCGGGGACGGCTCGACCTGCTCCGCCGTCACCTCCCCCGGATCGATTCCACCCGGGACGGGAACGCCGTCCTGCGGTGGGACTCCGGCCTGCCCCTCAGCCGGTTCCTCGAGGTCGTAACCTCCCTCGTGGAGCCGGTCGGGGCGTGAACCGTGCCGGGGGTCCACGTGGCCGCGGTGGCGGTCGGCCGGGTCGGCAAGCGTCCCGAGGGGCTCGTGGACCTCCTCGCCGAGGTCGGGGAGAGCGCCCTCGAGGCGATCGGCCGGAAACCCATCGACCTCCTGGTCGTGGGCACGATGGCCGCCGGCCCCCTCGCCGCCGTGGAGAGCGTGGTGCCGGCGAGCGCCGAGCGGCTCGGCCTCGACCCCGCGCTCGGCTGGCGCGTCGAGGCGGCCTCGGCGAGCGGGGCGGCCGCGTTCCAGGCGGCCGCCTTCGAGCTCCTGGCGGGCCGGGCGGAGCGGGCGCTCGTCCTCGCCGGCGAAAAGATGACCGGCCACACCACCGCGGAGGTCACCCGGATCCTGGCCCGGTCGCTCCATCCGAGCGAGCAGGCCGCCGGGGCGACGATGCCGGCGCTCGCGAGCCTGGTCGCCCAGCGGTACCTCGACCGGTACGGCGCCGATCCCGCGAGCTTCGATGCCGTCACGGTCCAGTTCCGCCAGTCGGCGCGGGGGAACCCCAACGCCCAATTCCCCACGCCGGTGTCCCGGGAGGAGGTCGTCCGGAGCCGGATGGTCGCCGCGCCGCTGCATCTGCTGCACTGCGCGGCGATCTCCGACGGGGCCGCGGCGGTGGTCCTGGAACGGGGCGATGGCCCGGCCGCCGTCCTCGGGCTGGGGCAGGGGTTCGACGCCTTCGCCCTCGTCGACCGCACCGAGCTCGCGAGCTTCCGGGCCACGCGGCTCGCCGCCCAGCGCGCCTACGAGATGGCTCGGATCACCCGCAAGGAGGTCGATTTCGCCGAGCTCCACGATGCGTTCGCCCCGTTCGCGCTCATCGACCTCGAAGACGTCGGGATCTGCGGGGGCGGCGAGGCGGGCCGGTGGTTCCTCGATGGATCCACGGCACCGGAGGGCAAGTTCCCCGTGAACCCCTCCGGCGGCATCCTCGGGAGGGGCCACCCGGTCGGCGCCTCGGGGCTCCTCGCCATCGCGGAGGTGGCCCGCCAGCTCCGGGGAGAAGCCGGGCCGCTCGCCCTCCCCGATCGGCCCGCCGTGGGGCTCGCCCACTCCATCGGGGGGCTCGCCTCCCACAACTTCGTCACCCTCCTCGGGGCCCTCGCGGGGAGGGAGCCGTGACCGTCGCCCCGTCGTTCCGGGTCCTCCGCTGCGCGAGTTGCCACGTGCACTTCCTCCCGCGGCCCGGCCTCTGCCCGAAGTGCGGCTCCCGCTCGGTCCGGCCGGAGCTGATCTCTCCGGCCGGCCGGGTCCTCGCCGCGACCGAACTCCATGGCCCCCCCGCCGAAGGGGCGGCGCCGCACCGGATCGCGCTCGTCGAACTGTCGGGAGGCGTCCGGGTCCTCGCCGTCGCCCCCGGACGGCTTCCGGCGCTCGGCGAGACCGTCGAGGTGGCCGCCGTCGGCGACCACGTGGAGCTCCGGTCGGAGCCCGAAACGTCCGGGTGAACGGCCCGGCCACCGGACGGGACGCGGGGAGGGGGACTCTCCGCGGACCGGGTCCGACCCGGTCCGCCTTTGAACCCCCGAGGTGAAACCACCACTGGATTAGCAATCCAGCGCCTTGCCGGGCTGGGCCATCCCCGCTCGGGCGGACCCACGGAGGGAGCCCCTTAAAGCGGTTGGCGGCGCCGCTCCGGCCGCCGATCCGCCGGTCGGGGCTTAGTAGTCCTGCCGTTCTTCCCCCGGGCACGGTACGACGGATGCGGATCCGGGAGGTCGGGATTGTCGGGGCCGGCACCATGGGGGCCGCCCTCGCCGGCGTCTTCGCCTACAACGAGCTCGGGGTCGTCCTCCGCGATCTCACCCGCGAGCTCGTGGAGCGGGGGCTCGCCCGGGTGCGGTCCCAGGTGGATCGGCTCGTCGCCTTCCAGGCCGGCCGGGCCGAGCGGGAGATCGGCCGGATCGAGGCGCTGGGGCTCGAGCTCTCGGCGGAGCAGAAGGAGGCGGTCCGCCGCCGGCTCCACCCCACCGTGGACCGGGAACGCGGGGCGGCCATCCTCGGCCGCGTCCGGGGAACGACCGACCTGGGGGCGTTCGCCTCCGTGGAGTTTGCCCTCGAGGCGGTCTTCGAGAAGGACGAGGTGAAGCGCGGCGCGCTGGAGGCCCTCGACCGGGTCCTCCCGGAGCATGCCGTGATCGGTTCGAACACCTCCTCGCTCTCGATCACCCGGCTCGCCCGCGGCCTCGCCCACGCCCCCACCACCGTGGTGACCCACTTCTTCAATCCTCCCGAGACGCTGCCGCTCGTCGAGGTCGCGGGGGGCGTCGAGACCCGGGAGGAGATCGTCGGCGAGGTCGTCGATTTCCTCCAGGGCCTCCGGAACCATCGTTCCCCGCTCCTGCCGATCCGGGTCCGGGAGTCCCCGGCGTTCGTGGTGAACCGGCTCCTGCTGCCGATCCTGAACGAGGCGTGCTTCCTCCTCACCGAAGGGGTGGCCAGCGCCCGGGACATCGATCTGGCGATGAAGGCGGGCGCCGGGCTGCCCATGGGCCCCTTCGAGCTCGCCGACCTGGTCGGCCTCGACATCACCCACGAGGTCGCGGCGACCCTCGCCCGCGAGTTCGGGGACCCGAAGTACCGACCCGCCTACGCGCTCCGGCGCCTCGTCGATTCGGGGCATCTGGGCCGCAAGACCGGCTCCGGGTTCTACGAGTATCCGGCCGAGGATCCCCGCCCGGAGTGAGCGGGACGGGGAGGCGGCCGCTCCGGCGGGGCGCCGTGCCTCCCACGCGGCGGTGCCGTTAGGCCGGCGGAATGGGCACCGCGCGTCGCGCCTCCGACAGGGCGCGGGCGTACCACGCGAGCTCCCCGAAGAGCCCGTCCAGCCGTCCGTCGAAGTGCGTCGGGTCCCCCCGGAACCCCTCCGGGCCGAAGACCTCCTCCACATGCGCCACCGGCACGTGGCGCGGGATCACGACCGCCCCGAGACCGGCGATGACCTGGCGGAGCTGGTCGGCGCATCGGAGGCCGCCGGAGATCCCGCCGGCGGTGACCAGCGCGAACGGCTTCCGGTTCCACTCCTCGTACAGGTGGTCGAGGAGGTTCTTCAGCGACCCGGGGTAGCCGTAATTGTACTCCGGCGTGACGAGGAGGAACCCGTCGGCCCGCCCCATCTCCGCGACGAACGAGGCCACTTCCGGGGGGATCGGTTCCATCTCCCATTCCCGCCGCACCAGGTTCCCGAACGGCAACGCCCGGGCATCGAACAGCCGGGTGGTCACCCCGGGATGGGACTGGAGGCGGCGCGCGACATGCTCGGCGAGCGCAAAGCTCCGGCGTCCTTCGCGCACCGAGCCGTACAGGACGGGAAGGTACAGGTCCATCAAGGGACCCCGAGCCGGGGGCCCGTAAACGATTGACGCCCGTTCTCCCATACCTAGACAACCGTGGCAAGCACGGTTGATGCTGGGTTCCTGAATCCTCGGAAGGCATCTGTCCTAGCGGACATGAACCTCCTTCCTCCACAGGCGTTTTCCGTCTCCGCCGA
>JAJZDH010000073.1 GCA_021828665.1 Thermoplasmata archaeon
ACCCGGGCCGAGCCGCTCGGAGCGACCGTCCACATCGCCCCGTGGAACTTCCCGCTCGTCCTCGCCCTCCGCTCGGTGGCCCCCGCGCTCGCCGCGGGGAACTCGGTGGTGATCAAGCCGGCCTCGCTGACCCCGCTCTCGGTGCTCGCCTGGGCGCGCCTCGCCGCGCGGGCGGGGATCCCCGACGGGATCGTGAACGTCCTCCCCGGCGCGGGCGCCGAGGTGGGCGAGGCGCTCGTCACCGATCCGCGCTGCCGGGCCGTCTCCTTCACCGGCGGCGTCGAGGTCGGCCAGCGGATCGCCGAGCTCGCCGCCCGTCAGCGGCTGCCGGTGACCCTCGAGCTCGGCGGCAAGGGGCCGGTCCTCGTCTTCCCCGACGCCGACCTCGACCGGGCCGCCCGCTCCATCGGCTTCGGCATCTTCGGCAACGCCGGCCAGATGTGCTGGGCCGGCTCCCGGCTCCTCGTCCACACCGCGGTCCGGGAACCGCTCCTCGAGCGGCTCGGGGCGGCGGCGGCCCGCCTCCGGGTCGGCCCCGGCACCGCGCCGGGCGTCGAGATGGGGCCGCTCGTCTCCCCCGAGCAGAAGGAGCGGGTCCTCGGGTTCCTCGCCGAGGCGATGGACGGCGGCGCCCGCGCCGTCGCCGGCGGCACCCCCTACGCCGACGGTCCGCTCGCCCGGGGGAACTTCGTGCCGCCCACCGTCCTGGACCGGCTCGACGACGGCGCCCGGGTGCTCCGGGAGGAGGTCTTCGGCCCCGTGCTCGCCGTCCAGGAGTTCGGATCGCTCGAGGAGGGGCTCGCCCGGGCCAACGACAGCCGCTACGGCCTCATGGGCTCCGTCTGGACCCGCGACCTCGCCATCGCCCATACGGTCGCCGAGCGGCTCGAGGTCGGGATGGTCACCGTGAACGAGCCGCCGCTCACCTTCCCGCAGTCCCCGTTCGGCGGCATCAAGGAGAGCGGCCTCGGCCACGAGCAGGGCCGGGCGGCGATCCGGTTCTACACCCGCGAGAAGAACATCCTCCTCAACGTGGCCGTGCCGCGGCCGAAGACCGGGGAGGCCCCGGGCGGCGGCGCGGCGCCGGGTTCGTACGAAGGGAAGAAGAGCCCTTCCCGCCCCTAGCCCGACGCCGCACCATGGCCGCCGCCTCCGACCGCCCGACCCCGTGGAGCACCTGCGCGACCTGCGGGGATGCGACCCCGCCGGGGGCGTCGGCGTGCCCCACCTGCGGCCAGGCGGTGCCGCCGGTGGCCGAACGGGCGGCGCCCGGGCCGCGGGCCCGGAAGCGGTTCCGGATCCACCGGGCGCTCCGCATCACCCTCATCGCCGGCGTGGCGGTGGGCCTCATCGGGGTGATGGGCTGGGCGATCTACACCGGCCCGCCCGTCGCCGCCGATCCGCTGACGAGCTCCTGGAGCCTCCCCATCGGTCCGGGGAACTTCTCCTACTTCTCCGGGGAGGTCAACGGCGGCGACTACATCACCGGGAATTTCACCGTCGTGAGCCCCCCGGGGGCGCTCGTCGACTTCGAGGTGTTCAACGGCTCCTCGTTCGCGGCGTTCGCCCACGGGACCGCGGGGGCCGACCCGCAGGACGCCCCCGTGCGCGCGACGAGCGGGCTCGTCGACTTCGCGGCCGAGTACACCACCACCTACTACTTCGTCTGGATCAACCCGTACGCGCCGGCGAGCCACATCGATATCGTGGTGTACGCGAACACCCAGTACATGTCGAGCGTCGTCGTCGAGTGATCCGGGGACCGCGGCGGGCGGGAGGCGGCCGGTGCCGGCTCAGTGGGGGGCCGGGTCCGGGGCGTGCCGGCGCAGGTAGCCGGCCGGGACCTGGTCGACCAGGAAGACGGTCCGTCCGGCCTGCATGATCACGAGCCCCTCGCGCCGGGCGCCCTTCGCGTCGATGGAGAGGATGACCGGCTCGGGGGTCCGGACCGTCCCGGCGGCCCGGGCATCCTCGGCGGTCCGGGAGAGGTGCACCCGCCGCCGGTCGGTCGGCTTGAGCCCCACCTCGAGGACGAGGGAGGCCTCGGCGGGGGTCACGGGGAAGAAGAGCTCGTCCGGGATGTTCTCCGTGGGAAGGTCGAGGGCGACCTCGACGGTGTGGCCGTAGGTGGCCCGGATCCGGTCCTCGCGCACCTCGTACCGCCCCTTGGGGTCGCTCTCGGCGATGGCCACGAGGTGGTGCGGCCGGAGCCAGTGGTAGCCGCGGTGCTGGGTCCCGATCGCCTGGACCAGCGCCGGTAGCGCGATCCAGCCCCGCTCGTCCATCTGGAGCCCGTACTTCTCCGGGAAGTGCCGGAGGACGCCCGTGAGGACCCGGCCCAGGTGGTCGAGCTCCCGGTCGTTCATGAGGAAGCGGCCCGGCTGGCCGCAGGAGGGGCAGCTCTCCTGACGGAAGTATCCGTGCGCCGGGCACTCCTTGAGCATCGGTCGCCTGCTGGTCCCCGGACCTACGACGCCTTGGCCTTCTCGGCGCGCCGGTCGAAGTCCTGGAGGAGATCGCCGTAGAGGTCGGCCAGGTCCTTGAGGACCCGCTTCAGGACCGCCTGCGGCTTCTCGCCCTTGGTCCGAAGGTACAGCGCCGGCCGCTCGAGGAAGGCGTGGCCGAGGAAGTAGCGGGCCTCCACCACGTGCTCCTCGGCCTGGAGCAGCTCGACCAACGGGACGAGCAGCGTCTCCTCGCCGCGCGGGATCTCGATCCGGAGCGCGTCGGACTCCTTGGCCACGACCCGGATCTCCATCGATGACGGCCCGCGGCGGCCACCCCGGTTCGGTTCTTAAGGGTGGCGGCCCGCGCGGCCGGCGCCCCGGCGGGCCCCCACCGGCCGCCGCCACGGCTATATGCGGATTTTCCTCGGAAGCCGGCGGGGTCGGACGGTGCGGGTCCTGCTGGTCGGTTCGGGGGCCCGGGAGCACATCCTGGGGGAGACGCTCGTCCGCGCCGGCGCCGAGCTCCTCGTGGTCGCCGCCCACCCGAACCCCGGCCTCTCGGAGATCGCCCGCCGGTTCGAGACGATCCCGTACGACGGAGATGGCGGCGCCGCCATCGCCGCCTACGCCCGCCGCCGCCGGGTCGACTACGCCGTCATCGGGCCGGAGGCGCCGCTCGCCCGCGGCGTCGCCGACCGGCTCCGGGCGGAGGAGATCCCGGTCGTCGGGCCTTCCCAGGCCGCCGCCCGGATCGAGAGCTCCAAGCGGTTCTGCCGCGAACTTCTGGTCGCCCACGGCATCGACGCCGCGCCGCGCTTCGTGGCCGTCGACCGTCCCGACGAGCTCCCCGGGGCGATCGGCTCCCTCGGCGGCCCGTTCGTGGTGAAGCCGGTCGGCCTCACCGCCGGCAAGGGGGTCCTCGTGCAGGGGGCCGACTTCGCCACCCCCGAGGAGGGGGCGCTCCTCGCCCGCCGCCTCCTCGCCTCCCCCGCCGGCGCCGAGGGGGTCCTGCTGGAGGAACGGCTGGAGGGCGAGGAGTTCAGCCTGATGGCGCTCGTCACCGACTCGGGGGTCTACCCGCTCCCCGCCGTCCAGGACTACAAGCGGGCCGGGGAGGGCGGTACCGGCGGGAACACGGGCGGGATGGGCTCCTACTCCCAGCGCGACCACCTCCTGCCGTTCCTCGCCGCCGAGCACCGCGACCGCGCCGTCCGGATCCTCACCGACACCGTCGCCGCCCTGCGGGCCGAGGGGCTCCGCTACCGCGGCGTCCTGTACGGCGGCTTCATGCTCACGGCCCGCGGTCCGCGGCTCCTCGAGTTCAACGCCCGGTTCGGGGATCCCGAGGCGCTCAACGTTCTCACGCTCTACGAGCCCGGGGAGTTCGACCGGCTGCTGCACGGGGTGGCGACCGGTGCGGTGGACCGCGGGCTCCTCTCCTTCCGGCTCCGGGCGACGGTGGTGAAGTACGTCGTCCCCATCGGATACGGCGGGGCCCCCGAGATCGGGGCCGAGGTGACCTTCGACCGGCCGCTCCTCGAGGACGCGGGCGTGCGCCTGTACTTCGGCTCCGTGGTGCCGGCCGGGGCCGGCGCCGTCCGTCTCACCGCCTCCCGGGGGCTCGCCCTCGTCGGCGAGGCGAGCGCCGTGGCCGAGGCGGGCGCCCGGGTCGAGGCGGCGCTCGCCGGCGTCCGGGGCCGGTACGCGGTGCGCCACGACATCGGGACGAAGGAGGACCTCTCCCGCCGGGTCGAGCACCTCCGGAAGCTCTTCCATCCGGGCGCCGCCCCGTCGCCGCTGCCGCTCAGCGTCCGGCCGCCCGACGCCCCGCCCTCGAGCGCGGGCGCCCCGGACCAGGTGCTCGAAGCGTAGCGGCGGCCCCGCGGGCGCGGAGCGGCAACCCAAAATACGGCCGGCCGGTCCCCGCGGGGATGTTCTGCCCGAAGTGCAAGCGCCTCATGCGCCCCGACAGCGCCAACGGTTCCTGGGTCTGCGGCGCCTGCGGGGCGAAGACGAAGATGGGCCGGGGCCGCGAGGTCGGGAAATCGGCCCCGACCGGCAAGGCGATGGCGCTGGTGGAGGAGAAGGCGTCGGCGACGCTCCCCACCGCCGACGAGGAGTGCCCGAAGTGCGGGAACGCGAAGGCGTACTGGGTCCTCCGGCAGACCCGGGGGGCCGACGAGCCGGAGACCCGGATCTTCGAATGCACCATGTGCGGGCACAAGTGGCGGGAGTACCAGTGAGCCCGCCGGTCCCGATCCGGGAGGCGTTCGCCCCCGGGGCCGTCGGGCGCGCGCTCACGGTGCGGGGGTGGGTCGTCCAGCGCCGCTCCTCCGGCGGGATCCTCTTCCTGAGGGTGCGGGACCGGACCGGCCAGCTTCAGGTCACCGGCCGCCGGGAGGCGCTCGGCGAGGAGGGGTACCGCGCCGCCGAGCACCTCCAGGTCGAGGGAGCGTGCGCGGTGACCGGGACCCTCGCCGAGGACCCGCGGGCCCCGGGCGGCCGGGAGCTGCGCGCCGCCCGGATCGACATCATCGACGCGGGGGAACCGTTCCCGATCCTCAAGGAGCAGACCGAGGAGTTCCTGCTGGACCAGCGGCACCTCGCGATCCGGTCGCCCGAGCTCGTCGCCATGTTTCGGCTCAAGGCCGGGCTCCTCAAGGCGTTCCGGAGCTTCTTCGACCAGGAGGAGCTCCTCGAGATCACGCCCCCGATCCTCACCGGCAACGCCGCCGAGGGGGGCGCCGAGGCGTTCCAGGTCGACTACTTCGGACGCCCGGGGTACCTCTCCCAGACGGCGCAGCTGTACCTCGAGGCGATGCTGCCGCCCCACGAACGGGTCTACGCCCTCACCCCCTCCTTCCGGGCCGAGAAGTCGCGCACCCCGCGCCACCTCACCGAGTTCCAGCACCTCGAGGTGGAGCTCGCCTGGGAGGACCTGGACGGGCTGCTCGATTTCATCGAGCGGATGATGGTCTTCGTCCTCCACGAGGTGGCGCGGACCCTTCCCGCCGAGCTCGAGCGGCTCGGCCGTCCCCCCGAGGAGCTCCGGGCGATCCGGGCGCCGTTCCCGCGGACGACGTACGCCGAGGCGATCGAGGAGCTCCGGGCCGCCGGGTTCCCGGTCCAGTTCGGCAGCGACCTCGGCACCGTCGAGGAACGGGCCCTCACCCTCGACCGGAACCAGCCCCGCTTCCTCACCCGGTTCCCCGCCGAGCTCAAGGCGTTCTACATGCTGCGGAGCCCCAACGACCCCCGGACCGTCGAGGCCGCCGACCTCCTCGGGCCGGAGGGGTACGGCGAACTCCTCGGGGCGAGCGCCCGGGAGACCGACGTGGCCCGGCTCGAGGCCCGGATCCGGGCCGTCGGCGCCGACCCGAAGGAGTACGCGTGGTACCTCGACCTGCGCCGCCACGGCAACATCCCCCACGCCGGCTTCGGGCTCGGGGTGGAGCGGCTCCTCCGCTTCCTCGGGCGCCGGGAGCACATCCGGGACACGACGCCGTTCCCCCGGACCCCGTCCCGGCACACCCCGTAGCCCCGCCGCGCGCGGGCCGCCGGCCGGCAGAGCAACGTTCAAGACACGGGAGCGCCATGGTTGCCTTCCTGCCGGGGGGTACCCGAACCGTGGCCACCGAGAACGCCGCCGAGAAGACGGAGAAACCGAAGAGCGACCGCCCGGCGAACGAGACCGCCCGCGCCCCGGCGGAGGCGAAGGCGGTCAAGCCGCTCGTCATCGAACGGCTCACCCACGAGGATGTGGGGGACATCGTGAACCTCTTCCGGAAGGTGTGGGATCCGTACCTGGTCGGCCTGCCGCCCGAGGTGCAGCGCGCCTGGCAGCCGACGCCGCTCGAGTTCACGAGCGGCATGGAGGGGGTCACGTACTTCTCCGCGAAGCGGGACCAGAAGCTCATCGGCGTCGTCGGATGCGCCATCCACGCGGGCTCCTGCCACCTCCTCAACCTCGCCGTCGACGTCGAGCACCGGCGCCACGGCATCGGCACGGCGCTCCTCGCCGCCGCCACCGGCTGGGCCCAGCACGCCCAGACCCGCTCCCTCTACGTCGAGGTCCTCGCCCGCTTCCAGGACGCCATGGCGCTCCTCGCCGCCTCCGGCTTCACGAAGGCGGGGACGCTCCACCGCCATTTCTGGGGCGAGGACGTGGAGCTGTTCGAGAAGACGCTGTAACGGCGGCCGGACCGGCACCGGCGGCGCCGCGCGCCGCCGCGAGCGGCCGGAGCCGCCGCGCCGCCTCCCCGAGCCGGCCCTCGGCGAACTCCCGGGCGGCCCGGGCGAGGATGGCCGTCTCGGTCTCGATGGGAAGCCCCTCGGACCGGCGCTTCAGGAGCTGGTCGCCGAAGTGGCCGATGAGCCGGGGCAGCCCCCGCTCGAGCTCGGTGCGGGCCTCCCCTTCGAGGTCCCGGGTCCGCTGCTTCAGGGCGGCGAGCGCCCCCCGGCGCAGGCCGCGCTCGAGCTCGCGGCCGAGCGCCTCGCTGTCGTCGGGGGCCCCGAGGCCGAGCGCCTGCATGTCCGAGACGAGCGCGAGGAGGCGTTCGAGGTCCTCGCGGGCCCGGGCGAGGTGGCGCTCCTTGAGCGCCACGACCCGGTCGACCTGCTGGTAGGCGACCAGCGCCCGGGCGATCTCCCCCGTCCGGGCCGCGTGGAGCGCATCCTCCATGGACTCCCGTTCGAGGCGGCTGTCCACGGAGTACGCCTCGAGCCGCTCCAGCCGGGCCCGGCCGTCCTTGGCCCAGCCGTCGAGCGCCGCGACGATCCGCTGCTGGGCGATCCGCTCGATCCCGCGGACCACCTCGAGCCACCCGTCCGCCTCGACGCCGCTGCGGGCGAACTCCTCGGCCCACTCCGGCAGCCGGGGAACGGCGATCCCGAGCGGCCGCGCCGCCTGCGACCAGTGGGCGATCTTGGCGAGCCGCCGTTCGATCTCCTCCCGGGAGGGAGCGGCGGCGGCCGCCGCCGCCGTCGTCGGCGCCCGGGCGCCGCCGCCCCGGTCCATCGGAAGGTCGCAGACCGGGCAGGCGGCCGCGCCGGGCGGCACCGCGCCGCCGCATCGCGGGCACTTCACATCGCCGACGGCCACCGAGCGCTCCAAGGAGGTTGCATGCAGGGGGTGAGATTTGAACTCACGAACTCCTACGAGACCAGGACCTCAACCTGGCGCCTTTGACCAAGCTGGGCCACCCCTGCGCGCCGGGCGGCGCGTACGGGTCCTTCGGGATAACCTTTGCTGGGAACGGCCGGGGGCGGGCGGTCGGTGATCGGGTCATCGGCGGCGAGGGACATCCGTCCCCTCCACTTAGTCCTTCGGGCGGCCGTTCCGGGAGGCGTCCCGGGGGCCGCCGCCGCCGCTCCAATGCCTTAAACGCTCCCGCCCCTCCGACCTCCGATGGGCGGCGCGTCGGCTCCGGCGGTGGACCGGAAGGGCGCCACCGTCTACATCGGCACCAAGCCCACGATGGCCTACGTCTTCCAGGTGGTCGCCGAGCTCAACAGCGGGGCAAGCCCGGTCGTGGTGAAGGCCCGGGGGATCGCCATCGCCCGGGCCGTCGATGTCGTCGAGGTGGTGCGCCGCCGCTTCCTCGCCGGCGAGGTCGCCGTCGGGACGGTGTGGATCGGCACCGAGCGG
>JAJZDH010000074.1 GCA_021828665.1 Thermoplasmata archaeon
GCGAAGCAAAATGTCCATCGATAGGACATGGAGTGTGGACTATGTATAGGTTGCGCCATTAGCTGCTAAAGCCCCGGCGGACCCTTCCCGCCTCTTTACGGCACCGTCGATCGTGTCGGCCCCCCCGAGCCCAGCCTCCGGGGCGCGGCCGGGACTACCGATCCGGGCCGGTCGGCGCCGCGGCCCCGGCATCGATCTGCGTGGCGATGGGGATCCCCTGCCGCACGGCGGCGCTCACGGTGCAGAACTCCTCGAAGATCCGCACGCACTCGTCGAAGCGGGGCCGATCCTCCTCCCGGAGCGGCCGGGTCGCGATGGCAAGCCCAATCCTCGAGACGCGGAGCCGCCCCTTCTCGTTCCGGGCGACCTCCACGGAGACGGAGGTGCGGAGCGGGGTGCACGGAACGTGGGCGCGGGCGAGCGCAAACACGAGCGAGGAGCTCATGCAGTGCCCGACGGCGGTCGCCAGCGCCCGGGTCGGGCCGGGGCCGGCCCCCTCGCCGAGGGGCCGGGGCTCGTCGACGACCAACGTCCCGAGTCCCGATCCGGGAAAGCTCGCCTCGAACCGGTACCGTTCCTTCTGGACCAGCTCCACCGCGGCAGCGGTTTCGGCCATGGCGGGACCGGAGCCCGGGCGGCTATATCCGATGCCGGTCCCCCCCGGGGGCCGGTCGTCCGACGGGCCTACTACCCCGCTCGCATGGATTCTCCCGGCGGGGGCATCCGTCGGCCGCCGCGGCGGCGAACCGCCCCCCAGGCCATTGACGCCGGCCTCCGGAAGGCGGGTAGACGAGAGTGGGGGTCTCTTCGGTCGCCGGGCTCCTCCGTCCGGCCCCGTCGGTCGTTTGTCTGGCCCGGCTCGTGGCCGGCCTGGACGCCCGCGGCACGGCATGGACCGAATCGTGCCGGGGACCCCCGGGGCGGCCGCCGTACCGCGACCTCGCGAAGCCACTCCGCAAGGAGATGCTCGTGCCGGAGCGTTCGTCCCGTCTCTTCGCGGCCGCCCCGTTCCCCGCGTTCGGCGCCCACGGGGTCATCTCGGTGATCCTGCCAATCCTCACTCCGTACCCGCTCCCGACCGCCCCCATCGCGGACTTCCTCGGTGGCGGTCTCCTCTTCGGCCGGGCCGGAGCGCCGGCGGCGCTCGCGGCCCCGGATGCCTCCTCCCGATACCCGGCGCTCGGCGCGGGCCGCTCCATCGGGTTCGCCGCCTTTGCCGAGCCCACCCTCCTCGGCGCGTACTTCGGGGTGGCGGCCCTCCCGGGCACCGACAGTCCCTGCACGACGAACCGCCTCCTCTCCGGCCCGGCCGCCGCCTACCTGGGTCCGGCGCCCCTCCTCCTCCTGGCGGCGTTCTGCCTGCTGGTCCTGTTGGGGACCGGCAAGCTCCCCGTCGGGAGCCGGGGGCGGAACGAGCTGTCGATGGTCGAGGAGGGCCGGATCTTCGAAGTCCTCCGGGCCGCTTCTCGTTCTCTGGCGCTCGAACGGGTGGTTGAAGCAGTTCCTCCTCTCTCCGGTCCTCCTCATTGTCTTCGCGGCCCCGTGGGGTTTCCCCGCCGCCCCCACCCGGCCCGCCGCCGGGCTGGACCTCGCCTTCCGCCTCGCGAAGATGCCGCTCCTCGTGGCTCTCCTCCTCCCCCTGGAGGCGTCCCTTACGAAGGCGACGCTCTTCCTCTTCAGCGGGGAGTCGGAGCGGAGGGGCCGGACCGTGGAGATCGCCGGCGGTTCGCCGGATCCGTCCGGGCGCGCCCGTCCGGAGGGAGGGTCGGATCGCTCCGGGCGCCGGCCGCGTCGGCCCCGGAGGCCCGGGCGCGCCCCCGGGGTCGGGCCGCGCCGGAACTAGGGTGCCGGAGGCGCCTCCTCCTTTAGGTAGCGGACATACTCCTCCCGGTGGGCGGGGCTGTCGAGGCGGCTCGGCACCTGCTCGCGGTAGATGTGGTACGGGCCGGTGCCGATGTACGCGATGAAGATCGCGAGCATCGCCGGGACGAGGAGGCTGTAGCTCCCCGTCATCTCCACCACCATCACGAGGACGGCGAGGGGCGCCTTGGAGACCCCTCCGAAGAAGGTCATCATCCCCACGATGGCGAACGCGGAGATGGCGGCCACCGAGACCACGCCCGGGAGGAGGCTGTGGAAGACGGCCCCGACCTCCACCCCGAGGAGCGCCCCGACGACGACGCTGGTGCCGAACAGGCCGGCGGCGCCCCCGCTGCCGACGGTGAGGCAGGTGGTCGCCATCCTCAGGAGGATCGCCGCGGTGAGCGCCACGAGGGCGATCGGCACGAGCGTGGAGAGCCCGATCTGTCCCAGCATGGCCGCCTGGACGAATCCGTAGCCGACATTGATCGAGGAGAGCGCGGCGAAGTGGTTCCCCCACGGCAGCCCGTAGTAGACCGCCACGACGGCGCCCCCGGCGACTCCCATGCCGAGCGGCACCCGGACCCGGTACGGCCAGCCGGTGGCCTCCATCTTCCTCTCGGTGGCCCGGAAGAGCCGGACGAACCCCACGCCCACCGCCGCGCAGATGAGGCCGAGGAACGCGTAGAGCGGGATCTGGCCGAGGTTCCACCCGACCCCCCCGACGGGGAGGGCGAAGAGCGTCGCGAAGCCGAAGAAGAGGCCGAAGACGGAGTAGCTGATCACCGAGGCGATGATGGCGGGGAAGAAGACCTCCGGTTCGAAATCCTGGATGTAGAGGACCTCGGCCGCATAGATCGCTCCCCCCAGCGGGGCCCGGAAGATCGCCCCGACCCCGGCGCCGAGACCGGTGGCCAGCGCGACCCTCCGTTCCCGGGGGGACAGGTTGAGCTGGCCGGCCCACCACGATCCGAAGCCGCTCCCGATCTGGGCGGCCGGGCCTTCCCGTCCGCCGCTCCCCCCCGTGCCCAGCGTGAGCGCCGAGGCCACGAGCTTGAGGAGCGGGACCCGGACCCGCACCCGGCCGCCCCCGCTGTGGAACGCCCGGATCGCCTCGTCGGTGCCGTGGCCGGCCACCTCCCAGGCCCACTGGTCGATGAGGAATCCGACCACGAGACCTCCCAGGATCATGACGAGCGGCAGGAGGAGGATGCGGATCGGCGAGCTCGACCAGACCACCACGCCTCCCGGCGGCGCCCCGGCCAGCGGGTAGCCGATCCCCACGATCCCCACGAGGAAGAAGCGGGTGGCCTCGAGCCATGCCTCGTAGAAGGCGGCGGACCCCAGGCCTGCCACGAGGCCGATGGGCACCGCAAGGAGCGAGGCGCGCAGGAGGTTCTCCGAGACCGCGACCCAGCTCCGCTTCCCCCGGGTGGGGTGGTGGCGCGCCTCCCGCCAGAGTCTCCGGATCCGTCCGGTGGCCGCCGCCCGGGTCCGCTCCCACCACGTGGATGCCGCCGGGGGTGGCGTCGCCACGGTCACGGAGCCTCGGAGAGGAGGTCAATATTAAACGATGGGGAATCCGCGGCCCCGACGAACGGACCGGTCGCTCCGGCCGCGGGCCCTCCGGCGCCGGCGGAGGAGGGCGGTGGCCGCCCGCTAGCTCCTTCGCCGGCACTGCGGGGGTGGCGCCCCCCCCACCCGCCGGAGCCGCGGAGGCGCGGGGGGGGCGCGGCCGGTCCGTACGCGGGCGGCCCCCTCCCCGTCTTCGGCAGCCGACCGGAAGAAGGGACCAAACCCTTTTAACCCCCCCCGTTCCTCGTCCTTTCGGGATGCGATACCCCGGCGCGCCACCCGCCCCACGCCCTCGAGCCTGAACGGACCGTTTTTTTCCGGCCGGGACTGACATGGAATACATCGAGGCGCTCCGCTCCTACCGGCCGTGCAGCCACTTCCAGCCGAAGCCGGTTCCGGGGGAGAAGCTCAAGGCCATCCTCGCCGCCGCGCGCCTCGCCCCGTCCCAGAACAACCTCCAGCCGTGGCGGTTCGTCGTCGTCCAGGATGACGAGAAGAAGCGGCTCCTGGCGCAGGCCTGCCCCAAGGGGAAGAGCATCGTGGAGGCCCCGATCGCCATCGTGGCCCTGGCGGTCGAGGAGGATATCCCGGTCACCATCGGCGGGTACATCTCCGCCTACCCGCTCGATGTGGCGGTGGCGGTGCGGCAGCTGCAGCTCGCGGCGACCGCGGAAGGACTCGGCAGCCTCTGGATCGTGGACTTCCACGAGGAGAAGGTCCGGGCCGTCCTCGGGGTTCCCGAGGGGGTCCACCCGATCGCGGTGATCCCGCTCGGCTATCCCACCGAGAACGGGGCGACGGCCGCGCACCTCGCCGAGGGCCGGAAGAGCCCGGACGAGATCATCGCCTACAACCGATACGCCTGGTGAGCCGCCGGTGGCGCCGACGGCCCTGCTCGTCACCTCCAACCGGCACAAGCTCGAGGAGGCCCGGGCGATCCTCGCACCGCTCGGCGTCCGGCTGCGGGGCCGCTCCCGCCGTCTGCCCGAACCGCAGGCCGACACGCTCGAGGAGGTGGCCCGCGCGAAGCTCCGATCCCTCGGCGCGATCCGGGGGCCGGTGCTCGTGGAGGATTCGGGGCTCTTCCTGGAGGGCCTCCACGGATTCCCGGGCGTGTACTCGGCGTACGCGTTCCGCACCCTGGGGCTCGACGGTCTTCTCCGCGCCCTCGCCGACCGGCCGCGGGAGGCCCGATTCCGGACCGTCGTCGGGCTCCGGAACGGCTCCCGCATCCATCTCTTCGCCGGGGAGCTCGCCGGCCGCATCTCGCGCGAGCCCCGCGGTTCGGGCGGTTTCGGCTTCGATCCGATCTTCGAGCCCCGGGGCGGCTCGCGCACGCTGGCCGAGCTACCGCCCGGGACCAAGAACCGGATCTCCCATCGGGGGCTCGCGTTCCGGGCCGCGGCGCGTCGCCTGGGGGGGACCTCGGGCGAACTCCGGCCCGGCCCCCCCGGGCCGGCCCCCCGTCGCCGCCGGAGCGCGACTCACTGATTGCCGCCGGTCGGCGGGACCATCTCGGCGTCCACCCGTCGGCCGCGCCGGCGGCGCGCGTACCCCCAGGAGAGGAGGCCGGCCGCCACGACGGCGATCAGGAGGAGGCCGAGGAGCAGGATCGGGGAGAGGGAGCCCGCCGCGGGGGAGGTCGCGGCCGGCGTGAAACCGACGGCCACCGACCGGTTGCCCCCGGCCACCGTCACATTGCCGGAGTCCGGATGCGCCACGAAGCCCACGACGGCCGAGACCGCGTAGGTGTAGTTTCCCGGCGCCATCGACGGGAAGAGCACCACCGGACCGGACGCCTGGGCGGAGAGCGCCCCGTCGATCGTCACCGCCCAAGAGGCCCCCGCGGTGAGACCCGTCTCGACGAACTGGATCGCGAACCGGAGGGAAGCGTTCGCCGAGAAGGCGATGGCCAGTTGCCGGGACGCCCCCGCGACGGCCACGGACCCCGAGGGGGGCGATGCCACCATTCCGGGATAGGGGGCCACCCGGAAGGGGTAAGTGCCGTTCCTCACGCCGTTGATGACCACGGTCGCGGTGGTGCTCGCGGCGGCCGTTCCGTTCCAGATCACCGACCACCGTGCCCCCGTCCCCAGGCCCGATTCCTGGAACGTGACGGAGTACGTCGACGGCGGCACCGCGACGAAGGTCACCGATTGCGACGTGTTCTGTCCGAAGACGACAATCGGTCCGTACTCCGGTGCCGCCCGGTACCCCGGAGGGTTCCCGACGGTGAATTCGTAGGTGCCGTCGGGGATCCCAGTGAAGAGCACCGAGGCGGTGGAAACGGCTTCGACCTGCCCGTTGAAATCGACCGACCACGGCATGCCGGCCGGGAGGCCCGAGCCCTCGAACAGAACGGAATAGGTCGGATTCGCGGTGTAGTTGGTGTAGTTGGTCACGGAGAATCCGTTGACCACGATTCTCCCCGAGGCTGGTGATGGACTATAAAGGTACAGTTCCGCTATCGAATAGGCATACGTCCCATTCCTCACCTTTTCGAACGTGACGGTCGGGGACGAGGAGTTCTGGGTTCCCGTCCCCAGCGTCACCGACCAGGTGGTGCCGGGCGGCAGGCCGGCCTCCCGGAAGGTCACGTTGTAGGTGGTGAGCGGAATCACGGTGAACCGGATCGACTCCGTTACATTGGAACCGTCCACCTGGACCGAACCGTTCCGGGGCGTGGCGTAGTAGCCGTCGGCGTGCGGCACGACGAAGGGGAACGTTCCGTTGGCGGCCTGGAAGACCATGCGGCCCGACGTCGACTCGCCCTTCAGGACGTCGAAGTTCACCGACCAGAGAGCTCCGGAGGGCAATCCCGTCTGGGAGAACGTGACCGGATACTGGGCCTCGTCGCAACTGTTCCCCGCCGTCTGGACGACGGTGACGCTGTCCGTGTCGTAATTGGCCACGTAGATGCAGTGGTTCGAAGGATCGTAGGTGAGGCCGTCGGGTCCGTGCTGGACGGTGACCGAGCCGGCGCTGCTCTCGTTGGAGGCATTGAGGATGGTGAGGTTCCCCGATTTGAAATTGGAGACGTAGAGCGTGTTGGAATAGCTGTCGTAGGCGATGCCGTCCGGGGAGTCCCCGACGGGGATGGAGGCCACCACGGTCCGGTTCGACGCGTTGACCACCGAGACGTTGTTCGTGCCTTCGTTCACCACGTAGAGGAACCCGTTCGCCGGGTCGTACACCGAGGGCCCCGGGTAGTTCCCCACCGACACATTGCCGAGAATGGAGTTGTTCGTCCCACTGAGGACCGTCAGCCGGTTGGTCTGCTGCTCGGAGACGAAGAGCTCCTTGAGCTGGGAGTCGTACACGACCGCGGCGGGCGAGCGGTAGGCGCCGACGGAGATCACGGAGGAGGCCGTGTTGGTCGTGCCGTTGATCACCGTCACGTTGTTGGAGCCGGCGTTCGCCACGTAGATCATCTGGTTCGCGGAATCGAAGGCGGATCCCTCCGGATACACCCCGGCGGGGACCACGGCAATCACCGAGTCCGCATAGAGGACGGAGACGTTCGAATGGAGCGCCCCGCTGCCGAGGTAGCTCCCGTAGTTGCTGACATAGACCTCGCCGTTCGCCGGGTCGACGGTCACCGCCGAGGGGGAGATGCCGGCCGGAATGGAGGAGATGACCTGGTTCGAGGCTCCATCAACCACAGATACATTTCCAGAACCTGCATTCGTGAAGTATATGTATCCGTTGGATGCATCGTAAGCCCCTGCATCTGGATTCAAACCCACATTCAGTGTCGCGAAAATTGTGTTGGGGCCCCCGTTGGGGCGGGTCGGACGCAGGGGGGAGACCGGAGCGCCCGCTCCGGTGGGGCCCGGCGCGGGTGCCGATGCGGAGCCCTCGGGGTGGGCCCGCGGCGACCCGACGGCCGCGCCGGCGACGAGCAAGAGGATTCCCGCGACCAGGAGCGGGAGCGCCGGAGGAGCCCCTCGGGCCCGGTCCCGCCGAATCGGCCAGCCTCGTTCCATCCCCATCCCGGTACCGGAGCGTCGGCAGGCGGTTGCCGCTATATCTTCCTTCCCGGAACCGGGCGTGGAAACGGACTGGCCCGATCGGGAATCCCCACCCACCGACGGCGAGCGGCAGGAGAACGTCGGTCGGCAGGGGGCCGGAAGGGGACCCATCCATCTCCGGTCTCCCTTCCCGCGGAGGGAGGCGGACGGGGGGGACCCGCCCATGCCCGGTGGGCGAATCCGATCCTCACGGGAGCGGAGGGAGGGTGTCGCCCGACCCCGGGTCCATCGAGAAGAAACCTCCGTTCCTCCTCGATGGCTCCCGGTTCCAGGGGCCGGCGGAGGCGGTGCCACCCTTCCCCCATCCGATCGGGCGGGGTCTCCTCCACGCAGTAGTTGACCCTCGCGCGGGGGCCGTGGCCGGATCGGCTCTCTCGGGGACGCCGTCCGTCGAGGTCGGGGCTCCGATGCTCCCGGGTGAGGCGGCAAGACCTTCCGCGGGGATTCGCCCCGCGAAGGGGCGGACCGGGTCGACGACACGGGATCCGTTCTCCCATACCTAGACAACCGTGGCAAGCACGGTTGATGCTGGGTTCCTGAATCCTCGGAAGGCATCTGTCCTAGCGGACATGAACCTCCTTCCTCCACAGGCGTTTTCCGTCTCCGCCGAA
>JAJZDH010000075.1 GCA_021828665.1 Thermoplasmata archaeon
CGCGCTCCAGGTTCCCGCGACGGGAGCCGAGGGCGGCATCCGACGAGAATCTCCATCGCCGCCTCCATGACGTCGCGGTAAAGGGGACCCGCCGATCATGGTTCCTTGCGAACGAGGCGGCGCGACCTCCATACCTCGATCGTGGGGTCCCCACCGTTCGTGGAAGCTCCGGAATCGCGGGCGTCCACCGGAGGGAGGTCGCGCGGGGGGTCGTTTCGGCCGCCGACGCGACGCGAGGCCCGCGGGTCGTCGGGGGCCGGGGGCCGCACCGTTAAGACCCAAACAGGGGTGAGACCGGCACCGGGGAGGACCAGTTGGCGCATCGGGCGCGGCCACGGGATCGAGCGGCGCCGGGATCGGAGCGGACCCTCCGCGCCCGGAAGAGGAAGGGAGACTATGTCGTGCGGTTGGGCGTCTCGCTGGACCCCGATCTCCTCGCCCGGCTGGACAGCTGGGTGAAAGATCGGAACTCTCCGAGCCGCTCGGAGGCCATCCGCGCGCTGATCCGCAAGGAGCTGGCGGAGCAGACCCTGGGAGAAGCCGGCTCCGACTCCGTGGCCAGTGTGTTGCTCATCTATCGGCACGATACCCCCAACGTCCTCCAGCGGCTCGCGGCGGCCGAGCATCGATGGGGAGCCCATGTTCGCTCCTCGTCGCATATCCATCTCGAGGCGGGTTCCTGCATGCAGCTCATCGGCCTGGTCGGAAAACGGGAGGAGGTGGTCAACGCGGCCGAGGATCTGCGAGGAGTCAAGGGCATCGCCTTCGGCCGGTACGCCCTGGGAACTCCGGCCGTCGCCGGGGGAACCACGGGTCATCGCCACCCGCACCACCGCGGAGGGTCGGCGTGAGAATCATGGATTCGATCCTGCCGGGAGCGCGCCACGCCCGGAGATGCGACCGATGAGGGGGAGGGACGGCACGCGGGACCGAGGGTCCTTCCGCGGGGTACCCCGGACCGGCCGGTCCTTCCGAGTCGTCCATCCCGCTTATCTCAGGGCGCCGAGCCGCATGCCGTGGTTGCGTTCTTGACACCGCTGGTCGCGATCCGGGCCATCGTCGGCGCGGTTCGCGTCGTGGGGGTTCCCACCACGATGGAGATCGAGGGGGCGCGCGGACGAGGAGAGCGGATTGGATGGACGGGCCCATGCAAACGGGCTACCTGGACGGATCGGCATCGATGTCGTCCGGCCTCTCCCGCTCCCCCGGCAGGTCCGGTTGGCCCCCCGGTATCATGGCGCCAATGACGTTCCCATGGTCGTGACCGGCCACCGGACCGGAGCCGGAGATCGCGCTGGCGCCCCCGCGGCGAGGGACCCCTTCGCCGAAATCGTGCTGGAGATGCCACCCGCATCGCGATCGCCGCTTCCGACACCGCCCCGGAGCCGAGGCTCCCGCCACGGCCGGTCCGCCCGTCCGAACGATTCCCTCGGATCCGTTCTTCCGCCGGACGAAATGCCGCGGGGAGCCCTGGGCCGGCATGCGCCGGGGGGAGGATCCGAACCGAAGCCGCCGGCTCAAGGAGGGAATCCCGACCCGGGTATTGGGGCGCGACGGGATTTGCTGCTGGCGGAAGAAGATCTGCGGGTGCGACTCCGGAGGGAGGGACTGGCACGGAGGGATCGGTCCGTGGGCGGACCGACGGGTGGATGGGAGACGGCCATGCGGGGAAGCGCGATCGGAGGCGAGGGGGATCCCGGTAGTTCCCGGAGGATCGGGAACGGTTGCTGGGGGATCCGGAACGAACGGGATGAATCGCGGTCCGGCTCGGCGTAAGGCTCGGGGTCCGGTGCCGATCGCCGCACCGGAGCGGCGCCGCCGCTCCTGTCCGATCCAGCTGGAGGTGCCTCCCGCCGACCGGGCGACAGAGCGAAGGACCGGTTCGACACCGTTCCGGCGCTCGTCCTCGTGGGAGGGCGCGAACCGGGCCGCGACCCTCCCGGGCGAGATCCTCGGAACCCCGAAGGAGCCGGACCGCTACCCTACGTGAATGCCGTCCGGGGTGATCGTGAACGGTCGGCGTTCGAGATCATGGGCCGACCCCCGCATGCGGAGGATCTTCACCTGCCGCACCGCCCGGTCGCCAATCCATTTCCGCGAAAGGCTGAGCTCCCCGCGGGCCAGGATCTCCTCCGGGGTCAAGGTCTCGGACCGGTTCGGCGTGCCGGTGATGAGCGTGGTGACCTCCCGCTCGCTGAGGAACCGAAGGAGGGACTGCACCTCCGTGCGTTCGGATTGAGGATCCACGTTCTGCTTCAGGGCAAACCGCCGGATGGAAGCGAGGGAATCCACGACCACGCGCCCGAAGTGCCGGACGCCCATCTGCTGGCGCAGCTTGAGGTGGATCGACTGGATCGAGATGTCGTCCGCCTCGGTCGGTTTGCCGCGGTCGGCGTGGATGTCCCGCATCGAGCGGACGTCGCCCAGGGCCCGGATCTCCTGGACATCGTTCATCCGCTTGATCGCCCGCTGGCCCGGATTCGCATCGAGGGTGCGGATCGCCGACAGGTCCCAGCCGAACGAGCGGACGTTTTCCATGATCTCCTGCGGCGGTTCGTCGACCGCCACCAGCAGGACCTCCTCGCCTTGACGGAGCCCTTCCATCAGGAAGGTCAGCCCGAGGAGCGTCTTTCCCGACCCGTTCCCGCCGGTCACCAGGTATGGCCGCCCCGGGATCAAACCGCCCCCCAACATCCGGTCGAGCCCGGGGATGCCGGAGCTCACCCTCGGAAGTGGCTGCATCTCCATCAGCGACCCCCGTCACGGTCGGACGGCTCGGGGGCCGCATCGTCCTTCGGGGCGGGATCCGGTTCGGGGGGAGGAGGGGTCACGGGTACGGGAAGGTCGGGGTGGTCGCCCGGGGAGGCTCCCGGGGCGGAGCCGTCGGCCCCGACGGGATTCTTCGGCCGCCGGGAGCGGCGGCGACGCGGTGTCGATGCGGGTTTGGGGGCCACCGACGGTCCGGCCGGCACCACCTCCGGTGGAGGGGACGGGGAGGACGGCGCGGCGGAGGCCACGCGGCGTCTCCGGGTCGGGGTCTTCCGGGGCTTCTTGGCCGCGGGGGTCACCGGGGACCCACCCCCCGGAGGAGCCGAACCTTCCGTCGGAACGGTCGGCGTTCCGGCCGGTGGGGCGGCCGCGGCCGTTTCCGGGGGAGGCGGCCGCGGTGCATCCGGGGCCGCCCCTGATGGTGCCGAAGGCAAGGAGTCGTACGTTGGCCCGAAGGAAAACGACGACGGTTCGAACGGGAGCGTGGGGGATTCCGTACCGCGGATCGCGGGGGGCTCCGGGCTCCGTTCCGATCCGGTCGGCGGGGCCGGTCCACCGGTGTCGCCGGGCCGGGGGCTCTCCGGCGGCGAAGCGACCTCGGCCTCCCCCCCCTCCGGGCTTCTCGACATTCCCCGATCCGACCGTTCCTCCTCCGGCCGCGCCGAGGGGCCGCCGTCGACGGCCCGGGCCGGGTCGGGTGACGGCGCCTCCCGATGCGCGCCGGACCGATCCCCGACCGTCCACCCGGCGTCCGACGGGGTCGACGTCGAGGATTCCCCGGGAGCCGGCAGCCCCGACCCCGGCGGGCCGTCCGAAGCGTCGGCCGGAGGCGCCGCCGCCCCGGGAGCGTCGGGAATCTCCGAAGCGGGGCGGAGGCGGTCGTGGGAATCCTCGGACGGGACAGGCTCCGGGGCGCCCTCCCCGATCGGCGGCGCGGAACCCGGAATGGAGGAGGAAGACGGCGCCTTACCGACGGCCGATGCCCCGGGCGCCGGGTCTACCCTGGCCACGGCCAAACTCTCCGCCTCGGAAGGTTTCGGCGATGCGATGGCGATGTCGATCGCCGGAGGCGGGGGCCCGGCGGGATGCGGATCCTCCGCGGGCGGGAGCGTTCTCGATCCCGGGGGGAACTCCGAAGATTCCGCGTCGGTGGGCTTGGCGACCGGAGGTGAAACCTCGCCCGGGGCGCCGAAGATGGGCGCCCGGGCCGTGGTCGCCTCATGAAACTCGAATCCTTGCGGTGGCGCCGGAGGCTCCCCGGCTTCGGCCCCCCCGGTGGCCGCCTCGGGACCGAGCCCCTCGGTCGCCGTCCCGAGCACCGACGAAAGCCCCTCGATCATCCGGCCCATCTCCGGGGCACTCAACGGTCGGAGCGACGGCTCGTAGGGAGACGGAGCGGGCGTCGGGGAGGGTTCCGAGCCGACGGCCGGGCGGCGGTCCGCCCGGGCGCTCCAGAGTCCGAGACGCATCTGGCGGACCAGCGCGCCGGTATCGTCGAGGGCGGCCCGGGCCGAGGCATCATCCCCGTCCTTCAGCGCCCCGAGCGCCGCCTCCAGACGACCGCGGACGGCCCCCAGGTCCAGATGGGCCGCGCGAAGGACGGCGAGCTCGGCGGCGATTCCATCCAGCCACGGGCCCACCGGGTCGACCAGGGCCGGCTCCATGGCCTTCGCCGGAGGCTCGCCCACCGTCACCACGAGCGGCGCGACGTGCTCTTCGGCGGCGATCTCCGTGGCCGTCGGTGGCCGACGGCGGGGGTCCCGGCTGATCGTCTCTCCGAGCCGGATGTCCATGCCGTGGGGCCCGATCCGATAGGGGTGGAGCCGATTGTCGTGGGCGCTCCCACGGAACTTCTCGACCCCGATGGCCCGGACGGTACGGCCTTCGTCCTCCCACCGGAAGAGCCGGATCTCCCCCCGGGCCAGCATCCGCTCGGGGGCATCCAGCTCCTCGACGCCGCTTTCCATGGTGAGGAGGGTGGTGGCGCCCAGTTCCGACAGGAACCGCAGGAAGGACTGGGCGCCCTGGACCTCGTCGAGACCCTTCATGCAGAAGTACTGGAGCGCGGTGAGCGAATCGATGGCGATCCGCCGGTAGCTGCGCCGGGCCATCTGCATCCGCAACGTCTGCTCGAGCGCGGTGAGGGTGATCTCCACGCTCGAAAGCTCCGGGGTTTTCCGGATCTCCGGGGCGACCTGCTGGAACCGTACGGAGTCCCGGGCCTGGGCCACATCCTTGAACGGCGCCCGTTCGTAGCGCATGACGTCGGGGATCGCGTCGAAGACCCACACGCGGTCGAGCTCCGGTCCGAGGGCGAGGTGGTTGAACCGCATCTCGTTCGGCGGTTCCTCGAGGGTCACGAGCAGCGCCTCCTCGCCCCGCCGCACTCCTTCGCAGAGATACCGCAGGGCGAGCGTCGTCTTCCCCGTCCCCGACGGCCCGATGATCAGGTACGGCCGGTGGGGCAGGAGCCCGCCGTGGAGCATCTCATCGAGTTCGGGGTTCCCGGTCGGGACCCGGGGGGCCTCGTCGTTCGCCACGGGCTTGGCCAGACTCATCGAGGGGACTCCCGACCGGACGGGACGATCGTGATGGAGAATGGTTCCCTCCTCCCACATAATCCTTCGGCCGCCGGGTGGGCCGGTGGGCGGGGAGCGGAACGGAGTCCCACCAGGATGGGAGACCGACCTCCCCGCGGTCCCGCCGCCGGGTCGGGGGCAGGGGTTCATCCCCGGCCGGTGCCGGAACGGAGCCCTTCGGGCCCATCCGGGGGGACCCTCCTGAAGCGTCGGACCACGGACGACCTCCATCCGCGGGAGCGGCCGGAGCCGGAGCGTTCGAGGGGGATCGCTAGACGCGCTCTCCGCCGTTCCCTGCCACCGGCCGGTCGGGGTCCCGTGGCTCGACGCGGACGGGGCCGGCCCGTCGGGCCGGAAGGCCGGGGCTCCTGCGTTCGGCGGGGGAGGCGCCGGGACATATGCCGCCGCACCGGCCGAAAGCTCCATCCCCGCGGGCGAGGTGGCCTGGGGATGCCGCCCGATCCGGACTCGGGGTACCAGCGTCTGACCGAACTCGCTCGGGCCCTGCCCGGGCAATTCCGGAGCGGGTTCCGGGCCGGCCGGTCGGTCCGACCGGTCCCGACGCTTCCCTCCCGGGTCGTGCTCCTCGGTATGGGCGGATCGGCGATTGCGGGGGACCTCGCGTGTGTCCTCACCGATCCGGAAACCAGGGTGGCCCTGAGCGTCGTGCGGGGACCGGATCTCCCCCGATCGGTCGACCGGACGGTCCTCGCCCTGGCCGCGAGCTACTCCGGGAACACCGAGGAAACCCTCGACGCGTTCGAAGAGGCCGGTACGCGGGGAGTTCCCCGGATCGCGCTGACCTCCGGTGGCCAGCTGGCCGACCGCGCGCGGCGGGAAGGGGTCCCGGTGATCATGATCCCCGAAGGAGGGCCCCCCCGGGCGTGGGTGGGGTTCACCCTGGGGGCGGTGCTCGGGATCCTGGACCCTGCATTCCCGCGCAGCAACGGGGCGCGCGTGGACCGGGTTTCCCGGGAGCTGGAGGGGAAGATCGACGCCTACGCCTCCCGGCGGGGCGCTCCCGAGCGATGGGCCCGCCGGATCGGAACCCGGCGCGTCGTCCTCTATGCCGAGTCCGCGTACCAGGGCCTCGCCCTCCGGTGGAAATGCCAGGTCGAAGAGAATGCCAAACGGCCCGCCGAGTCGGGTACCTTGCCCGAGATCTTCCACAATACCCTTGTGGCCTGGGATGCGGCCGGAGCCTCCGAGGGCCGGTACCGGGCCGTCCTCCAGTTCACCTCGGCAGCGGCCACCACCGCCGAGGAACGCCGTCTCCGCTACCTGGCGGGTCTCCTCCGGGCCCGGGGCGTGCCCATGGTGACGGTCCGTCTCCCCGCGGAGGAGCGGCTCGCCGCCCTCCTCCACGGGATCGCGCTCGGCGATTTCTTCACCCTCGCCCTGGCCCGCCGCGCCGGAATCGATCCGCTCCCCATCGATGCCATCGATCGGATGAAAGCGCGGTTGTCCCGCGGCGCCCGAACCCCTTCCGGCCCCCGACGGGCCCCCACGCCACCGGTCCGATGACCCGGTGGAACGGGTAGGGGCGAGGGGCGGCCCCGGCGGCCGACGGACGGTACGGAACGCACTATCCGCCGGAGAACGTCGAGATCACCACCAATCGGGCCGATCGGTGGAGCGGGGTGTCGAGCGGTACGGGGGTCTCGCCGAGAAGGACGAGGGACCCCTCCGCCGAGCCTCCAAGACGCCGGAGGAGCTCCCGAAGCAGGGTGCCGGGCATCACGTCCACCTCCCGGATCTCCCGGCGGTCGGCTCGGGTGAACTCGAGCGTTACCCGGAAGGGAACGGAAGCGCTGAGGGGGAGATTTTCCGACGCCGAGGGTGCCCCCTCGGCCTCCTTTGAACTCCCGCGATGCATACGCACCACCAGATCTCGAATCTGGCGCCTTGGCCAAGCTAGGCTACCTCAGCACCCGCGTCGTCAGGAGAGAAGCCCCTATTTCGGCTTTTCCGGGCGGCCGACCGGAAAGACCGACGCCCGACCCGGGGCCGCTCCCGTCGGGGGGCCCCCGGGGGCCGTCGGGCCCTTCTCGGGTGGACCGATCCACGCCCCGGGAGGGGGTTCCCCGCGGCGTCCTCGATCCCCGCTCCGACCAGCGTTGCCGTCGGGTAGGTTCCGGGGGGTGCCGAGGCCGCCCCTCCGGGCGGCATCCGTTCCCACGGTGGAGCCATCTCCTCGAGGTACCCACCGGACGACGCCGAAATGGTAGCGGTCGCGCTCGCCGCGCCGCGCGGACCGGTGAAGGAGCACGGCGTGGGGTCGGGGCGCTGGTACGGGGCCCGCGACGGTGCGGGAGGAAGTCTCCTTCGTCGCATCGGCTCCGGGAGCCGGTCCCGAGGGCGCCCGGGCCGATCGCGAGCGGCCCCGACCATGGGCGTTCCGGGGCCGAAGCCCCATCCGGAACCCCCGGCCGGCCCGCGCCAAAGGATTATCCCACCATCCAGCGATGGCTTCCGGCAGGAGGAAGGGAAGGGGTGCCGGACGGATGCATCATCTGCGACGCCCCGCGGGTTGCGACGCCCGCCCACTGCCCCCGCTGCGGATTCCCGCCCGCGCTCACGTCCGTGGTGGTCGTGGGCAGCCTCACCGAGGCGGCGACGGACGGACGGACCGCCGGGGAGAATGGGTCGGCCCCTCCCGTGGAGAT
>JAJZDH010000076.1 GCA_021828665.1 Thermoplasmata archaeon
GCCTTCGTGCCGCCTCTCCCGGGCGAAGCAAAATGTCCATCGATAGGACATGGAGTGTGGACTATGTATAGGTTGCGCCATTAGCTGCTAAAGCCCTCCGGCCGCGGGAGCGGGCTCCGGACGCGTAGGAAGAGTCAAGGAAGTCCGCCCGGACCAGCCCGTGGGATTTCGATTGCGTCGGCGCCCTCCGGCGGAGGTCGGTCCACCCTCCGGCATCGGCGGGGGCCGACGCCCCCCGCCGACCGTTTTCGTGGGCAGGAGGGGTTCCTTGGGATCGGGATATCCCCCACGGTTCTCGTTCTGTCCCCACCTTGGTCGAACCGGCACGACCGACTCGCAGCGCTCTCCCCTCGGGAAGCCCCTCCCTCTCCGGTGCGACCCGCGCCGCGGTTCCGGCGGGAGGAAGCCCACGGCGGTGGACGGGCGGGAACCCCTCCCGATGGGGGTCCCGCAATTCCCATCGTGGGAGGATGCCCCCCGCGCGCCGTCGATCGCGAACGAGGCGGACCGAACCCCTTTTTATGAGGGGCGCCGTGGTGGCTCCGATGTTCCGGCCCGGCGAGGCCCCGGTGTCCGCGCCGGCCGCGGGGGCCACGGCCCAAGAGGCCCGCCGGCTCTTCCTGGCCGCCCAGGGACTGGAGTCGCACCACGACCGGATCCGCCAGACGGAGGCGTTCAAGGTGTTCCTCGCCTTCGCCGAGGCGCATCGCAAGGAGCTCGCCCCGCTCGCCGAGGAGATGGGCGGGCGGCTCGACGAGACGGCGATGACCTTCTACCGGCTCTCCCAGCCGGACCTCGCGGGACGGGCCGTGGAGGCCGGGCTCGCGCTCCTTCCGAACTCCGCGCCGCTCCTCCACCATAAGGCGCTCATCCTGCTCGCGCAGAACCGGAACCTCGAATTTGTCCTGCCGCTCCTGGACCGGGCGCTGGCGGTCCAGCCCTACGAGAAGTCGATCTGGGCCACGAAGGGGGACGCCCTTCGGGTCCTGAACCGGCCCGAGGCCGCCGTCGAGGCGTACCTCCACGCCCAGCAGCTCGATCCCAATTCCACCCAGTACGTCGACCGGGCCCTGAAGGTCGACCCGCGCCATGCCGGCGCGCTCCGGGTGAAGCTCGAGATCGCCCGCGCCCACGGCGGGGACCGGCCGGCGCTCGCCGCCTGCGAGGAGCTGCTCCGGGCGGCGCCGACCGACCCGGAGCTCCTCCTCGCCCGGGCCGACCTGCTCGTCGGGCTCGGGGAGCTCGAGGAGGCCGCCCGCACCGTGGCCCAGGTCCCGGCCGGTGGACCGGGCGGTTCCCGTCGCACCGAGGTGTACGCGCGGTTGCTGCTCGCCCTCGGGCGGACCGAGGAGGCCCGGGCCGAGTGCCGGCGGCTCCTCGAACCCGGCGCCGCGCCGGAACCGGGCGCGCTCGCCGACCTCGCCGACCGGATCGCGCGGGTGGCGGGGGATTCCGCCCTCGCCCTCGATCTCCGGGAGAGGGTCCGCTCGCTCGATCCCCGCAACGTGGCGAACCTGCAGGCTCTCCGGGATCTCGCCGTCGCCGAGCACCGGACCGAACAGGCCATCGAGGCCGACCGGGCGGTCCTCGCCGTCTCCCCCGGGAACCTCCGGGCCATGCGCTCCCTGGCGGAGCTGTACCTCGCCTCGGGCCGCACCGAGGAGGCGTTCCAGCAGTACCGCGACCTCGTCCGGCAGCATCCCCGCGAGCTCGGGGATCTCCGGAACGCGATGGTCGCGGCCCAGAGCGCCGGGCGGTCCGAGCTCCTGGGGGAGTTCGCGCAGGCGGTCGTACGGGAGGCCCCCGACGACCTCGCCGCCCAGGAGCAGCTCGCCCGGGCGCTCACCGAGACCGGCCGGCCGGCGGACGCGCTCCAGGCCTACGACCGGCTGCTCCAGCGGCGGCCGGGCGAGGTCCGGTATCTCCTCGAGAAGAGGCAGCTCCTCACCACCCTCGGCCGACGGGACCTCCTACCCCCCGTCTACGACGAGCTGTTCCGGCAAGACCCGACCCGGTCCGACATCGCGCTCGAGCGCGGGAACCTGTACCTTGGCCTCTCCTACGAGTATCCGGAAGGCTCGACCGACCGGGCCCAGGCGGCGCGGGCCGCCATGGTGTCGTACGAACGGGCCAGCCAGAGCCCGGAGCGGCGGGCCCCGAGCCTCCTCGGACTCGCGCGGGCGGCCCGGGTGGTCCACCTGCCGGACCGGTCGATCCAGACGTACCGGGAGTTCCTCTCCCTGCCCGGCACCGAGCGCCGGGGCGATGTCCGCAAGGAGCTCGGCCATATCCTGCGGGAGTCCCACCGCCTGGCCGAGGCGGAGACGGAGTACTCCCGGGCCCTCCAGCTCGAGCTCGAGGATTCGGACCTCTTGTGGGGGGAGGTGGAGGTGCTCACGCAGCTCAACCAGGAGGCCTCGGCGCTCCGGTTCATCGATCTCCTCCTGCTCAAGGAGCCGCAGAACCCGCTCTTCCTGCGCCGCCGCGGCCAGCTGCTCCTCAAGCTCGACCGGAAGCCGGAGGCACTCGCCGCCCTCACGAGCGCGGTCCGGGCCGCCCAGGGGGACCCCCACATCTGCTTCGAGGTGGCGGACGCGCTCCGGGCCCAGGGGGCCTACCCCGACGCCGTCGTCTACTACCAGCAGGGGCTCGAGCTCGATCCGAAGAGCCGGAACGGCCGCCTCTCCCTCGCCGAGGCGCTTCTCCAGTCCGGCCGGTTCGACGAGGTGGTGCCGCAGGTGGACCGGCTGCTCCACGAGGACCCGAACGACCTTGGGGCGTGGCGGGTCCGGGCGGACGCGTACCGGGCCCTGCGCCGACCCACGGACCTACTGTACTCCCTCACCGCGATCCTCCTGCTGGACCCCGAGAACGGGCGGGCGCTCTTCGAGAAGGCCCAGATCCACCTCGCCGCCCAGGAGAAGACGGAAGCGTACAGCTGCCTCCAGCGGCTCGGGGCGACCTCGGCCAAGGAGGCCTCGGAGCCGCGGATGTGGCTCCAGTTCGCCGACCTCGCCGGCGAGCTCGGCCAGGTCGAAGAGGCGAACCGCGCCTACGACCGCGCCGCGGGGCTCGACCCCACCTTCGTCCCGGAGGTGGCCGCCCGCCGGGCCCGGCTCCGGCTCGCCGCCGGACGGCCCGATCTGGCCCTCGAGCTCCTCGACGGCGACCCGGCCGCGACCGCGGCCCGGCCCGAGGTCCTCCTCCTGCGGGCCGAGATCCTCCTCGCCCTCGAGCGGCCGGCCGAGGCCCGCAAGGTGTACGAGGAGGTGCGGAGCCACGCCCCCGAGAACCGGGCCGCCGTGGCCGGGATCGCCCGGATCCTGCTCGACGAGGGGAAGCCCGGAGAGGTCCGGACGATGCTCCGGGAGCTCCTGCCGAAGTTCCCCGCCGATGCGGACCTGTACCTCCTCCTCGCCGAGGCCGAGGCGGCCGGTGGGGATCTTGCCGGCGCGGCGCGGATCCTGGAGGAGGCGAGCGCGGCGCTCCCCGAATCGGTCCCGATCTGGTCCCGGCTCGCCGAGGTGCGGCTCCGGCAGGAGGAGTGGCTCCGGGCCGCCGCGGCGCTCGCCCACGCCCGGGCGCTCCAACCGAAAGACGCCGACCTGATGCTCCGGGCCGGTTTCATCGCCGAGAAGCTCGGCCACGGGCACGAGGCGCTCGAGCTGTACGAGCAGGCGACCGCGGCCGCCCCCTCCAACAAACACGCCTGGACGAGCCGCGGCCTCGCCCTCCTCGGCCTCGGCCGGCCCGAGGAGGCCGGCGGCTGCTTCGACCGGGCGCTCGGTCTCGACAGCGACTTCGAGGCCGCCAAGGAGGGACGGAAGGCGGCGCTCGAGAAGACCCGGGAGGCGCAGATCGAACACCACGGCCGGGAGGCACTCCTCCTCGAATCCCGACTGGGTCGGCCGGTGACCCGGAACGATCTCTTTGTCACCCTCCACGTCTCCTACGACCTCCTCGATCCGGTCCTGACGGCGCTCTCCCGGACCCCGAAGATCGACCTGGGCCACCTGAGCGCGGAGGAGATGCAGGAGCTGGAGGCGGCCAGCTGCCAGCTGGTGACGAGCGCCCTCGAGCATCGACCGGAGGGGATCGAGCATACGGGGCTCACCCTCGCCGACATCGCCGTCCTCGCGCCGCCGACGTACTCCCTCGGGAAGCTCCAGCGCCTCTTCGGCTACATCCGGTCGGTCCTCGAGATGGAGCTGCGCGCCGAGAACCTGACCCTGACGGGGGAGGTCGAGGAACTGGCCCGCCGGGCGCTCCTCCTGCCCGAGGAGGACCGGACCCTCTTCCAGCTGGTCCGGACGCTCCGGGTCGGCCTCTACAAGGCCCGGGTGATCAAGGTCGTGGAGGAGGCCGGAGGGGCCGTGCACGCCCCGCTGCCCTCCGTCGACCTCGGCCGGTTCTCGCCGGAGTTCCGACCGGGCGCCTCCGCCATCGGCCCCGCCACCCCGGAGGCGCCGGTTCCAGGGGTCCATCCCGAGGGTGGCTCGTTCCGGGCGGAGCGTCCCTCCGAGGCGGGGGCCGGATTCTTCCCCGTCGACGACGAGGCGGGCCTCGCCCCGCCCCCGGCCGAACCTCCGATCCCCGAGACTCCGCGGAGCGCCCCGGCGGCACCGCGCGGGGTCCCGCGGTGCCTGGGGTGCGGGGGCATCCCGGCGTTCGTGCATACGTGCGGGGCGACCCTCTGCCAGCACTGCATCGCCCAGTATGGTCGATGCCCGAAATGCTCCCTGACGGTCGACGCCTCGAACGCCGTCGCGATCCGGGGCGGTCCGGCCGACCACGGCGCCCCTCCCCCCTCCGCTCCCCCCGGGGGGCGGCACGCGGCCCCGACACCCCCCGGCCCCCCGGCCGGTCGGGCCCCCACGGGGAAGGGCACCGCCCTGCGCGGCCTGATCGGCCGGGCCAAGGCCACCCTTCCCGGACCGATGGGCGGAAACTCCCGGCGCCACCCGCCCGAGAAGGAGCCTCCCGCCATCCGACCGGTTCCGCCGCCCGGCCCCGCCCCGGTGGCCGGCGGGCACCGGAGCCCCTCGGGCGAACCTCCCGCCCCGCCGCCCCCGGTCGCCGCCGAGAGTCCGCCCCGTCCCCGCCCGAAGCGGGACGACGAGCCGCGGCTTTGACCTCCTCCCACGATGGAAATCGTGGTGGAAATCGTGGGATTCCCATCCGGCCCTCCCACCCTCCGCCCCGGCGGTCAGGATTCATATAGAGGCTGTCGCATCCCTGGGGCATGGCCGCTTCGCCCACCGCCGCCCGGCGACTCTCCGGGGCCGTATTCATCGTCGTGATGCTGGCCATCGCGGCGGTGCTGTTCTACCTGGTCTGGTTCCTCGATTCCGGGACCCCGTTCACGGCGCTGGTGGCGATCGGGATCCTGGCGCTCCTCTTCGGCCTCGTCGCCTACCTGCTCCGGGCCTTCGTGGCCGAGCCGGTCATCGGCCAGGTGATCTCCTGGGGATTCCTCGGAATGGGGTTCGTGGTCCTCTTCGCCACCGCCGGACTCTACAACGATCCGTCCGTCGCGTTCGTCCCCACCCGGATCGGGCTTCTCCTCGGTACCCTGGTCCTCCTCGCGGTGACCGTGCTCGGGTTCTACTGGCGATCGGGTCAACTCCCGGCGGAGGCCGAACGCAAGGCCGAGCGAAAGGAGTGGCAGGCCCGACCGGCGGCCTCGGCGTTCGACTACGCGGCCGCCCGACCGCCCCAGCCGCCCCCGCCCCCGTCCTCGGGGGGAGGATCGGCGCCGTGAGCGCGAACCTCGCCGGGCCGTCCCCACCCGCCTCGCCGGGGGCCGCCCCGTCGTCCTGCCCGCAGTGCCATGCCCCGCTTCCCCCGGGAACCCGCTTCTGCGGCCAGTGCGGAGCTCCAGTATCCTCGTCCGCCCCGTCCCGGGCCCCCGCGGCCTCCTCGGCAGCTCCGGTCGACCTGAGGGAGACGATCGATGCCGACCGCGGCGGTCTCAAGAAGCTCCAGATGCTCGTCCCCGGGTTCCGCGGCTACCGCATCGGGGAGGATCTCCGGGACGCCGACAGCATCCTCCGGCGGGAGGTCGCCGATATCGTCCTGAGCAGCCTCAACGAGCTCCTCACGGTCCGCCAGGCGCTCGTGCAGGCGAACCAGTTCGGAAGCCTGAACGACCTCGCCCTCGCCGTGAGCGACCTCACCGTCCTCGAGGGGACGATCCGTCACGGGGCCCAGGGGTACTCGGGGATCTCCGCCGCGGTCCGGGTGCAGCCGAAGGACCTCGAGCGGTTGTACGAGTACGATTACGGTTTCGTCCTGGCGGCCCGGCAGCTCCGGACCTCGGTCGATCCGCTCGCGGCCGCGGCCCGGGCGAACGACCCGGCCCGCATCGCCACCGAGGTCGGCCGGGTGCGGGGCCTGGTCGGCGAGCTGCGTCAGGCGTTCCAGGTCCGTCTCCACTCTGTCGAAGGGATCCAGGTCTGAGCCCCGGAGGGAGGAGAGCGAAGGTTTCCATGGTCGCGAACCAACCGATCCCCAGCAAGGGTGGCAGCCTGTTCGGCTCCACCACCGTCGCGTGGGAAGACGCGTACAAGGGCCCGAACGTCCTCTGGCGGGTCCCCCGGAACATCCGGATGAACGACAATATCGTCATCCGCGAGGACGAGATCGCCTGCTTCTACCGGGACGGCAAGGTCCTCACGTACATCGACCGTCCGGGTCGGTTCGCCCTGACGAGCCTGAATGCCCCCGTCGTCGGGGGGCTCCTCAAGGCGCTCTCCGGCGTCCAGCAGGAAGCCGAGGTCTACTATCTGCAGCGGCGCATCTTCGACGGCAAGTTCGGGAGTTCCGAACCGTACGTCTTCCGGGATCCGGACTTCGGCATGGTCAACCTGCGCCTCTTCGGGAACTTCCGGTGGAAGGTGGGCCATCCGGACCTCTTCATCAACCAGTTCGTCGGGACCTTCGGGGCCGCCACGAGTTCCGACGTCGAGGGCCGCCTGCGGAGCCAGGTCGTGATCCTGGTCTACAACACCCTCGGCCACCTGAAGGAGCAGGGGATGCGGGTCACGGACCTCGCGAGCCAGCTGACCACCATCGAGCAGGCGGTGCTGGGGGGTGCCGGCCAGCATTTCGACCAGTTCGGCGTCGACATCGTCCAGATCCAGGGCCTCTCGATCAACCTGCCCGAGGATGTCCAGACGGCGGTGGACACCCGCTCGAAGATGGGGGTCCTCGGCGTGAACTACATGCAGTACCAGGCCGGCCAGGCGCTCACCCAGGCGGCGTCGAACCCGTCGGGGGGCGCCGGGGCGATGGCCGGAGCCGGCGTCGGCCTCGGCGCGGGGCTCGGCATGGGGTACGGGATGGTGGGCGGCATGCAGGGAGCCTTCTCCGGTCCGCCGTCGACCCCGTGCCCGAAGTGCGGCGGGCTCGTGCCCGCCGGGGTCCGGTTCTGCCCCTCCTGTGGCCAGGCGATGCAGCCCGCAGCGGCCGCACCGGTGGCGGCGGGGGTGGTCTGCCCGAAGTGTCAGGCCCCCAACGCGGCCGGCGCCAAGTTCTGCCAGAACTGCGGCGCCTCCCTCGCCCCCCCGCCGTCCCGGGTCTGCCCCAAGTGCCAGGCTTCCGTCACCGGCGCGGGCAAGTTCTGCCCGAACTGCGGGACCGCCCTTCCGGGATGACCGGTCGATCCGTCCCGGCGCGCACGTAGAGGAGGTCAACGGTGAACTGTCCGTCGTGCGGCACGGCGCTCCCCGAGGGCGCCCGGTTCTGCTACGCCTGCGGCCAGCGGCTGGGCGGGGGGGCCGGGGG
>JAJZDH010000077.1 GCA_021828665.1 Thermoplasmata archaeon
ACAGGGTCTCGGGATCCCGATCTTCTTCTTCGTCCCGACGATCCTGTTCATCATCATCCTCGGCCTCGGCATCGACTACAACATCTTCCTGCTCACGCGCGTGCGCGAGGAACGTCTCATGGGGCATCCGACCTCCCGCGCCGTGGTCCGGGCGGTGGGGCTCACCGGCGGGATCATCACCGCTGCCGCGGTCATCCTGGCGAGCGCCTTCGCGGTCCTCGCGCTCGGGCAGTTCCTCCTGCTGCGCGCCATCGGCTTCGCGGTGGCGGTGGCGATCCTGCTCGACGCCATGGTGGTGCGGACCTACCTCATGCCGAGCGCGCTCCAGGCGCTCGGCGACCGGGTGTTCCGGCTCTACCCGTTCCAGAAACCCCCGGTTCCCGCCGCCGCGCCAGCCCCCGGAGGCGCCGAACGCCCCGCGACCGACGATCCGAAGTGATCGGCAGGGAACCCGGCGACCCGGTGCCGCGCGGGAATCCGTGCCCCGCGGGGCGCTCCGTGCGGAGCATCGTCGTTCCTCTTCCCCCTCCCCAACCTGACGGGGCCGCTCCGGAGCCGGGGTGCGTAGAGTTGAGATGGTCCCCACCGTAGGGCCCGGCCCCCCTGGGGTCCCGGACCCCGCCCCTCCGGAAGCGATCCCCCGACGGTTTCTGCCTCCTCCCCTTCCGTGGCCCTGCCCGAGGGCGCCGCGCTCCCGTCGCCAATTCCACGAGCCGGCGGGGCTCCGGTGTCCTCGAAACGGAAAGACGACGGGGGCATCCGCGCCGCCCGCCCGCGATCAAAGCGCCCTCCCCCGCTCGGGGCGTCCGCGCTCGAGGAGCCGGTCGGCCGGGGGGACCGAAGCCACCGATCCCGGCTTCGCCTCATCGGGTACTCGGTGTCCGTTTGTTATCGTTGTTTCAACAAATCGAAATATACGGGTATCACACTTTTTGGTCCCATGCCAGCCAAATCGGCGTCCGGGATCGGCCGACCATCCGCACCATTCCTCGTGGGAACAGCCCCCACGACCGGCGGGCCCGGGAGCCGCCGGCGATCGCGGACGGGACCGGCGACCGCGCCCCGAACTCCCGGGTCCCGCCGCGGCAGCGGAGTCCGGGTCCTGGCCGTTCTGGGAGTCCTCCTGCTCGGTGGGCTATTCCCGGCGGTCGGGACCGCAGGTCACTCGACGGTTCTCGACCGGACCTCTCCCTCACCCTTCACTCCAGCCGTCCCTCCCCGGTGGGACCGAACCCCGGCCGACCCCCCCTGAATCGGCGCGCCGCTCGCGGCCTGGGGGCAGTACGGGGGATCGGGCACCCACAATGGGTCGACCTTCTACCCCGGACCTCTCGATGCGCATCGGGCGTGGAACCTGCTCGCCGGGGCCGCGGGCGCCGTGGGGCTGGTCGCGAGCGGCACGACCCTCATGGTCAGCGACCCCACCAACACCTCCCTCCTCGAGGTCTCCCTGGCCACCGACTCCGTCGAGTCGGTCCTGAACGCCGGGACGAGTACGGGAGTGGGGATCCCGGCCCTGATCGAATCGCCGTTCCCCATCCTGAGCTTCGGCGACGTCTATTACGTCACCCAAGACGCCAGCTGCTACTACTCGTGCGGCCCGATCTCCGTCCTCAACGACTACTCCCTCGGTTCCAGCGCGAACCTGTGGGCCGACACTCTCCCAATCTCGACGAGCACCTGGTACGTGACCGAGGCAAATGGCCTGGTCTATGCCTCCGCCGCCACCACCTCCCTCAATGCCTACGGCGCCTCCTCCGGCGCCACCGACTGGTCGTTGACCACCCCCTACGACATCGCCACCCAACCTACCGTCGGCGGCGGGATCCTCGCCCTCGGCTACACCACCTCCCCCGAGATCTCCGGCTTCGTCTACTACTCCGGGGCCTACGCCTGGAACTATACCGCCGACAGCCCCGTCGGCTCCCCCGCCCTCGCCTACAGCAACGGATCGTTCTTCTTCGGCACCACCGGCGGCCACATCGACGACGTCAACACGAGCGGCCACCTCCTCTGGTCCTACTCCGACGGGGGCAATTCGATCACCACGACGCCGGCCATCGGCTTCGGCCGGGTCTTCGTCGGCGCCTCCGACGGGACCCTCTACGCCCTCAACGAGTCCACCGGGTCCCTCAGCTGGTCGGCCCACCTCCCCAGCGCCCTCTCGGCCTCCCCGGTGATCTCCGCCAACGGCGAGGTCTACGTCGCCGACGCGAACGGGGACCTCACCGCCTTCAACGCCTCGAGCGGCCACCGGACCTGGTTCGCCAGCCTCGGCGCCGCCGCCAACGACGGCCTCCTCCTCGGCAACGGCACCCTCCTCGCCTCCAACGCCCTCGGCGTCGTCTCCGCCTATGCCGCCCAGACCTACAACGTCACGTTCTCGGAGAGCGGCCTGCCGGCGGGCACGGCCTGAAACCTCGTCCTTCCCGACCGTCAGGAATATCTGGCCGGCCCCTCGCTGGTCCTCGCCGAACCGAACGGAACGTTCGGTTACTCGGCCTCATCGACCCGCTCCGGGTACGCCGCCGCCCCCGGTTCCTTCTCGGTGAACGGGGCGGCCGTGCGGGTCGTCGTGGAGTTCGTCGCTTCGGGTCCGAAGCCGACGTATGCGATCTCCTTCCCGGAGGGCGGACTCCCCTCGGGGACCTCCTGGACCGTGACCCTCAACGGGAGCACCCAATCGAGCCTGAACTCGTCCATCGTCTTCCGCGGGTTCCCCAACGGCACGTACTCCTACGTGATCGGCAACGTACCGGGTTGGCACGAGTCCTCCGTGCCGTACGCGGGGACGGTCGACGTGCTCGGCGCCAGCGTCCACCTCCCCACAATCCAGTTCTCGACGATGACGTACGCGGTCCGCTTCTCGGAGGGGGGGCTGCCGAGTTCGGTGACGTGGGGCGTCACCATCGCCCCCGGGGGCTCCCATAACGGCACAGGTCCCAATCTTTCGGTCCCCCTCGGGAATGGGAGCTACACCTTCTCGGTCCATGATGTGGCGGGCTGGCATCTCTCAAACGGAAGCTATGCGGGTTCCTTCTCGGTCGCCGATCAGGGGGTCGACCTCCCCACCCTCGGGTTCCGGGAGGTTGTCTATGCGGTGAGCTTCGCCGAGACCGGTCTTCCGAACGGGGCCCCGTGGTGGGTCAATGCCTCGGGAGAGGCTCCGGTCTCGTCGTCCACGAGCCAGTTGTCGTTCGTGGAGCCGAACGGGAGCTACCGCTTCTCGGTCGGCGGTCCGGCCGGAGAGACCGGGACGCCGTCCTCCGGCAGCTTCTCGGTCAACGGAGCCCCCCCCGCCGACGAGACGGTCGCGTTCTCCGCTTCGCCGGCCAACCCCCACCCGAGAGGAAACTCCACCTCGGGAGGGTTGAACTCCCTCCCCGGATGGATCCTCCCGGTCGGGATCGGGTTCGCGGTCGTTGCGGTCGCAGCGGCCGCGGCGATACTGCTGGGCCGGCGGCGGGCCCGAAGGGGCCCGCCTGCGTAGGCCGGCGACCGGATCCGGGTCGGGCGCGTCGCCCCCGAGGAGGGGGGGCAGCCGACGAGGGCTTCGGAATCACCGGCCCCGGCCCGCCCCGGGCAAGGACTGGAGGAGCCGGAGCGCGTCCCGGCGGAATTCGCGATCCCACTTCACGTCGACCGCGAGCCGGAGCGCCTTCTCCGCGCGCGCCCTCAGGGTGACGCTGGGGGCCGAGAATCGGGCGGGATCCCGCGTGCGTAGCCGCGTGGCGAGAAGGGCCCCGAGATGGCGCTGGATGACCGGATTGCCCGATCCACCGACCCGGGCCGCGGCCCCGGCCCACGCCACCGCCTCCCGCTCGACCGACTGCGCGCGGCGCTCCTCCCCGAGTGCCCCCAAGCACTTAGCGAGGAGGTCGAGCGCGGTGGCCCGATTCAGGGCCAGGTTGGCCCGGATGCGGTCGTCCTTCGGAACCCGGGGATCCACGGCGAGGTGGGAAAAGAGCGTGGCGGAAGTCAGGGCGGCGCGCCGTGCGGCGACGGTGTCTCCGCGCCGCCCTTGGATCTGCCCCAGGATGCGCCAGGCGACCCCGATGTTCCGCCGAACTTCCCAATCTGCCCCATTGCGCGCCGCTGCCCACTCGTAGAGCCGGATGGCCTCGACGGTCCGGTGCACCGCTTCCACGCGCCGCGGGTCCCCAATCCCTTGCTCGGCCTCCATGAGCAGGGTCTGCGCGAGCCCGAAGGCCGGGGCGAGGGCGGTGGGCTTCAGGCGACGACACCGCGCGAAGCCGCGGCGAGCCGCACGGACGGCCCGCCCGAAGGACGGACGATCTCCGAGATGGAGGGCCGCATCCGCGAGCTCGCGCTGGATCTGCGCTTGGAGGAGCATCCGGGCAAATCGAGTCCGTTGGGAAGCGCCGGCCCGCCGCAAGCAGGAGAGCCCCCGGAGACCGGCTCTCCGACCACGGGCGAACTGCCGGTCCCAGTTGAACCAGGCAATCTCTCGTCCGCATTGCTCCGCCACGCCGAGCCAAGGATCGGCATCCCACGGGAACCCCCGACCCTCGCGCACGAGTGCGAGGACGCCGAGCAGCTCGCTTCGATGCGCTTCCACGAGGCGAAAGCACACCGGTCGACCGCGGGCGGGTCGGGTTCCCGGGGCGGGCACAATCACGCCCAAGTCTTGGAGGATGTGGAGGAGGGGGCGGACCCGACGGACGTAGTACTGTCCCGTATCGAGCTGGGACGGAGAGACCCCGAGCCATCGGGCCATCGACCGGGCGATCCTTCTCCCGTGGGTGGTGGCGCTCCCCAGCTCGGTCAGGGCGTGGAGGAGGGCCGGTCCGGTGCACGGCCGGTTGAGACAGAGGGCGAGGAGCCCAAGGCCCACCGTCTCCGTCGAGTGCGTTCCCCGCCCGAGGGAGGAGACCGATCCGGTACCGCTCGCGGCGAACGACCCAACCGCCCGGGCCACCGAACGTTCACTCGGCGCGAGAAGCGAATTCCAGGCCACCCGAAACTCCCGTTCGGATTCGACGACCATCGTTCGCATCGCCCTGATGCCGGCGTCGGCGGCGAGGCCGCTCCGGCGACCGCCGGCCAAGACCCACCGGATGCGGAGGGGTGCATTTCAGTTTCCATGGGCCTTGGGCCGACCGGGGGCACCCAGACCGGGCCCGAGGGCGAAGGTCGGGGTGCGGAAGAGCGGGGCGACGAGCGCGAGGAGGCGCATCCACGCTTCAACGGCCGGGCGGAGGTTCCGGTGGACCGACGAGGTCTTGAAGACGGTTCGCTCCGATGGAGTTGAAGCCGCAAGGCTGCCCCCGACGTGATGCGTCGCACCACCGCGTCTCGGTTTCTATCCAGTGACATGGTGCCACTCGCAAGAGGGGGACCACGGAAGCCCCCCCTCTCAAGGGTCGAACGCGGCGGTGTCGGTCGGACGTGGCGTGAGCGAAGCTCCCGGACTCGATGCTTCGGGAGTTCGTCGAGATTCTGCGAAGGGGGAGCCTCACGATGTTGGAGGAGATCCGGGCGTGGGTGGCCCGTCGGGAGCCGCTCCGGCAACCCCTCGATGGGACCGATCGGTCGTTCCTCCGCCTCGCCGCGGCGTCTTAAAGAGGCGGGCCTCCTTCCGGGGAGAGGCGCCACGAGGGGCCGCCCATGGGGGACTTGGAAGGAGGGGCGGAACGCCCCCGGAGCGCGTTCCGGCAGTACCTCGACGAGGACTGGGCGCTCTGGATCGACGAGTACCCCGAGCTCGGCACCCTCTTCGGGGTGCCCGGGCACCACGACCGGTGGACCGACGATTCCACCGAGGGGATCGCCCGGCGGGAAGCGCACCTCCGGGCAAGCCGGGATCGGCTCCGGGGGTTCGACCGGAGCCGGCTCGACCCCACGGACCGGACGAACCACGACCTCTACGGATCGATGCTCGAGGAGGCGATCGAGGGGCTCGCCTTCGGCGAGGAGCCGAACCCGTTCCACTTCGGCATGCCCCGCAACCTGCGGACCCCGCTGAACCAGATGGACGGGATCCATATCGGGGCGCCCGACCTCCTGACCCTCCAGCCGCACGGCACCGCCGCCGAGGTTCGGGACCTCCTCGCCCGCCTCCGGGCCCTCCCCCGGGCCGTCGCGGAGACGGTCGAGCTCCTCCGGGCCGGCCTGGCCGCGGGGTTCTCCCCGCCCCGGGAGGCGCTCCGCGGGGTGCCCGCCCAGTTCACGGCGCTCCTGCCGGAGGCACCGGCGAACTCCCCGCTCCTCGAGGCGTTCCGGGGCGAGCCGGGCGGCGCCGATCCGACCGCGGTCGCCCGGGCCCGGAGCGAGGCGGAGGGGATCTACACCGACTCCGTCCGGCCGGCGTTCGAACGGCTCCGGCAGTACCTCGTGGAGACGTACCTGCCCCGCTGCCGGGAGACCGTCGGCCTCGGGGCGCTTCCGGACGGCGCCGCGGCCTACGCCCACCTGATCCGCTGGCAGACGACGACCGATCTCTCGGCGGCGGCGATCCACGCCCTTGGCCGGAGCGAGCTCGGACGGATCCACCGGGAGATGGACGCGCTGAAGGAACGGGTGGGGTTCGCCGGCTCCCGGGCGGAGTTCTTCCGGCACCTCCGGACCGATCCCGGCTTCTTCTTCTCCGAGGAGTCGGAGCTCCTCGAGGGGTACCGGGCGCTCGCCAAACGGGCCGACCCGGGCCTCGCCCGGCTCTTCGGCCGGCTGCCCCGGTTGCCGTACGGGGTGGAACCGATGCCCGCCTTCAAGGCGCCGAGCTCCCCGGCCGCCTACTACCAGCCGGGGTCGGGAGCGGCCGGCCGGGCCGGGTACTTCTACGCGAACACCCACGGGCTCGGGGCGCGCCCCCGCTGGGAGATGGAGGACCTGGTCCTCCACGAGGCGGTCCCCGGCCACCATCTCCAGATCGCCCTGGCGGACGAGCTCGGGGAGCTGCCGGAGTTCCGGCGCCACAGCGGACCGACGGCGTTCATCGAGGGGTGGGGCCTGTACGCCGAGACGCTCGGGGAGGAACTCGGGTTCTACCGGGACCCGTACGCCAAGATGGGCCAGCTGATCGCCGACGCCTGGCGCTCGGTGCGGCTCGTCGTGGACACCGGGCTCCATGCGTTCGGCTGGACGCGCGCGCAGGCGATCGAGTTCTTCCGCGAGAACACGGGACGGGCGGAAGCGGACATCGCCGTGGAGGTCGACCGGTACATCGTCTGGCCCGGCCAGGCGCTCGGGTACAAGATCGGGGCGCTCCGCTTCCGGGAACTTCGAACCCGGGCCGAGCAGGCGCTCGGGGACCGGTTCGACCTCCGCGGCTTCCACGACACCCTCCTCGCGGAGGGGGCGATCCCGCTCGACCGGGTCGCGGAGCGGGTCGAGGCGTGGATCCGGGACGTCGGCGCCGGGACCCCCACGGCACCGGCCGTCGATGCGCCCCGGTGACGGCCGGGGGCCCGCGGACGGCGATCCCCCAGCCGCACCCCCCCCACGCCCGTTCTCACCCGCCCCGACTCCGCGGCCGCCAGGCCCTGGACCCACGGGCGCCGGGAAGAGTCCGGGGGGCTCACGAGCACGGTGGAGGTTCCGGCCAAATCCATGTGGGGCTTTAGCAGCTAATGGCGCAACCTATACGTAGGCCACACTCCATGTCCTATCGATGGACATTTTGCTTCGCCCGGGAGAGGCGGCACGAAGGCTCGGCCTCACGGTCACGACCATCCAACGGAT
>JAJZDH010000078.1 GCA_021828665.1 Thermoplasmata archaeon
GAGCCTTCGTGCCGCCTCTCCCGGGCGAAGCAAAATGTCCATCGATAGGACATGGAGTGTGGCCTATGTATAGGTTGCGCCATTAGCTGCTAAAGCCCTCCGAGGACGTCGAGACCCTCTTCCTCGATAGTTCGGAGGAGCGAGGGATTGCGGGGGTGACTGGCCTCAGCCCGAGTATAGATGAGGGCGGAGACGGGATTCCCGAATCGATCCCAGAGTCGAGAGCGCATGCTGTCGACCGCCACCTCCGCACGTTGTCTGTCGCTTGGACCTCGAATCTCGAGGTAGAGATCGATGTCGCTGTCTGCCCGTTCTTCTCCGCGAGAGATTGAGCCAAAGAGCCGCGCCCTTTCCAGCCTCGCGGATTGGAGGCCCTCGGTAACGACCCGTAGGAGCTCCGTGCGAAGACCCGCCTCTCGAACGAACAGGTCGGCTAGTGCTGGCCGGAGGACATGCGCCGGATTCAATCGCCAGAAGTAGGCCTTCCCCGCCACTTCGCGAGTGACCAACGAAGTCTCCGAAAGTTCCCGAAGGTCACGAGCGGCCTGGGCGACCGAAACTCGGGCCGTCCGAGCGAGCTCTCGCCCAGTCCAGCTTCGATCAGGCGAGGCGAACAGGGGACGCAGCAGCCTGAGCTTCGTCGGACTGCCAAGAATCGGGGTCAGCGCCTCTCGCAGCATCATGTCTTGTATACGAGACATATGAGTCGTAAGAGATACATAAGGCCTTCGCTAGGGGCGGATCGCGCGGCGGACTGAGGGGGGTGGCACGGACGGCCTTTCGGACCGGCAGGTGTCACAAGAAGGGAGGCGTGGGCCGGTTCGAAGGTTCAAATCCCTGCGCGGCCGAACGAAAGTCGACGCGATTTCACGTCAGTGGACGTGAAAGCGGCCATCATCTACGGGCTGCCTCTGGGCAGAGCGTGAAGCCGGGCCCGGGCGGCCGACGATTTTCGGGCACCTCGAGTGCGTCCGTCAGTGTGGCCGCCCCAACGACGGGTCCGTCTGCGCGTCGAGCCTTGGTTCGTCAGCGCGTATGGGAGAAGGTCGAGACCCGAGCCCGGTTCCACACCATCAAGGAGGGAACGAAGACCGTGGAAGCGATGGGGACGAACGCCGAACGCGCCTGCCTGGGGCTGGATGTCCTCAAGGACACCATCACAGCGACCCATTTGGGCCCGGGCGGAAAGACCTTGAGAACCTGGACCGTACCGACGACCCGTCGGTCGGTTCTCGCCCTGGCGAAGGGAGCGGCTCCCGCCGCGCCCATCGTCCTCGAGGCGAGCACCGCGGGGAAGGCCGTGGCCTTCGTGCTGAAGGAGGCGGGACGGGAGCTCCACATGGCGGCGCCGAACAAGGTCGCTTTGATCGCCAAAGCCCCCGTCAAGACCGACGAGCGGGACAGCGCGGCCCTCGCGCACCTCTACCAGGCCGGCTTCCTCCCCGAATGCTACGTGCCCACGCCAGAGATCGATCGGTTGCGGACCTTGGTCCGAGCTCGGGCCGACCTTGGGTTCAAGATGACCCGGATCAAGAACCAGTGCCACGCGCTGGTCACCCGGAACCTTCTCGACGAGGAGATGGCCGGGGTCAGTGACTGGTTCGGGGTCGGTGGGATCCGAAAGCTCGTGGCTCTTCCCCTCCCCGAGGAGGAGAAGGGGCACTTGGCGCTCTACTTGCAGCAGCCGACCATCCTCGCCGACCAAGAGGAGACACTGCACGCGGAGTTGGCTCGCGCCGCCGAGGAGCGGGCGGAGGTGCGCCTCCTGATGACGATTCCCGGGGTCGATTACTACTCGGCCCTCGCTACTCGGCCCTCGCGATCGTGGCGGAGATCGGGGACATTCGTCGCTTCCCGACGAAGGCCCAACTCTGCTCGCTGGCCGGTGTGGTCCCAAGGGCGGACAACAGTGGGGCGAAGGTGAGCCAGCACCGGTCGGTGAAGCGGGGGGGCATGGTGCTGAAGCGGTTCCTGTGCATCGCGGTCCAGGGGATGCTCCGGTCGAAGCAGGACACGACGATCAAGCGGTTCTACACGAAGAAGGCGAAGTCGATCGGTGCGGCGAAGGCCCAAGTGGCGGCGGCGAGGAAGCTCGCGTGCGCCATCTGGTACATGCTCAGCCATAACGAGGCCTACCGGGACGCGGACACCGAACTATCCGAGCGGAAACTCACGAAGATGGAACACACCGCGACGAGCGAGGCCGCCCTTCCGACGCCTCGGGATCTGGAGAGTGTCGCGAAGCAGTTGACGGGGAGAGCGGTCGCACTGGAGCGCCTCGCTCGGGAGGAAGCTCGTGCCGGCTAAGAATAAGTCACGGGGCTCGGTCCGCGTTCATGGGAGAGAATCGGTATTCTTGTGTCGGGGGGGGGATTTGAACCCCCGGCCCCAGGATCTCTCCCGTCGTGGCGGCGCGCCGCGACGCTATGAGTCCCGTGCTCTACCGGGCTGAGCCACCCCGACGGGAAGGAATTGGCAGTGCGACCCGGCCATCCGGAGCTCCGGTCAGGCGGCGGGCGCCGCTCCGGCTTCCGGAGCGGGCGGAGCGTCCGCTTCCGGCGTCTCGGAGGAGGGCAGTTCCTCGGGGATCGGCCCGAGGACGACCGAGCTCCGGATCTCGATCTTCTTCAAAGGGTACAGGGTGCGGAGGCCCTGCGACAGGACCTTGGCGAGCTCTCCCTGCAGCATCTCGCGGACGAACTCCGGGGAGCTCCGGAGGGCGGCTTCCTCGAGGAGCAGGCTGTCGAGCTTGTGGCGCAGTTGGGTCCGGAGATTGCTCTGGAGCCGCTGCTCGCCGACCGCGACCGGCTTCAGGACGAACCGGACCCCGTCCTTCGTGGTCACGGGAACGGTGGCATCGATCTTCGACCGCTTCCGGCGGGCCAGCCGACGGATGTAGTCGCTGGTGAAGTTGTGGCCGACGAAGCTCGTCTCGGCGACATTCTCTCCCGTGATCCGGTCGATCCGGAACCGGAGCTTGATGTGGGCCCGGCCGGTATCGGCTCCCCCGCCGATCTCCGGAAGGGTCGCCTCGAGGGTCCGGCCGAGGATCTGCTCCGGCTCGGTGGCCACGGTCTCCCCGAGTTCGGCGTGCGAGAAGAGACCCGGCGCCCGCACCTTGTACCAGTGCTTGGCGCGCCACTTGTCCTTGACGGTCCGCGCCAAGGTGGTCTTCTTCGCCGGGGTTTCCGTGTCGGCCATCGTTCGCGGAGCGGCCACCCGGGCCCCCTACATAACCCTAGTGTCGAACCGCCCTGTCGGTGGAACGGGTCCCGGAGTCGGGCCGCCGCGCTCCGCCCGTTCTCCCCGGACCTCCCACGGGCCGCGGGGCGGCCGCGGAGGGCCCCCACGGTGGGGGGATGGCGCGTCGGGGCCCGGCACCGGCCGCGGGGTTGGCAACGAGCGCCCGACAGCGCGGGCCGCTCCGTTCCCGGCCGGTCGTTGCGGCAAACTACATATGGTGACCCCGACTCGGCCCGACGTGGCCGAGCAGACGGCAGCGAACCCGGTGCCGTCCGCAGGGCCCGCGCGTCCGACCACGGCCCAGGAGCTGAAACTTAAGGGGGTCGTCCCGGAGACCCCCGTGGAGCGGTTCCGGGGCGAGATCCTGCGTCTTCTGGAGGCGCTCCGCGCGCGCGGACTCTCCCGGGAAGAGGCCACGGCCTCGCTCTTCGCGGGCACCGTCCTCCCGCTGGCCACCTACGAGGACGTCGTCACCTCCATCGTTTCCGGCGCGCACCTTCTGCTCTTCGGCCCCTCCGGGGCGGGAAAGACGAGCCTCGCGAAGGAACTCTGGGGACTCTTTCCGAAGACCGCCTGGGTCGTGCCGGGGTGCCCGGTCCTCGACCACCCGTTGAGCGTGGTGGACCCCGCGGTGGCCCGGAGGACCCCCCCCTGCCCGATCTGCCAACGCCGGTTCGCCCCGCAGAACGAGGTGGGCCTCTTCGATCCCACCCGGGCCGACCCCGCCCAGGTGCCGGCGATCCAGATCCGGCTCCGGGAGGGGTTCGGATTCGCCCGGCTGCAGGGGAGCAGCGAGGTCTTCCCCGACCACCTCACCGGCAACATCAACCTGCGCCGTCTCGAGGAGATCGGGGATCCCATGAGCCCGCTCGTGCTGGAGCCGGGCAAGCTGCTGCAGGCCAACCGCGGGCTCCTCCTGGTGGACGAGATCGGCAAGCTGCCGCTCGGCACCCAGAACGTGCTGCTGCAGGCGCTCCAGGAGGGCACCGTCACCCCCTCGAAGTCGCGCGAAAGCTTCCCCGCGAACTTCGTCGCCGTCTGCACGTCGAACCTTTCGGACCTCGACAACATCAACGACCCGCTCTCCGACCGTCTGACGAGCCTGCACGTGAGCTTCAACACCCGCCATGCCGCGAACCGCCGCATCGTCGATCTCGGCTACCCCGGCGCTACCGAGGGATACCTGCCCGAGATCCTGGTGGATGCGGGCGTGCGGCTGATCGAGACCTGGCGCCTCAAGGCCTCCGACGACAATCCGGACGTGGGCGAGGTCGGATCGAACCGGACCCTGCTCGACGTGGCCCACCGGAGCCGCGCCTACGCCGTGCTGGCCGGGCGGGGGGTCCCGTCGGAGGAGGACCTGACCCGGGGCCTGCTCCATGCCATGCGCGGCCGGATCCGGGCGCGGAGCGGAGATTCCTTCCTCCAGAACTCCCAGCGGATCGGGGAGTTCGTCGAGCACCATGCCCCCGAGGTGCTGCGGCAGAGCGCCCTCGTCTACTGGTGCCGGTACTTCCGGTCCGTCCTCCGGGAGGACCGGGCCGAAGGGCAGGCGCTCGTGGCCGAAGGCCGCCGGCTACTGCCGGATGCCGCGCTCCGGGCGGAGCTCGCGTCCGACGGTCCGAACTTCCCGCGCTTCCGCGCGTTCGTGGCCTTCGTGCGGGACCGCGAGCACCCCGCCGCGCCCGTGACCCCCCTCGAGGCGGCGATGGCCGAGTTCGCCCTGCTCGACCGCTTCTCGCTGTTCTCCTGCGAGGAGGGGACCGAGGACGACGTCCGCTAGCGACCGACCCCTGCTTCCGGACTGCGCCCGCGCCGACGAGGAGCTCTCCTCGGACGACCTCTTCGATCGGGTGGACCGGGCGGCGCTGATCCGCTCCCTCGCCGAGGAGGGGATCGAGGGGGCGCGCGCGCTCTTGCGGCAGACCGCGACCGGGGATGCGGAGCTGGCGCGGCGGATCGCGGCGCTCCGCGAGCAGCTCCGCCGGCAGGCCACCCGGAAGGTGGCGCGTCTCCTGGACCGGTACGACCGGCAGGCGGAGGAGCTCGCCGCGGTCCGCGTGCGGAACGAGGCGCTCCTCCGGGAGGAGTTCGCGCAGCTGGCCGCCCGGCTGAAGGCGGCCCGCGAGATCGACCTCTCCCGGATCGTGGACCCCGCGCTCCTGGCCGATGTCTCCGAGGCGCTCCTCCTCCCGGAGGCCTCCTGGAACCGCCCCGCGCCCCGACCCGGGCTCTGGGAGCGGCTGCGTCGGCTCCTCGCCCGGCTCCGGGCGTTCCTCCGGAGGCTGTTCGGACGGACGCCCGCGGCGCCGGCGGCCCGTCGGGAGCGGACCCTCACCTTCGCGACGGTCGCCGCCGAGGGCCGGTCGCTCGACGGCTCCGTCATCGGCCGGGCCGTGGCGGCGCTCTCCCCGGCCGAGCAGGCCGAACTGCGGGACCGGATCGGCGAGGGGGTGTCCCGCCAGGAGGCCACGCTCCGGCACGAGGCGGAGCGCAAGCGCAAGGAGGCCGAGGCCCAGCAGCGGCGTCTCGAGGCGGAACGCGCCGAGGCGCGGGCCCGCGCGGACCAGGAGATCGACCGGACGGTCCGGGAGGCCGAGGCCCGGCGGACCGTCACCGAGCTCTCCGAGCGCGGGCTGGTGGCCGACCACCACGGGGAGCTCGCGGTGACCTACGGCCTCGTGGAACGGTTCGCCCGGCTCATCCTGGAGGAGGAGAGCCGCGCGCTGCCCGGGGACGTCCGCCGCTCGCTCAAGGGGATCGGCGCGACGGGGATCTACGAGAAGGCCCGCCTGCGGCAATCGGACGAGATCGCCCACCTCGACATCCCCTCCTCGGTGCTCGCCGCCCGGCTGGAAGGCAGCCGCCACATCGACGAGGGCTCGAGCTACGTGTACCGGGAGATCCTCAGCGAGCGGGTCCACGTGGTGCTCGCGCTGGACAAATCCGGCAGCATGGCGGAGGAGGGCAAGATCCTCGCCGCCAAGAAGGCGCTGCTCGCGCTGTACACGGCGATCCGCCGGCGGCATCCGGACGCCACCATCGACGTGCTCGCCTTCGACAACGAGGTCCGGGTCCTGGACCTGGTCGAGCTGTGGGAATGCGCGCCGGGGTCGTTCACGAACACGGGGGCGGCGCTCCACCTGGCGCATCTCCTCCTGCGACCCTCCCGGGCGAACCGCAAGGAGCTCTTCCTGATCACCGACGGGCTTCCGGAGTCGTACACGGACCGGGACGGCCGGGTGCGGAGCGGGAACCTCGACGCCGCCCTCGAGGACGCGCTCCTCCGGGCCCGCGAACTCGCCGCCGATGGACCGCTCCGGTTCTCCATGATCCTCCTCCGATCCGACCACTCCGAGTACGAGAAGGCGGCGCGCTTGATCTCCCGCGCCCTGGAGGGGGAGCTCGTCGTGACCGACCCGCAGCGCCTGGGCTTCGAGCTCCTGGTCCGGTGGGCCGGCGGGATCGAGACCCGGAAAGCCCCCCGATCGGCGGAACCCCCCGGTCCCGGGCGCCCCACCGAGGTCCCGGAAGCCGCCGTCCGCGGCCCCCGGCGCCGCCGCGCCGACCGTCGGATGGGCGGGTCGTCCCGACCCACCCCGCCTGCCACTCCAACCGACAGGTTTTAACCCCGCGCGCCCCGGAGAGAGCGCGGACGGTCCCATGGACGAAACCAGCGAACAGGCCCAGTTGCGCGCCCACGTGGCCGAGTTGCGGCGCGCGGCGCGCGGCATCGGCCACGATCTCCGGATCGACTTCGGCCAGATCGACACGAAGATCGAGCGGTTGGGTCATCTCACGCGGAAAGAGGCCAAGTACGCGATCCTCGACATCGAGGACGACCTCGCGAACGCGGCCCGCTCCATCCACGCGAGCATCGATCGGATCCCCGGGGCGATCCATCAGGGGGCGGTCGTCGCCGCCGGCGCCATCCAGGACGGGGTCGTGGGCGCGGTCACGGCGACCCGCGAGGCGGTCGTGACCGCCGGCGAGGCCACGCGGGAGCACTCGAAGAACGCCTTCGCCCGCCTGGCCGGTGTCAACCGCAAGCCGATGCGCGAGTGGAAGGACCCCTGACATCCTCCCACGATTGAAATCGTGGGGTTCCCGTTGGGTCCGCTGTCCGCTAGCATCATCCCGCCGGGTTCATGGGCCGTGTCGAGGCGGCCCCA
>JAJZDH010000002.1 GCA_021828665.1 Thermoplasmata archaeon
CTCCACCGGCGGCGGCCGCCGCCGCGCCGGTGACCCGCGCCCCGGGGTCGGCCGGCGTCCAGGTCCAGTGCGCCGTCTGCCAGTTCCGGTTCTCGCCGGAGCTGGGGTTCTGCCCCCGGTGCGGGCAGTACCTGCCGTCGGCCGCAGCCGCCCCGAGACCCTGAGACGCCGGCCCGGCGCGCGCGGTCGCGGTTCCCTCCGCTCCGACATCAGGTTCATCCCCCCGGGGCCCCTCGGGTCGGTGTGGCCGCCGCACCTCCCCGACCGCCCACCACCGCGGACGTGACCCGCGCCTACATCGAGGAGCATCCGAGCATCCGGGATGCCCTCCGGGAGGACATCGTGAACTTCGCCTTCCTCGCCCGGAAGATCCAGACCGAACGCGGGCTGCGCCACGAGGAGGCCATCGAGATCGCCCTCCGACGCTACCAGCAGGAGGCCGGGCGGCGGACGCCGGACTCCGAGAGGGTGCGACGGGTCCTCCGCGAGAGCCGTCTCGAGGTGCACAACCGGGTCGCCCTGGTCCGGATCAAGGAGGACTGGCAGATCCTCGACCGGCTCTACCAGATCGGTCGCGGCCTCCTGCCGGAGCTCCGGCGGCGAGGGGTCTTCCAGCTGTACCAGGGACCCCGGGCCCTGACCATCCTCTGCGACGACGACCTGCTCTCGGTGCTCCTCGAGGCGATCCCTCCGCGGAACGTGCTCGACGTCGAGCGGGGGCTTGCCTCGATCGTGGTCCGGAGCGATGCCTCGGTCGCCGAGATTCCGGGGGTCATGGCCTTCCTGGCCGACGTCCTCTTCCAGCGGGGCATCAACTGCCGCGACACGGTGAGCGTGCACACGGACTCCCTGTTCGTGTTCCGGGAGGAGGAGGTGCTCGGAGGGATGGCCGCCCTCTCCACGCTGCTCTCCGAGGGAGAGGGCTCCGACGGAGCCGGAAGCGCCGGGTCGGCCGAAGGCGGACCCCGCCGCCGGCCGTCTCACGCGTGAACGGTACCGGACGAAGGGGTCTCGGCGGCTCCCTCGGAGGCGGCGGCCGCCCAGGCACTCTTCCCGGTCAGCGCGCCCTGGAGCAGCTTCGAACGTTCGCGCGGGCTCAAACCGGGGTGCTGGCCGTACAGGTGGATCTCGAGACTGGTCCGGGTGGCGTACTCGCGGGAGCAGACCGGGCAGAGCAGCACGGTGGGGTCGCCCACGAAGCGGGAGCAGGCACACCCCATGACGTGGCATGGCATGGGTGTGCTCCGGTCGCGGGGGCGGCTGAAATGTCGGCGGTTCCGGCCCTGCTGGGGGGCCAGGAGGTAGTGGCTCGCGCGGAGATGGCTGCACCCCGTGCAGGCGAGAATCCTAAGGTGCCTCCGTTGGGTGACCATTCGAGTTCCCGGACCGGTCCCGGCAACCCCCCAAAAGCGGCTCCCCTCGCCGAGGACCGCGCTCTCCCGGAGGCCCGAGGCCGGACGCAACTGGAGGCTTGCATTGAGTGCCTCTATTTGACATGTGACATCCTGCAATCCCGCGTTCGCCGACGCGTTGGCGGCCGTCGGTCCTGGAAAGATAGAAACGGGTCTCCGCTGCCCCAGCGGCCCCCGGGGCCCCGCGGAGCGGAGGGAGCCCGCCGGCCGGGCGGAAGAACCGTCGGGGCGCGCGGACCTCGGCTTCGCCGCGATCTCTCCGGGGCGGGACCACTTCCCATCCGCGCCGCGGCCTCTCCGGAACCCGATCCGCCTGGACGGAGGATCGGGTCGCGGGGCCGGCTCGGGACCGGCCCGCGCCGGTGGCGTCGGGCGCGGTTCGAGCGCCGTTCGAGCGCCGTTCGGGGTGCCATCGACGATGGTCCCGTCGCGCCGGCCCGGAGATCCGCGCGGCCGGGCCCTCCGGAGAGAGGCGGGTGGGCCTCTCCGCCATCGGGCCCGGCCCGACACCCCGTCCGGGGGCGGCCGCCCGCGGACCGGGGCAATCTTCATCCGCCGTCCGCCGTTCGGCGGAGGGAATGCGCATGCCTGCGGCGAAAGCCTCCAGCCCCACCGCCGCGGAGATCGCCCGCCGGTATATCGAGGAACACCCGTCGGTGCGGGACTGCCTCGGGTACGATATCATCAACTTCACGAGCCTCGGTCGGAAGATACGGGCCGAGACCGGCCTCGCGAACCAGGAAGCCGTGGAGGTCGCCTGCCGCCGGTACCGGCGGCAGATGCGCGTGGAGCATCCGCTGGAAGGCCGGGTCCTCGAGGTCGTCACGGGGAGCCGGATCGAGGTCCGGACCCGGGTGGTCATCATCACGGCGCCCAACGACTGGGACCTCCTCGGGCATGTGCTCGAAGTGGGCCGCTCGCTCCTGGCCGATCGTCGCCACCTGCTGCAGCTCCTGCAGGGCCCCGGGGCGCTCACCGTCCTCTGCGAGGAGGATCTGGCGGAGTCGATCCTGGGGTCGCTCGGCCATCGGCCCTCCCTCCTGGTCCACCGTCACTTGTCGGCCGTGACGGTGCGCAGCCCCGAAGCGATTGTCGAGACCCCGGGGGTGCTCGCCTTCCTCGCCGGGGCGCTGTTCCGGGCGGGGATCAACAGTTTGGAACTCATGAGCGTGTTCACCGATTCCACCTTCATCGTCCGGGAAGAAGACGTGCTCCATGCATTCCGTGTCCTGAACGATCTCGTCCATCCCCCGGAGTCGGCCGCGGCCACCCCGGGCTCCCCGTAGCCGGGACGGGCGGCGGGGAAGGTCCCATCCCGGGGAGGATGGCCCGGTGCCGCTCCCGGCCGCGCCGGCCTCCGCCCGGCGCGGAGGTCGGCGCCGGCGACGGGGCGCGCGACCCATGAGGTATAAATAACCCCCTCCGGTAGTGCCATTCCCACGGCGGGCGGAGACCACGAAGATGATTCAGTTATCGAGAGCGGAAGCCGGGAGCGGACGGAGTGTCGCAGGGCGCCGTCTCGGGCGTCGGGGCCTCACGCCGATATCGTCGATGGTCGTGGTCGTGGTGGTGCTGGCCCTCGTCGGGGTCAGCGCGTACGGGATTATTGGCGGGTTTTCGCCCGCCCCGACCCCGAGTTGCCAGCCGTCGAACTCCCCGGGCTGCAACTCGTTCCTGAACGTCCACGACCTCACGGTCGTGGTGCCCTTCCAGTCCGTGCAGCAGGGCACCCCGGTGCCGTTCACCGTGACCCTGCCTTCCGGGGAGAGCGCCAGTTCCTACTCGTACGCGTTCGGGGATGGCACCCCTGTGAACCACTCGTCGAGCCCCACCATGAACCATGCCTTCGCCCATCCCGGCGTCTATCTGGTGGGCGTGCAGGCGCTGGTCCAGGGCACCTACCACGACAACTACCACAACCTGATCCAGATCAAGGTCAACCCGTCGTTCGCGGCCGATGCGAATCAGAGCCTTCCCGGAATCTCCGGATCGGTGGCCGCGAACTCCACGAGTTCTCCGTCATCCCCGCCCACCGCGGTCCTCCAGCCCGGCCAGACCGTGACCCTCAGCGCCCAGTACACCAACTCCCCCTCCAACCCCTCCTACGTGGAGGTCCCGCCCTCGGTCAATCTCTCGGCGGCGGCCGGGGCCACCGTGGTGGGCAAGACCCTCCTCTCGACGAATGTGACCGAGTCGCTCCGCTTCGCGAACCCGGGAACCTACACCGTCACCATGGTCGGCGGCTCGACCCTCACCAATTCCTCGAACCCCACCCACCCTTCCGTCTACCAGAACTTCACGTGGACGGTCTTCGTCGCGGAACCCACCTACCATGCCGGAATCCTGGGGGCCGCCAACCCGCGGAGCCCCCACCCGGGGACCATCCTCGTCTACGAGCTCGCGCCGGGCGGTGCCCGTACCGAGGACCCGGCCATCGCCTACGATACCGTCAGTGCGGAGCCCATCCAGAACATCTACCAGACCCTCATCAGCTACAACGGAAGCGATGTGGGCCCCACGTACCAATCCTTCGTTCCGGTGCTCGCCACCTGCGTTCCGGGAAGCCCGCAGTGCCTCCAGCAGTACGGCAGCTCCCTCATCAACGGGACGAACTACACCTTCGTCATCAGCAGCGCGCCGCAGTTCTACGACCCGCAGACGCAGAACCACTGGGGCGTCTATCCCAGCGACGTGGTCTTCTCCATCGCCCGGACGCTCGGCTTCTCCACCCTCCCCTGCGTGAGCTGCAACAACGGGTGGATCCTGGGGCAGTCGCTCCTGTTCAGCGGGAACGCGACGTGGGACACCATCCACGAAAGCTACAACAACACCCCCCAGGGCATCCTCGATTCGATGACGGTGAACGGATCGCTCTGCCCGTCGGAGGCCATGGCGAGCGAGCACGGGTGCGTCACCTTCAATGCCGACGGGCAGCACCGCGCATGGCCGTACTTCCTGGAGCTCATCGCCGATGAGCTCGGCGGATCGATCGTCCCCTGCGGGTGGTTCAGCGCCCAGGCGCAGGATGCGGGGATCCCGTACTGGACCGCCGGCAACTCGACCGGCAACGGGGACCACCCCTGCCAGATGCCGGGCGTGACCGCCGGAGGGACCACCTGGGGCCGCCCCGTCTCCCAGATCCCCTACCAGGGTTGGGACCAATGGGAGACCATCGGATCCGGAGATACCGGGCGGTACGGCGGCAAGGTCCAGTACAACATGGTCGGTTCGGGACCGTACTTCATGGCCCAGTACGAGGTCGGCCTTTCCTACGAGCTCCAGGCGAACCCGGACTACGCCTCGAACCCCGACTGCACCTGGTCCGGCTGCTACCCGGCCGCCGGCAGCTACGCGAAGCTCATCGAGGTGACGTGGGAGACCGACCCGACCCAGGGCGAGCAGGCGCTCGCGAGCGGAGTGGCCGACTTTGCCAGTGTCCCCTCCACGGACCTTTCGCTCCTCCTCCAGCTCATCTCCGAGGGAAAGGTGAACGCCATCAGCGCACCGACGCTGAACCTCGGGTTCATAGCGTTCACGATGAGTTTCAACCTCCAGGGAGCCGAGAGGATCTCCACCCAGCCCGTTACGGTGCAGTCGGATTTCCTGGGCTATCTCGGGATGCGCCAGTTCCTGGTGCACTCGTATCCGTACGCGACGATCCAGCAGACGATCAACACGAAGGACGGGATCCAGCTGGGCTTCAACTACGGAGGGGCGATCCCGCAGTTCATGGGCAACTACTACCCGACGAACATCGCCTGGCCCAGCGGGGACCCCTGCACGGATGCGAGCAACCCCTCGTGCGCCGCCTACTGGTGGAATTCCATGCACGACCCGACGAGTCCGTACTTCGATCCCCAGGTGCTCAGCTGCTCCTCGGGAAACCCGTGCGAGTTCCCGCTCATCGGCCAGACCGGCAACCCCGAAGGGGACATCGTGAACGCCCTTTGGGTGAAGTGGATCTCCCAGCTGAGCGGAGGGGCCATCGTGGCCACCCCCGTGGATCTCAACTTCGCGACCATCGTCACGGACAGCACGAGCTCGTCGCCGGGTCAGAACCCGCTGCCGATGTACGGCCTGGCCTGGGCACCCGACTATCCGGATCCCACCGACTACGTGCAGCCGCTCTACCTGGCGAACAGCACCTACACCTACAGCGATGCGGTGGCCCAATCCCTGTTCCAGTCCCAGTTCGGGACCGGCTGCCCGGCGCCCGCCTCGGACTACAGCTACTACGCGAACCTGACGACCCCCGTCTCCCAGGCGTGCCAGGCGGTGGCCTACAAGGCGATGCTGAACGTCCTCGGCCAAGCCGCGTACACCCCGGCGGGACCGCTCCGGGCGCAGCTCTACGATGAGGCGGAGAAGATCGCGAACCAGCTCGCGCTGTACCTCTACACCTCGCAGGCGAACGCCTTCAGTTCGGCGGCGGCGTGGATCAACATCAACTCGATCAACGAGAACGTGACGACGGGGGCGGGAGGCATCGCCTCCTACTTCTCGATCACCGGAAACGGCGTGGCCTAGGGGCGGAACGGCGGTCGGGCTCCGGGTCCGGTCCCACCGGAAGCCCCTCGCGACGCGGGACGGGCGGCCCGGCGCTCGGCTCCCATCGGGGCGGCGGCACCGCCCGGATCCCACCGGGCGCGTCGATCCTCGGCGCATGGGCCACCGTCGGGGGACCGGCCCGAACCGTCGTCCACCGACTCCCCCTCCCGGCGCGTCCGTAACACCCTGGCGAGGGCTCTCCGGCGAGGGCCGATCCTCCGGGCGGAGCGTCAGGTCCTTCCGGAGCGGGGGGCGCGAACCCCCCCGAGGCACCGGGCTTGCGACGGAGGCGGACGCCGGCGGTGGGAGCCCTAACCCGACCGGTCTCCGTTCGGTGGCGGAAGGAACCCTCGCACCACGATTTCCCGGAGGATGTGGGCCACGCTCGCGTCGGGGGTCTCCCCGACGGTGCGCACCGTGACCTCGGGATCCGAGGGTACCTCGAACGGATCGTCGACGCCGGTCATCTCGCGGAGCTCTCCCGACCGCGCCCGCCGGTAGAGGCCCTTGACGTCCCGGGCTTCGCAGACGGGCAGCGGGGTGGCCACATAGACCTCCACGAACCGTCCGATGGTCGCCCGGGCCGCCGCCCGGGAGGAGGCGTACGGGGAGATCAAGGTCACGATGGGGATCACGCCATTCCGTGCGAGGAGCTTCGCCACGAAGGCCACACGGGTGGCGTGGGCCTCGCGCGACTTCCGATCGAACCCGAGGTCGGCACTCAGCCCGCGGCGGATCTCGTCCCCGTCCAGGAGTTCGGTGCGGTACCCGGACGGACGGAGGCGATCCCGGAGGATCCCGCCGAGGGTGGTCTTTCCCGAGGACGGCAGGCCGGTCATCCACAGGCAGAACCCCTCGAAGTCGGGTCGGGGGGGGCCGACGGGCGGGACGGCGTCGGAGGTCTCGGAGCCGGTCATGGGAGGAGGACCGACGGGCCGGAGAGGACCCTCGCCACCTCCGGGCGGATGATCTCCGGGGGCAGCGGCGATCCGTCGCGGAGCGCCTGGCGGATCCGGGTCTGGCTCGTCGCCACCCGATCCTCCGCCGGGTGGGCGCAGGTCTTCGGGGAGGCCATGCCGCCGCACCGGCGACAGTGGAAGGTCTCCCCGTACCTCAGGGGAACGACCCCGATGTCGAATTCGTCGAAGATGGCGTGGGCGGCGAACGGCGGATAGTACGCCCCGACGCCGGCCTGGTCCCGTCCGACGATGTACAGACCGCAGCCGAAATTCTTCCGGACGATCGCCAGGAAGAGCGCCGCCTTGGGTCCGGCGTAGCGCATGGCGATGGAAAGCGAGGCGAGGAGGACCCGGTCGGGCGGATAATACGCCGAGAGGAGGGCTTGGTAGGCCGCGAGGATCACCTCCGGCCGGTAATCTCCCGATTTCAGCCGACCCACGACCGGGTGCACGAAGAGCCCGTCCACGTCGGGGCGCTCGAGGGTGATCCGCTGCAGGTACTCGTGGGCGGTGTGGGGCGGGTTCCGGCACTGGTAGGCCGCCACCGAGGACCACCCGCGCCGGGCGAACTCCTCCCGCACTTCCCGCGGGCCCATCTCGAGATCGCGGGCGGCGAGTTGGAGGGGCCGAACGAGCTCCACGGTGCCGGCGATCGCCGTCTCCCCGCCGGCCAGGAGGTCGGCCACGTTCGGATGGGCCGGGTCGACCGTCCCGAAGATGCTCCGGGCGATCCGGGTCCGGTCGAGGGTGAACCGTTCGCGGAACGAGAGCAGGCCCACCATCCGTTCGGCGCCGTCGAGGAGGGCGACGGACTCGCCGGCTCCGAGGCGTCCGGCGGTCTCCCGATCCTCCCGGCTCCGGGGCGTGAGCAGGATCGGCATGGACCAGGGCAGGTCGTTCGGAAGGCGACCGCGCCCGACGACGCTTTCGAGCTCCCGGGAGTCCATGAATCCCGTCAACGGGCTGTAGGCGCCGACGGCGATCTTCTCCAGATCGAACAGTTCGTCCTCCGAAGGGTGGAGCCGGGGAAGGCTCGCCACCTCGGACTCCCGACGGGTCCGTTCCGGCTCCGAGAGCACGCGGTCGATGAGGCGACCGCCGTGGGGTGGAGGCAGCATGGCAATCGGCCCTACGGCCGCCCCCTCTTAGCGCCGCCCGGGGAGAGCCGCCCAGAGAGGGCGATCGCTTCCCGCCTCCCGTCGACCCGGATTCCCGTGAGATCCGTCCCCCCGCGCGATCCCCTTCCTTCCCGGCACCCGCCGATCCTCCCCCGACGGCTCCGTCGATCCGGTGCCGCCCGCCGCACCGGGTCCGCCTCGGGGCCGCGCGCCATCGCGGCGGGTTGGACCTGCATATATAATACCTGATATGTATGCGCAAAAAGCGGCGGAACTGGCTACCCATGCACATTTCGAATGAAGCTTATGGGGGCCGCCGCTCGGGTCGATCCATGGACCGGGAAGCGTACCCACCCGAGGCACCGCGAGTGGCCCGGGCCGGTGGGCCCCTCACCGTCCGTATCGAAGGGATCCCAAAGGGCCGGGAGGAGGAGGTCCGGAAGGAGTTCCACCGCTGGCTCCTCGCCTCGGAGCTGCCGTACCGGGTCGAGGTTGGGGCCGCCGGCCCGGACGGAGGGACGGTCTTCCTCCGGCCGGAGCCGTCCCGACCCTCCCCGATGGAACTGGTCGTGGCGGCCGGCCCCATCCTCGCCACCGCTGGCTCCCCGGGACTCCTCGCCAGCGTACGGCATCGACTCCCGGAGGTCTCCGGGCGGCCGGACGACGCCCCTCTCGAACCGGCCGTGCCGATGTGGTGCGACCCGGGGTGAGGAGCCGGTCCTTGGACCGGGGCCGGGAGGAGCCGCTCCCTCCCTTCCCGACCGGAGACCGGAACGGGTGCCGGCACGCCGGGGCCGCCGCGGCGTCCCACCGCCGGTAGCGGCGAGCCCTCTCGGGAGCGGCGCGGGGAACGGCTCCCTCCCTTCCGGGAAAGAACTGCGACGAGCCGCTCGGGAGCTCCCCGGAGACCGGTAGCGACGGACGGGGGCCGAGGTCCCGGGAGGAGGTGTTCCTTCCCGACTTCGGCCGATGCTCCCGCCGAGAACGCGGACGGGCTCCGCCCTTCTTCCGGAGCTCCGGGCGGGGACCCCCGGGATCGATCGCGACGGCTCCGGCCCCCCGTGGGGGACCGGCGGCGGGGGTTCCTCCGCCCAAAGGGTTTAATCGCGTTCCCGGGTTCCCGAGGTGTGGTCGCGCCGGAGGGGAGCGGTCCCGACCCATCGGCGCTCGAGATCACCCTCTCCCCGCCCGAGCGCCAGATCCTCCGCCGGCTGCGGGACCGGCCGGGGCTCACCGAGGAGACGGAGCTCCCGTCGGCCACCGGGCTTCCCGAGGATGTCCTGCGCGGGGCGCTCCAGCGGCTCCGGGCCAAGCGTCTCGTCGTCGTCGAAGAAGAACACCGCGACCGGCCGGAGCTCACCCGGCGGGGCGCCGAGGCGCGGGCCCGATCGCTCCCGGAACGACGTCTGCTCGCCGCCCTGGAGCGGCGGGGAGGACTGCTGCCGACCGAGGAGCTCGTCTCGGATGCCGGGTTGGCGCCGGAGGAGCGATCGGTCGCCATCGGGGTCCTCCGACGGCACGGCTTCCTCGAGGAGGGGGTGCCGTTCCGGCTCCGCGCCGATGCCCCGGATCCCCGGAAACCCCTCCCGGAGGAGACCGCCCTCGAGGAGGCCGCCGACTCCCGGATGGGGGCCGACGCCGCGGTTCGGGCGACGCTCCTCCGGCGCGGGCTCCTCGAGATCGTGCGGGAGACCCGCCGGCGATGGGCGGCCTCTCCGGAGGGGGCCGCGCTCCCGCTGGGGGAGGGGGACCGACCCCAGGTGGGAGCGCTCACGGCGGCGCTCCTGAGAGACGGCTCCTGGCGGACCGCCGAGTTCCGGCCGTACGATGTCCGGGGGGAGGTCCCGTACCGGTCCGGCCCGGACGATCATCCGTACGCGCGGTTCCTCGAGGAGTTCGCCGAGATCCTGGTCGGCCTCGGGTTCGAGGAAGCGGACGGCCCCCTCATCGAGACGGAGTTCTGGAACGCCGACATCCTGTACATGCCGCAGGAGCACCCCGCGCGCTCGGTCCACGACGTCTTCTTCCTCCGGGGCTTCTCCGGTCGGCCGCCGGAGGGGCCGCTCCTCGCCCGGGTCCAGGCGGCCCACGAAGGCGTCCCGCTCCCCGGCGAGCCCGAGGCGATCTCCACCGGGTGGCGGGCCCCGTACCGGACCGAGGTGGCCCGCCGACCGGTCCTCCGTTCCCAGACCACGGCGGTCTCCGCCCGCTTCCTGGCCCGGGCCCCGCGCCCGCCGTTCCGAATGTTCTCCCTGGGCCGCGTCTACCGGCCGGATGCCCTGGACGCCACCCACCACATCGAGTTCTTCCAATGCGAAGGGATCCTCGGGGGCGAGGGCACCAGCCTGAGAGACCTGCTGGGGATCTTCCAGGAACTGGCCCGGGCCCTCGGCATCTCCGAGGTGCGGCTGCGTCCGAGCTACTTCCCGTTCACGGAACCGTCGGTGGAAGGGTATGTGAGGCACCCGCGGCTCGGTTGGATCGAGGTCTTCCCGGGCGGGCTCTTCCGGCCCGAGGTGCTCCGCCCGCTCGGGATCGGGGTCCCGGTCGCGGCCTGGGGGATCGGGGTGACCCGGCTCGCCATGGTCGCCCTCGGCCTCAGCGATATCCGGGATCTGTTCTCCCACGACCTCGGCCGCCTGACCGCGCGGGGGATGTAGGGGCATCGCATGCCGCAGAGCACCCTCTCCTTCGCCCGCACCTTCGAGGGGTGGGATCCGCCGCCCTCCCCCGGGGAGCTTCGGGAGATCCTGTTCCGTTCGTCCAAGGCGGAAGTGGTGGAGTGCGTCGGGGATTCCCTCCTGGTCGAGGTCACCCCGGACCGGCTGGACCTGTTGAGCGAGGGCGGACTCCGCCACCATCTCGAAGGGCTCCGGGACCGGGCCGTCGGCCTGCCGGCCTGGCGGTGGCGCCCGAAGGCCGATCCGTCGTTCGCGATCGAGGTGGCCGCCTCGGTGGCCCCGCTCCGGCCCTACCTCGGGGCGGTGCGGCTCCGGGCCCCGGAGGGCGACGGTCTCGACCCGGGGCTCCTCGCGGAGGCGGTCCGCTTCCAGGAGCTCCTGCACGCGACCCTCGGCCTCGACCGGAGCTCGGCGAGCCTCGGGATCTATCCGGCCGAGGGGCTCCGGTCCCCCCTGCGCTACGAGGTCGCCCCGCTCGACGACGAACTCCGATTCGTCCCCCTCGACGGGAACCGGGCCGTCCCCGTGGCGGAATTCCTCGGGGGGCATCCCCTGGCCGAGCGGTACGGTCATCTCGGCCGTTCCGATGTCGGGTGCCTCGTCCTCCGGGACGCCGACGGGGAGATCCTGAGCCTCCCGCCGATCCTCAACAGCGGCGACCGGGGACGGGCCCGACCGGGAGACCGGGACCTCCTCCTGGAATCGACCGGCCGGCGCTCGAGCCGGGTGGAGGAGATCCTGGGGCTCCTCGAACTCCCCTTCCTCGCCCGGGGATGGGAAGCGGAGCCGGTGCGGGTCCGGTATCCGGACCGTACGGAGGAGGGCTCGGAGCGGGTCGGCCCCCGGAGCCTGGGGCTCGATCCGGCCCTGGTCGTCCGCCTCTCCGGGCTCGAGATCCCGGCGACGGAGATGATCCACGAACTGGAGCGTTCCCGCCTGGGGGCCCGGATCGAGGGTTCCGGGCTCCGGGTCGAGGTGCCTCCGTGGAGGCCGGATCTCCAGAGCCCCGTCGACCTCGCAGAGGATCTGCTCCTCGCCCGGGGGCTCCGTCCGGAGGAGGCGCGCGTGCCGCCGAGCCTGACCCGCGGGCGCCGGCTGCCGTCGGTCCGCTTCCACCGGGCCGTCCGGACCCAGCTCCTCGGCCTCGGTTTCGTCCCGCTGCTCTCGCCGGTCCTGGTCCCGGAGCGGAACGTACTCCTCCTGGGTCGGGACCCGATCGCCGTGGCCAATCCGGTCTCCCTCGAATACGCCCGACCGCGGGACAGCCTTCTCCTCTCCCTCCTCGCCGCCCTAGGGGATAACATCCGCTACGGCTATCCCCAGCGGACGAGCGAGCTCGGTCCGGTGGTGACGCCCGACCCGGAGTCGGAGACCGGGGCGCGGACGGAACACCGGGCGGCGTTCCTGGTCGCTGCCGAGGGGGCCGGTTTTGCCGACGGTGCCGCCGTGGTGGAGTACCTTCTCCGCCGGGCCTCGGTGACCGGGGTGCGCGAGCCGGCCCCCCTTCCGGGCACCCTCCCCGGACGGGCGGCCCGGGTCCGGCTCGCGGGGGCGGTGGTGGCGGAGATCGGGGAGATCCACCCGGAGGTCCTCGTCCGGCTAGGGGTGCCGGTGCCGGCGGTCTGGGGGGAGCTCCACCTCTCCGCCCTCGAGCCGCTCCTCCGGGGAGAATAGCCCAAATACCCCGGACCCCCATCGGACCGGGATGGTCGCCCGTCGTCCGGCCGCGGAGACCCCCCGCGCGCGGTGGGAGCGGGAGGCCGCGGCGGCGCTCGGCCCGAACGCCCCGCCGGGCCGGATCCCGCTCGTGAGCGGGCCCTCCGGATCCCCGTTCGGCCCCGAGCTCGCCACCCGTGGCTTCCCGGGCCGCTACCCGTTCACCCGGGGCATCCAGCCGACGATGTACCGGGGACGGCTCTGGACCTTCCGCCAGTATTCGGGGTTCGGGACCGCCCGGGAGACGAACCGTCGCTACCGCTACCTCATGGAGAGCGGCCAGACCGGTCTTTCGGTCGCCTTCGATCTCCCCACGCAGATCGGGTACGACTCCGACCACGCGATGGCCCGCGGGGAGGTGGGGCGGTGCGGGGTGGCCGTCGCCTCGGTGGCCGACATGTCGACCCTCTTCCGGGGGATCGCGCTCGATCGCGCCACGGTTTCCATGACCATCAATGCGACCGCTCCGATCCTGACGGCCCTCCTGGTGGCGGTGGGGGAGGCCCAGGGGGTGCCGCGCCAACGTCTCGGCGGCACGGTGCAGAACGACATCCTCAAGGAGTACATCGCCCGGGGGACCTACATCTACCCGCCGGGGCCGTCCCTCCGGCTGGCCGTCGACCTCATCGAATTCGCGACGCGGGAGATGCCGCTTTGGAATTTCATGAGCGTCTCCGGCTACCACATGCGCGAGGCCGGGGCCACCGCGAGCCAGGAAGTGGCGTTCACGATCGCGAACGCCCTCGCCTACGTGGCGGCGGTGAAGGCCCGGGGGCTGGACGTCGACGAATTCCTCCCCCGGCTCTCCTTCTTCTTCTCCGCGGACCGGGATTTCCTCGAGGAGATCGCCAAGTTCCGGGCGGCCCGGCGGCTCTGGGCCACCCTGGCCCGGGAGGAGCTCGGCGCCCGGAGCCCGCGGGCCCAGCAGATGCGGTTCCACACCCAGACCGCCGGATCGTCGCTCACCGCCCAGCAGCCCGAGCTCAACGTCGTCCGGACCACCATCGAGGCGCTGGCGGCCGTCCTGGGGGGGACCCAGTCGCTCCACACGAATGCCCTCGACGAGGCGCTCGGCCTCCCCACGCCGGAGTCGGCCCGCCTCGCCCTCCGGACCCAGCAGATCCTCGCGGAGGAGAGCGGGGTCCCGTCGGTCGTGGACCCGTTGGGGGGCTCCTACACCATCGAAGCGCTCACCGACCGGATCGAGTCGGAGGCCCGGGGGTACCTGGACCGGATCGCCGCGCTGGGCGGGGCGCTCGCCGCCGTCGACCGTGGATATTTCCAGACGGAGATCGCCCGGGAGGCGTACCGGACCGCCCGGGCCCGGGAGGCCCGCGAGGAGCTCGTGGTCGGCGTGAACGCGCACACCGAGGGCCGGGAGGCGTTCTCCCTCTTCCCGAAGCGGGGCCACGTGGGCGTCGAGGTCCTCCGGGTGACCCCGGCGCAGGAGCGGGCGCAGATCGCCGCGCTCCGGCGGTTCAAGGCGGCGCGGGACCGGCCCCGGGCGGAGGCGGCGCTCGCCGACCTGGGGCGGGCCACCGACCGCGGGGAGAATGTCATGCTTCCCCTCCTCGCCGCGGTCCGGGCCCGGGTCACCCTCGGCGAGGTCGCCGGGCTCTGGCGGGAGCGGTTCGGGGAGCATCCCCCCTCCCGCGCGTTCTGAGCCGTCGCTCGCGCCCGGCCCCGGCTCCCGGTCGGCGCGGGCCCGGGGGCCGATCGGGGCCCCCGCGAGCTCCGTCGGAGCCGCCCCGGGCGGCAAGGTCTAGTACCGGCGTCCGTATCGGCCGCCCGGACCATGGAGATCGATCATCTGGGCCTCGCGGTCCGGGATCTCGCGGCCGTGCTGCCCTCCTGGGAGAGGATCTCCGGGAGCGCGGCGAGCCCGCCCGAGGAGGTGCCTTCGCAGAAGGTGCGGGTCGCCTTCCTCGAGGTCGGGGAGACGCATCTCGAGTTCCTGGAACCGACCGATCCGACCTCCCCCGTCGCGCGCTTCCTCGCCGCCCGGGGGGAGGGGATGCACCATGTGGCCTTCCGGGTCCCGAACGTCGACCAGAAGCTCGCTGAGCTGGCCCGGCAGGGCACCCGGCTCATCGATTCTGCCTCCCGTCCGGGCGCCCGGGGCCGGCGGGTCGGGTTCGCCCACCCCTCCGCCTTCGCGGGCACGCTCGTGGAATTCGTGGAGCGGGTCCCGTGACCGCGGTGGCGGAGGTCACCCTCCGGCGGATCTACGACAGCCGGGGCCAACCGACCATCGAGGCGACCGTCGCGAGCGAGGCGGGCGTCCTCGGCCGGGCCGGGGCACCCTCCGGCGCCAGCACCGGAACGCACGAGGTCCGGGCCTTCCCGGAGGGGGGCGTGGCGGAGGTCCTCCGCCGCTTCGGGGCGCGGGAGCGGGAGAAGCTCGTGGGGGTCCCCCTGGGGGCCCAGGCCGACTGGGATCTCCTCCTGCGCACGCTGGACGGCCGCCCCGACCTCTCCCGGCTGGGGGGCAACACCGCGACCGCGCTGTCCCTGGCGTATGCCCGGGCGGGGGCGACCGAGTCGGACCGACCGTTGTGGGAGGTCTGGCGCCGCCCCGGGGTCGCGTCGAAGCAATTCCCGAACCTCGTCGGCAACTGCCTGAACGGCGGGAAGCATGCCATCAACGGACCGGAGTTCCAGGAGTTCCTCGCCATCGCCTCCGCGGAGCGCCCCGAGGATTCCCTCCGGGCCGCGCTCGACGTCCACCGGCGCGTCGGGGCGGCGCTCCGGGCCCGGTCGCCCACCGCGGCGCTCGGACGGGGCGACGAAGGAGGCTGGGTGGCCGCCGTGGAGAGCCGGGAGGGCCTCGAGATCCTGTCCCGGGCGTGCCGGGAGACCCGGGAGGAGCTCCACCTCCCCGTGCATCCGGGGCTCGACCTCGCGGCCAGCGAGTTCTACTCCGACGGCCGGTACCATTATCGCGGGACGACCCGGAGCCCCGAGGAGCAGCGGCGGTTCCTCGTTGACCTGGTCGACGAGTTCGGTCTCACGTACGTCGAGGACCCGTTCGATCAGGAGGACTTCGAATCGTTCTCCCGGTTCACCGCCGAGGTCGGGGGCCGCTGCCGGGTGGTCGGCGACGACCTGTACACCACCCGCCGGGAGCGGCTGGAACGGGGGATCGCGGCCCGGGCCACCAACGCGATCCTGATCAAGGTGAACCAGGTCGGGACGCTCACCGACACCTTCGCCACCATCGACCGCGCCCGCGCCGCCGGGTGGGCGACGGTGACCTCCCACCGTTCCGGGGAGGTGCCCGAGGAGTGGCTCCCCCACCTCGCCGTGGCGAGCGGGGCCGCGGGGCTGAAATGCGGCCTGATGGGCGGGGAACGGATAGCAAAGCTAAATGAACTCCTGCGGCTCGCGGGCCCCACCGAGAGCTGATCCATGACCCCCCCGGCCGACGAAGTGATGTCCGAGGATGCCCCGCCCACCGACCACGAGGGCCAGGACACCGTTCCCGGGGAGCTCCTCATCCCCGAGGACACGTACCTGACCTCGGGCATCCACATCGGGACCCAGCAGAAGTCGGCGAGCATGCGCCGGTTCGTCTACAAGATCCGCTACGACGGCCTCTACGTCCTGAACATCAAGGAGACCGACCGGAGGATCCGGATCGCCGCCCGCTTCCTCAGCCGCTTCCGTCCCGAGCAGATCCTCTCGGTCAGCCAGCGGCAGTACGGCCAGAAGCCGGTGCGGATCTTCGCGAAGACCACCGGCGCCGTCTCCTTCTCCGAACGGTTCGTTCCGGGCTGCCTCACCAACCCCGCCCTGGTGGAGTACATCGAACCGAAGGTCCTGATCGTGACCGACCCCGCCACCGACCAGCAGGCGCTCAGCGAGGCGGTCTCCATCGGCATCCCCGTCGTCGGCGTCTGCGATGTCAACAACGAGACCCGGGACGTCGACCTGGTGATCCCGGCGAACAACAAGGGACGGGTGGCGCTCGCCACGGTCTACTGGCTGCTCGCCCGGGAAGTGCGGCGGGCCCGGGCCGGGGAGGGTGCGGAACCGTCCTACACCCTGACCGCCGACGACTTCCTGGCCGCGCTCTGAGCGGTCCCCCGCCCCGGTACCGTTATTCGTCCGCCATCCCCTGAGGGGCCGTGACCCGGGCCCGCCCCAGCCTTGCGGATCATCTGGTGGCGCACGGGATCTCCGAGCCGGCGGCCCGGATCTATCTGGCCGCGAGCCGCGGGGGGACGATGACCGCCTCGGAACTGGCCCGAGCCACGGCGATCCACCGGGTCCACGGGTACCGGCACCTGCGCGAGCTCGTCCAGGCCGGCCTGCTCCGCCAGATCGGCTCCCGCCCGATGCGGTTCGCCCCCCTTCCCGCGGAGGAGCTCATGGACCGGTGGATCTCCGAGGCGGCCGCGGAGGTGGACCGGCTGCGGCGGGATCGGCCGCTGCTCCTCGAGGAGGTGGAGGACCCGAGACCGATCCCGGGAGGTTCCGACGGGCGGCGGTTCAACGTCGTGGAGGGCCAGGCGGCGATCCACGCCTTCCTGCGGAGAAGGTTCGGCACCGCCCGCCACGAGATCTGGGTGGCCGTGGGCGGGTTCGCCCTCGCCCGCGCGGTCGACGGCGGCCTCGACCGGGTCCTCCGGGAGGCCCGCGAGCGCGGGGTCCGGGTGCGGGTGGTCACGGAGGCCGGCCCCTCCAATCTCCCCGAAGTCAAGCTCTTCGGCCACGCCGTGGAACTGCGGCTCTCCCGCCGTCCGGTGACGAGCCGGGCGATCCTCATCGATCGCGCCGAGGTGGCCCTCTTCGTGTCGGGCGAGGAAGGGTTCGGAGCGGCGGGCGACGCCCAGGTGCTCCTGCACACCACCGATCCCCGCTTCCTCTCCCTCACCCGGGAATACCAGCTCCGCCTGTGGGGTCATGCCGTGCCCGCGGCCCGCCGGATCGCGGAGATCGAGGGGGCCCCGGAGGGGCTCCTCCCCGTGGCCCAGGAGCAGATGTCGGAGACCTTCCAGCGCCTGCGGGAGATCACCGAGCTCGGGATGGCCGCCACCGGCCTCAAGGAGATCTCCATCGACCTGCCGAACCTCATCGGAGAGGTCGCGAAGCAGCTGGGGCGCCAGATCGGCGAGGAGATCGAAGGGCGCACCGCCCCCGAGGTCGGCCGGTCCCTGGTCGAATTCTACGCCCGGCGGGGCGGCGGGAAGATGCAGGTGGTCCGCGAGGCGCCGCTCACCCTCAAGATCACCGGCTGCTTCGCGTGCAAGGCCTCCCCGGAGATCGGCCGGGTGCTCTGCTCGCGCCTCCTCGCCGCGGCGATGGAACGGCGCACGGGAGCCTCCTGGGATGTCTCGGAACCCGACCCGACCCGCCATGCCGCGCGCGGGTGCCTCTTCTCGGTGACCTCGGGGTGAGAGGCGGCCCGGAGGATCCGGGCGGGCCGGCCGGCCCGGGGAGGCGGCGGGACCCCGTTGGCGGCCGCCGGGTCGATGGTTCGCGGCCCGTAACGGCCCCCGGCGGCACCATGGGAGGAGGAACGGGCCGGCGCCGCCGCCCATGGACCGACCACCGGCATCGACGCGACCGGGAACCCCGGGACCCGCCGGTAGCGGAAGACCGATGCTCCGCCTCCCCGGAGGGGTAGACCGGGCGCGCTCCGACCCGGTCGCGGCGCCGACCGAGGTTGGCGGGGACCGGGAGCTGCCGCCTCCCCGCCCGGAGGGCTCCGCTGCGGCTCTCCATCGCACCGGCCACCCCGATCCCCCATGGAGGGGCTCCCACGAGACCGATCGGGCTCCTTCGGACCGTTCCCCATCTCGGGCTACGCTGTAGCGGCGCTTCCCGATGCCATGCTAGTCGGTCACATAGTGTAGCTTCTGTGCGTACATGAGCTACATGTTACGGCTCAAGATATAAATAGCCCGAACCCATAGAGTCGCTGAGGAAAAAGATGGCGCGCACCCATTCCTTCGCCCCCAAAGTGGACGCTTCCCCCCGTGACCAAGTCCCGACCGAGGATGCCTGCCCGGAGTGCGGATCGACCCACCTGACCCGCGACGAGGTCCGGGGAGAGATCGTCTGCGCCGACTGCGGGCTCGTGGTGGATGCGAGCGCGCTCGTCTCCGACCGGGGGCAGCGGGGCAGCAAGGAGGACACGGGCCGGGAGGCCCGGGGCTGGGGCCCGGTCATCTCGCCGCTGATGCCGGACAAGGGGCTCTTCAGCGAGATCGGCGTCCCGACGCGCGATTTCCAGGGGAACTCGCTCTCCCGGAACACCTCGCTCAAGTTCTACCATCTGCGCAAGCTCAACCACCGCCTGCGGGCGGCCCGCACGCACCAGCGCAACCTCGTGGTCGCGCTCGGGGAGCTCAACCGCCTCGCCGGCGTCCTGGGCCTCTCCCGGGAGGTCAAGGAGTCGGCGACCTACATCTACCGCCGGGCGCTGGAGCACAAGGCCACCCGGGGCAAGAAGATCGTCGCCCTGGTCGCCGCCAGCGTCTACGCGGCGTGCCGCCAGTGCCACGTGCCCCGGACGATGAAGGAGATCATCGCCCACTCCAAGGCCACGAAGATCGAGGTGGGGCGCGCCTACACGCTGCTCGCCCGGGAACTCAAGCTGGGACTGAAGCCGGTCGAGCCCCGCGACTACCTGGTCCGGTTCACCCAGGACCTCAATCTCTCGAAGGAGGTCCGGGCCAAGGTGCTCGGTCTCCTCGAGCAGGTCGAGCAGGTGTATTCGACGAGCGGGGTCCTGCCGAACGGGATCCTGGCCACGATCATCTACATCGCGTCGAACCTCATGGGCGAACCCCGCAGCCAGGACCGGATCGCGGCCGTGGCGAATGTGACCCCGGTCACCATCCGGAACCACTACAAGGAGCTCCTCGACCTCCTCGGGCTTCCGAAGAATCTCGCGAACCCGCAGGCCCGCAGCCCGATGCCGGTGCCGCTCGCCCGGCCGGGGAACCCCCAGAAGCTCGAAGAACCGGTGCTCGCGACCGGACCGTAGGGCCGGGGAACGCCGTCCGCCGCGGGGGCGGTGCGCCCGCCCCCGGGGGTCCGCTTCCGCCGCGCGGCTCCCCGTTATGTGAGGGGATGGATTCGAGCGGGCCGTGGCGGCGGTTCCGGTCCTGAGCTACTCGGGGGTGCGGAGCTACCTCGAGTGCCCGCTCCGCTGGAAGTTCCTGTACATCGACCGTTTGCCCGAGGCGCCCCGGGGGTACTTCTCCTTCGGGCGGACGCTCCATTCGGTCCTCGAGGAGCTCGCCCGCCCGCTGGTCATCCCTTTCCCCCGGAGGAAGGGCGACGCCACGCTGCAGCACACCCTGGACCACTTCGCCGGCGCCCCGGGCGCCGCCGGGGCCCCCCGCGGCGGCGTCTCCCCGATGGACCGCGAGGCGGTGCGCGCCGCCTACGCCCGCCTCTGGGTCTCCGAGGGGTACCCGACCAAGGAGGAGGAGGTGCGGTACCGGGTCCTCGGCGAGGAGATCCTGCTCCGGTTCTACGATGCCTTCGTGGCGACCCCGCCGCAGCCGGTCGCCGTGGAGGAGCACCTCGAGGCCCAATGGGACGGGATCCCGATCCACGGATACGTCGACCGGATCGACCGCTCCCCGACCGGCGGCCTCGAGATCCTGGACTACAAGACGACGCGGAACCTGACCCGGGCGGACGCCGTCGGCTCCGACCAGCTCTCGTTCTACCAGGCCCTGGTGGAGAAGAACTACCCGGCGCCCGTGGAGTCGCTCGCGCTCTTCGATCTCCGCGGGGGCTCCGAGCTCCGCGTACCCCGCCGCAGCCCGCGGGAACTCGCGATGCTGCAGGACCGGGTGGGGAAGGTCGCCGACGGGATCGCGTCCGAGGCGTTCCATCCGACTCCGGGCCGCCAGTGCGGGCGGTGCGAGTTCCGCCCGCTCTGCCCGGAGTTCCGGGAGGTTCCGGCCGAGGAGAGGGCCCGGTTGGGGGGCCTCGTGGACCGGTTCCAGGAGCTCCGGGAGGAGGAGCGGCGGCTGGACCGGGACCTTCGGAGCACCGCGGAGGAGCTCCACCGGCAGGCCGAACGGCTGGGGGTCTATCGGGTCCCCGGCTCCCGGACGGTGGCGCACCGCCAGCGGGAGACCCGCCGGAGCTACCCCGCGGAACAGCTCCGCCCGATCCTGGAGGCCGAGCACCTGCTCGACCGGGTCAGTGCGCCCGATCCGGGGCTCGTGGAGCGGCTGGCGGGCGATCCCTCGGTCAGCCGCGCGGTGCGCCGGAAGATCTCGGCGGCGGGCACCCGGTCCGAGGCGTGGTATTGGGATCTCGAGGACGGCCCCCCGGCCTCCCCGCGCAACGGCTAAATCCCGATGGGGGTGGACCCAGTAATGGGGATCCTCCTCGCCTCCGAAGAGCGCGTCCGTCCGCTCACCGAAGGGCCGATCACCGTGGCCACCCTCTGCTCGCACTCCTCCCTCCAGATCTTCCACGGCGTCAAGGCGGAAGGGCTGCCGACCCTGGGGATCGCCCGCGGGGCCCCGCCCCGGTACTACCAGGCGTTCCCGCTCGCCTGTCCCGAGGAGTTCCTGTCGGTGCCGACGCTGGCCGAGATCGGCACCCTCCTGCCCCGTCTCAAGGAGACCCACTCCGTCCTCGTCCCCCACGGCTCCTTCGTCGAATACCTCGGGGCCACGGAGTTCGCGGCGCTCGACGTCCCCGTCTTCGGGAACCGCAATGTCCTCGCGTGGGAGTCGGACCGCCGCAAGGAGCGCGAATGGCTGGACGGGGCCGGCGTGCCGATGCCGCGGCGGTACGAGGAGATCGACGAGGTCGACGGTCCGGTCATCGTGAAGTACTACGGGGCGAAAGGCGGCAAGGGGTTCGTCCTCGCCAAGAACCGGCTGGCGCTCAAGGACTTCCACCCCACCGGCCCCTACGTCATCCAGGAGTACGTGCTGGGGACCCGCTACTACGTCCACTTCTTCTACAGCCCGCTGTCGGAGACCGGCTACCGGGTCGGGTCGGGATCGCTCGAACTGCTCGGGATGGACCGGCGGGACGAGGCCAACATCGATGAGCTGTACAAGCTCGGGGCCCAGGAGGAGATCCTGCGGGCGGGCATCCGGCCCACGTTCGTGGTCACGGGGAACGTCCCCGTCGTCCTCCGGGAGTCGCTCCTGCCGCAGGTCTTCGACATCGGGGCCCGGATCGTCGAGCGCTCGCTGGAGCTCTTCGGCGGGATGGTCGGGCCGTTCTGCGTGGAGGGGATCGTGACCGAGGAGCTCGAGTTCAAGGTCTTCGAGATCTCGAGCCGGATCGTGGCCGGGACGAACCTGTTCCCGTCCGGTTCGGCCTACTCCGACATGGTCGCCCCCCGGCTCTCCATGGGACGCCGGATCGCCCTCGAGCTCAAGGCGGCCCAGCGGACCGGCCGCCTCCGCGAAGTTCTGAGCTAGCGGGGGGTTGCGGACGGAGGCGACCGCCTCCCTCCGGGCGGAGGATCGGCCATCGGTTCCCACCCGAACCGTGGTCGGTTCCCCCTTCCCGTTTCGTGGGATCGCCACCGCGCCCGGCATCCCGATCCACGTGGCGTGGCGGCGCCCGCGCCCCTCGAGACCTCTCTGTCCTCCGCGACCGCCCGGAGGAGCCCGGGCCCGCGGGGGAAGCTCCCCCGGAGGAGCGCCGGCGGCGGAGATGACCCGGTAGCGGGCTCGGACCTTCCCCGGGAGGGGGATCGATCGTCGGGGGGTCCCGCCGGCCTCCTCGGGGGGACGGGATGGATCGCCGGCCGCCCCGCGCGGCGGCCCCCCCGGCGGAGGCGGCCTCCCCTCCCTTCCCGTTAAGTCCCGCCGCTCCTCGGCGGGATCGTGGAGGAGGCGATCCGCGCCCGGGGCGTCACCCGGACCTACCGGTCGAAGGGCCGCGAAACGGTGGCGCTCGCCGGGATCGACCTCACGGTCCCGGCGGGGGCGACCTACGGCCTCATCGGCCGGAACGGAGCCGGCAAGACCACGTTCATCCGGATCGCCTCCACCCAGCTCCTTCCCACGTCGGGCTCCGTCGCCGTGCTGGGCCACGACGCGGTGGCCGATCCCCGCTCCGTGCGGAACCGGATCGCCGTGATCCCCCAGGAATCCCGCCCCCTGTATTTCCTGAACGTCTACGAGCTGGTCTACCTGTACCTCAAGCTCCGGGGGATGCCCGGGACCGAGGCCCGCCGCCGGACCGAGGCGGTGCTCGTCGAGCTCAGCCTCGACTCGCGCCGGAAGACGCTCGTGAGCCACCTGAGCGGCGGGATGCGGCGGCGCGCCATGGTGGCGATGGTGCTCGCTTCCGATGCGGAGGTGCTCTTCCTCGACGAGCCGACCACCGGCCTCGATCCGGTGGCCCGCCGGGAGGTCTGGAGCGCCATCGAGCGGGCGATCCGGGACCGCCGCACCGTCCTGTTGACGACGCATTACCTCGACGAGGCCGAGGCGCTGAGCTCCCGGCTGGCACTCATCGAGGGAGGCCGGGTGCTCCTCGAGGGGACGCCGGCCGAGATCCGCTCCCGCATCCCCCGGCCGTTCCGCGTCTCGGTCCAGGGGCGGGTGACCCGGGAGGAGCTCCTCCCCTACGGGGAGGTGGCCGAGGTCCGCGGCGGCCACCTGGTCTTTGCGCGCGAGGAGGAGGCCCGGGAGCTCACCCGGCTCGCGCTCGCGAAGGGGTTCCCGGTCTCGATGGCCCCCGCCTCCCTCGAGGACGTCTTCCTCCAGCTGGTCGGCCGCCCCATCGGGGAAGACGACCCCGAGGAGGAGGGGACGGCATGACGGTGCGCCACCGGCTCCGCTCCCTCGCCACGCTCGCCTTCATGAACGGCGTGGTGCCGATGCGGACCCAGCCGCTCTATCTGCTCAACACCATCGCCTCGCCGCTCGCCTTCCTCTTCTTCATCGATGTGATCTCGCGGGGCGAGCTCATCCTGTACGGCATCGCGGGGGGGTTCGTCCTCACGATGCTCTCCATCGGCACCGGCCTCCAGACCGACATGACCCACTACAAGCAGGACCTGAAGTTCCAGGACCTCATCGTCGCCTCGCCCGTCGAGGCCCCCGTCTACGTCGCCGGCATGGCGCTCAGCGAGCTCGTCTACGCGCTGCCGGGCCTCCTGATCTTCCTCGTCCTGTGGATCGACCGCGCCGGGGCGCCCCCCCTCGGCGATGCCCTGACCGTTCTGGGGGTCCTCGTGATGGTCTGGGCCTTCGCGTCGGCCCTCGGGTTCACCCTCGCCACGTACTTCGAGGATATCCGGGAGACGTTCGTCTTCTCCCCGCTGATCTCCCTGGGGCTCTCGACGCTGCCTCCCGTCTACTACTCGGCCGGGATCCTGCCGGCGTGGGCCCAGCCGCTCGTCTATCTCTCGCCCACGACCTACGCCGCCGATCTCCTGCACCGGGCGTTCGGCATCACCCAGCTCGGCCCGTATCTCCTTCCGGCCGGACTGGACTGGCTCGCCCTCGGCGCGTTCACGGTGGCGCTCTTCGTCTTGGCGGCGTGGAAGGCGCGATGGCGCGAGCCCTGACCGGGCCGCCGGTCCCGCCCCTTCGGCGGTAGATCCCGGACCGTCCCGCGGAGCCGTTCGCCGATCCCTTCGCCGACCCCTACCACCTCCGACGGGACCGCTCCCCCGTCCGGGCCGGGGGCGACGTTCCCGCCGGGGGGCGCCGGCCGTCGTGGACCGCGCCCCGACGGGCCATCGTCGTCGGCATTCCGCCGGGGGCCCCGGCGGCCTCCCGACCCGTTCCGGAGCGCGGCCGCGGCCCGAGGACGGGTCCCGATCGGACCGGAACGGCCCACGTCGCCCGGATCGTGACCAAGCACTTATGTACCGGGCCCCTGTCCTTCACCTCGCCATGCTCTCGTTCTCGGACGGGCGCGCCTTTTCGACACCGGAAGAACGGTTCCAGCCGTGCCTGTACTGCGGCAAGGCGCTCGTCCTCCTGCCCGAGGATCGCCGGGGCGGGGCCTGCTTCGACTGCCTCTCCCTCCTCGGCCCCGAGCCGCGGCCATGCCCGGAGTGCGGAGTCGAGATCGCCCCGTCGCGACGGGCCGCGGGGTGCGTCGTCTGCGGCTGGTCTCCGTGGCGCTGAGCGCCCCGGTGCGATAGGCCGTCGTCGCTCCCGGGCCCCGGTCGGCCCGTCCCCGACGAAGGGGGAGACCCGCCTCCCCGCAGGGGCCCCCCGGGGCCGTTCCGGCCGCGGGGGCGCCGTGACCGAAGCGTCGCGATCGGCGCCGGAATCCCCCCGGCGGCGCCCCGGACCGCCCCGTCGAGGTGGCCGGGCCCCCGCGGGACCTCGGCCCGCCCCCACCTCGGGCCGGCGGCCGACCGGCCGCTCGGGCCGCGCCTCAGAGACCGAGATAGAGCGCGAGGAAGAGCACGCCCAGGGTGATCGCGGTGAGGGGCAACCCGTACCGGACGAACGGCAGCAGCCGGAAGGGGACGCCGCGGGCCTCCGCCTGCTGTCCGATGATCAGGTTGCTGGCGGCGCCGAGGAGGGAGACATTGCCGACCAGAGTGCTGCCCGCGGCCAGGGCCGTCCACGCGACCGGGGTGGTCCCCGCGAACCCCAGCGAACGGAAGAGAGGGATCTCGAGCGCCACCCAGGGCACGTTGCTCACCGCCTGGGATCCCACGAAGCTCGCGAGAAGGATCGAGCCCACGACCGCTCCGGTGCCCCGGCCCGGACCGGCGATGGGAAGGACCGCCTGGAGGGCGCCGAGGACCCCGGCCTGCTCGGCGCCGGCCACGAAGACGAAGAGCCCCACGAACAGGAGCAGCACGCTCCATCGGATGCGCCGGTAGATGGCGAGGCGATCGGGGCGGAGGAGGACGACGGCGAGCGCTCCCACCAGCGCCACCTCGTCGAGCGGCCAGGCGGTCGTTCCGGAAACGGAGGCGTACAGATTGGAGCCGACGAGGACCGCCATGGTGGCGGGGAAGACCAGCAGGACCGGATGGCGGCGCCACCGCGGGCCGTTCGGGCCGGCGGGCCAGAGCGGGATCCGGGGGAACCGGCGGATGCCGGGGGCGGACCCGGCCGGAAACCGGTCCCGGAAGGCCCACCGCAGGTACAGGCCGCCGAGGACGAGGTTGACGGCCGTCGGGATCAGGAGGTAGCGCAGGAAGACCGTGACGGGAGCGGAGAGGCCGCTATCGAGCGCCACCAGGAGGTTCTGGGGGTTGCCCATCGGCGTGAGCACGCTGCCGACCGTGACCGAAAAGGCGAGGGTGAGGAGGAGCGGGCCCGGATCGGAATCGAGCCGCCGGGCCACCGACAGGAAGAGCGGGACGCCGAGGAGCACCAGCGCATCGTTGAGGAGGAACGCCGACAGGCTCCCGAACCCCACGAACAGGTAGAGGGGCAGGTCCGCGGGCCGGGGGGTCCGCCCGAGGATCCAGGCGGCGAGATGGTCGAGCGCCCCCGACTCCTCGAGCGCCACCGCGAAGACGAAGAGGGCGAGCAGGAATCCGAAGACCGGAGCGTTCTGCTCGAGCGCCGCGGCCGCGGCCGCCGGCGAAATCACGCCCGCGGCCACGAACGCCCCCGCGCCCGCGAGGAGGAGGAGCCAGATCCCGGGCCCGCGGCCGAGACCCTGCCGGAGGACGACCACCCCGAGGGTGACGGCGAACAGGAGGAGAGCCAGCGTTTGCATGATGCGGAAATCCCCCCTCCTCCGGTCCCCCGATCGGCCCGGGCGCGGGCGTCAGGCCCCTCCGCGGTCGTGGGGCCGTCGGCGGCGTGCCGGGGACCCGGATCCCCGTCCGCGACCTCCCGTCGCCTCCCCGGGTCCCGGAGGCCGATCCGCCGCGGTGGCGGTGGCGGTCGCCGCCCGCATCGCGCGGGGCCGCGGGGATCCTGGAGGCGCCCCGCCGCCGCGCGCCGCCGGAGGAGCTCCTCCGGGCCGGGCCGGAGCGGCGTGGGGGGAGGCGGCCTCGCGGGAGCCGGACCGGGCCGGCACTCCCGACCGATCCGGCGGAAGGGGCCGACCTAAGGTCGGCGGCGGCGCCGCCGTCGGCCGCCCGCGACCGGCGGACGTCCGGGATCCGGACCGCTCGGGACCCACGCCCTCGTCCCTCCCTCCGACCCGGCCGCCGCCCCTTCCCGGCGGGCGATCACCCGGGCGCCGCGGGCCGTGGGATCCGGAACCATCCCGGTCGGGCCGACAGGTGCCCCTCGGGATCGATATCGACCCGGACCGATGCGGCCCGGCCGAGCAGGGAGTACTCGAGCGAGTACCATTGGACCGCCCACCCTCCGGGGACGGTCGGGGCCACCCGGGCGAAATGATAGGTGTCGTCGAGCATCGAGCTCGTGCGACGGGCCAGAGGGTAGGAGCGCTCGAGCGCCCCCGCGGCATCCCGGACCGGCCCCGCCGCCCCGGCGGCGGCCGTGAGGGGGACATCGACACGGTTCGGGCCCTCCACGATCCCCCGACCGAGCCGGTAGACCAGATAGCCCGTGCGCAGCCGGCCGCCCTCGCGGCGCTCGAAGAGCAGCATCCAGCGGAGCGGGTGGCCGGTGGGCACGATGACGGAGAATTCGGGGAGCCGACGGCGGACGGCCCCGATCCGCCACCGGCCGGCGAGGCGGAGGGAAACGTACCCCCCGTAGAAGATCAGGAGGCCGTCGACGGTGAGGGTGTACCACGCGAACGGCACCCGGTCCCGCTCGAATCCCAGGAGGAAGATGGACAGGAGGCTCGCGACGAGGGTGAAGAGGTTGATGGCCCGGTCGGCGTCGAGCTCGAGCGGCCGCTCGGAGAACGGAAGGAGCGGGGCGACGGAGAAGTGGGTGAACGCATCCCCGAGCATGTGGCCGATCCCCGCCGCCTCCATCACGAGGAAGTAGAGCCAGGGGTCCCCCGGGGCGATCCGGGGCGCGACGAGGAACCCCCCGACGAGGGCGACCAGGCTCACCCCGAGGATCGAATGGGTGATGCCGTGGTGGCGCAGCAGCGGGAACCGACGCCGCAGCGGGAAGAAGAGGATATCCGCATCGGGGAGGCCGCCGGCCACGGCGCCCGCGGCCAGGTACTCGGGCCGGAACCCGACGATCCCGTAGCTGACCAGATAGCCCACGAGGACGTGGGTGAAGAGGTCCATCGGTCCGGGCGGGAGAGTGGGCTCCCTACAGGAGCCCTTCCTCGATCACTTCGACCGATTCCACGTTCTCGACGTGGCGGAGCGCCTCCTCGGTGGCCGGCAGGATCCCGCCGGTGTCGGCCATGACGATCGACACGAGGAGCGACTTGAGGCCGAAGGCGATCTCCTTGACCTGCATCCCGCGGAGCTTCGCCTCGGGAGGCAGCGCGAGGCGGACCGCCTCGGCCACCGCCTTCATGTCCGTGTCCACGCCCGACGGCATGACCCGGAACAGCACCGCCACCTGCCCCATCCGATCTCGCTCCCTCTCCACCCGTCCCGTCGGCTACGGACCGGTAAAGCCGCATTTCGGGCAACGATAGGAGACCGATTGGTCCCGGCACCGCGGGCAGCGGCCCAGCGTCTCCGCGCCGCAGTCGGGGCAGAGGAAGTGGGTCGACCCGTGGCCGGCGAGCGCCGACCCGCACGAGGTGCACCGCAACTCCCCGACGGCCATCATGGTGTGGTGCCCCCTTCGCGTACGTCCGGAGAAGGGAGGCCTACCGCTTCCGTCCCCGGCGACGGTTGCCGAAAACGGTTAGCGATATAAAGATGGCGAGGACGAAGGCGAACGCCCCGGCCACGTACCAGAGCGTGTTGTTCGGCGGGGCCGAGGCCACGTAGAACGATTGGGAGTACTGGGTGGCGCCCCCGGCGAAGACCACCAGGCCGTGGGCGTTCGCGAGGCTGAGGGAGAACGTATGCCAGCCTCCCGCGAGGTCCGGGTTCACGTAGCTGTACCGGATCTGGTAGGACGCCCCTGCCGTGAGCGCCGGCACCTCCACGGAGCCGACGGGGGTGCCGTCGAGGAGGACCAGGACCGCGAAGGGGCTCGAGCCCATCCCGGAGGCCACGACGAGCGAGGCGGTGATCGTGTAGGGCAGGATGACGGTGATCGTATAGCTCAGGTTCGTCGAGGCGTTCCGACCGTTCAGGCCGCTCGTCACCTCGATGTTGAGGGTGAGCGTCTGGGTGAGGTTCGAGGTGGCGAGCGAGAGGGAGTGCGCGCCGTTCTCCAGGATCCCCGCCGTCGGATTCAGGGTGACGCCGGTGGTGTTGGCACCGATCACCGACGCCGAGAAGCTCACCGTCCCGAGGAGCGTCCCGTTGAAGCCGTAGGCCGGACCGCCGCTCGCGGAGAGGGTGTAGTTGTAGGTGAGGTCGGTCCCCACGCTCGTCGGGCCGTTGACGGAGGCGCTGAGCGCGGGGTAGGCCGTGGCCCGGGCGTTCCCGGCGGCGAGGAGGGTGGCGCCCGCCCCCGAGGCGACCAGGAGGAGGAGCAGGACGAGGACGGGGACCGGCGAACCCCTCACCGGCGCCACCTCCGGGTCCGGTACCACCGCAGCGTCACGAAGAAGAGGAGCGCCGCCGCGGCCGGCACGAAGACCAGCGGATAGAGGAGCCAGGTGGGGTAGGCCGGCGGCGTCCCCAGGCCGGGCCCGGTGACCGTGAGCGTGCTGTTCGAGATCGAGACCGGCAGGAGGGAGACGGAGAGCGCGAGCGTGGAGGTGACGGCCGCGGAGCGGTTGACGACGGCGGCCTCCACGTGCACGACGCCGGGGTTCGACGGGTTCGACGGCCCCGTGGCGAGGAGGATGCGGTAGGAGGTGTTCGTGGCCGGCTGGAGCGTCACCGGTCCGATCACGGGCGTGGTGCCGCTCAGGATCCGGGCCGTCCATCCGAGCCCCTCAATGGCGACCAGGTTCGAGATGGAGAGGGAAACGGACTCGGGCGCATTGCCGGTGTCGAGGACCCAGAACGGAAGGGTCGTGGAGTTCGATCCGACGGTGCCGAGCGAGGGGCTCGCGCCCATCTCGATCCCGTAGTACGGCTCCACGGAGAGCGTCGGCGCCGGGGTGGCCACCCCCACGATGATCCCACCGGCGAGGACCGCCTCCAGGGTGATCGGCGGGACCGTCGTGGGCGTCGCCGCCGGCAGGTGGATGCGGAGGGAGCCCGTCGCCGACCGGTTCCCGGCGGCCAGGCCGAGCGATACATTCTCCGGGGTGAAGTTGAAGGTCCACGTCGACGGCGCCCCCACCATGTGGAGCGCGAGCGGCGTGTTCCCCACGTTCGTGAGGCTGTACGCGAGGCTCACCGTCCCGCCCGGCAGGACGGTGAAGGCGTGCGGCCCCTGGATCTGGAAGTCGACCGTACGGGAGAGGAGCGGTGTCAGGGCGATCCCGGTGGCGGCGTTCCCGTTCTCGAGCTCCACCACCGCCGTTCCGGTCGTCGCGGTCCGCACCCCGTAGGGGTTCGCCGACGCGTTCGCCTGGAAGGTCCAGCTCCCCGGTGGGAGCGCGAGGGGGATCGGGACCCCGACGGGCACCCCCGTTTCCACGAGGTGCATCCCGGAGGGACCGGAGAGGGTGAGGTTCGCGGTGGCCGACGACCGCGCGGCGGCGCTGCTCAGCGTGAGGAAGTCGGTCCAGGTGGTCCCCACCGTGAGGGGGAGGGTCTCGGTCGGGTACGTGGAGAGCACCGCCCGGCCCATCGACGCGAGGGTCACCCCTCCTTCCGTCGCCGTGGCATACACCTCGTAGGCCCCGGGGAGGAGGAACGCCGCGAAGGATCCCGACACGACGGGGACCTCCTGGGCGGCCACCGAGGGCGACGGGCCGACGAACATCACGGTCCCCGAGAGCGGCCCGGGGTAGCTCGGATAGACGACGGTGCCGGTCACCTCGAGGAGATCCTTCGTCGCCAGGAGGACCACCGTGCAGTTCGACTGCGCCGACGCGACGGTGCAGGTCGCCCCCGACGCCGTCCGGTACGTCCCCTCCTCCGAGAATCCCCCGGGGCCGGGGCTGAAGAGGGTGGTGTTGAGGAAGGGGTGGACGACGGTGCCGAGGGGGAGCGCGAGGGAAAAGACCCCGCCGAGAAGGGGGACCGACAGCGCGAGCCCGGAGCCGGTCTCCAGGGCGAGTTCCCGGGTCCCGTTCAGCGGACTCCCGTCCGGGAGGCTCACGGTCCCGCGGAGGAGCCCGCCCGGTTGGAGGAGGCTCACGAGGGCCGGCCGCATCGCGCCCGTGGCATTGACGACGATGCGGGTGAGGTTCGAGAAGCTCGCATTGCCGAGCGCCGCCTGCGCGAGCAGGGTATCGGTGCCCGGGGGCGTGAGGAACGGGAGGACGAACGCCGACCCCGTGAGGTTCTGCTCGAATCCGTCCCCCGAGAGGGACACCTCGACCGCGGCGTCGGAGACCCCCTTCGGGAGCGCGAGCTTCCCGGTCGCGGGGATCTCGAAGCGCACCGGCACGGTGAGGTTCGCCGCGCCGGAGCCGATGGGGATGTCGAGGAGGACCGGGGCGATGGTGCGGTAGAGTCCGACCGCGTGGGGGATCGGGGCCCAGGCGGCCACGGAGTAGTTGCCCGGGGTCAGCGACAGGGCGTAGCCGGTCCCTCCCGTCGCCTCCGAGCTCGCCGCGGGGGACCCGACGGCGGTCAGGTTGAGGTGCGTCGCGGTCCCGGCCGGCAGGCCGGTCACCACGATCCGGGTCGGCACCGGGGTGAGGTTCAGCGGGAGGATCCCGAGCGACGCCGCCGTCTGGGGGCTGAGGCCGCACTGGTCGAAGGGGGCGAAGCCGGGCGCCGTGACGTTCAGGCAGAGGCTCTCCCCGACGGGAAGCGTTCCCGGGATGAGGAGGGTGAAGTTGCCGGTGCGGTTGGTGGTGGCCGTCAGGTACGCCCCGGTCGGATCGACCGTCAGCCGCACGACCGACTCCGGGGCCGGGTAGATGCTGCCGCGCCCCAGGACGGCGCCCACCGTGGCGTGGAAGGTGGTGGCCGGGCCCAACCCGAGGGAGACGGAGGTGTCCGAGGCGACCGAAAGGCTCGCCAGGCCCACGTACGCCGGGGCCCCCGAGGTGGGAGGGACGCTCGCGGAGAGGCCGTAGGTGCCGGCCGGTAGCAGCAGGAGCCAGTTCCCCGATTCGTTGTCGAAGGCGCTCACCGAGTATCCGTTCGACGCGAAGGCGGAGATGGAGATCTCGGTCGGGCTGACCGTGCTCGTGGGCGGCGGGGTGTGCCCGCTCACGAGGTAGGCCGGCACCAGGTTCGCGGCCGGGGCGACCGCGAGCGTCCCGGCGGCGGAGATCGTGACCCGGTCGATGGCGGCATACGGGCGGCCGTTGAGGAGGCCGGCGGCGTAGACCTGGTAGCTCCCGAGCGGCAGCGTCGCCACGATCGTGCCGTTCGCGGGGGAGACGAACAGCGTCGAGTTCGCGCCCGTCGTGTTCGTGACCGGGGCGCTCGAATTCGTGGACGACCGCGCGAGGGCGGAGGAGGCCGGGGTGAACCGCACCGGGAACCCGGCGACCGGGGCGCCGTTCCGGGCCACCGGGAGGAGGATCGAACCGACCGCGGTGAGCGTGAGATTCAAGTGGGCGGAGGCCCCCTTGGTGGCGAGGGAGACCACCGTCGGGACCGACGCGAGGGAGGCGGAGGGCAGGCGGGCCTGGACCGTGTAGCTCCCCGGACCAAGGTCGCTGACCCGGAAGGCGCCGGAGGCGTTGACGGCGGTCGACACCGACCCGGTCGGGTAGCTCACCCGGACCGTCGCCCCGGCCGTCGACGCGCCGGTGGGGAGGTTCACGGTCCCGAAGATCTCCCCCGGAGAGAGACCGACGCTCTGGTTGGAGTCGAGGCCGGGGGTGAGGTAGAGGTTGGGCTGGGTGTAGTTGGTGGCGCCGTCGGTCACGGAGAAGTTGTAGACCCCGGGCGCGATGTCGGGGATCCGGAACGCCCCGCTCGCATCGCTCGCGAGGTGGTAGCTCGCGAGCCCGGGGCCCCAGAGATTGACCTCGGCCCCCGGCACCACGGTGTCCACGCTCGGCGAATAGCTCGAATTGTTGGCGGTGTTCCAGTACACCTCGCCTTGCACGGTGGCCGGGCGGAGGAGGATGTTCTGCACCTCGGTGGGAGCGTTGTCGGAGAGGGCGTAGGCGGAGGAGACCCGGAGGTGCAGGGTGGCGAGCACCGTGGTGCCCTGCTGGGTGAGGCCGTCGATGGAGCCGGTGGTCACGTTCACGGTGTCGTTCCCCGGCGGGAGGACGACGCGGTAGGAGCCGTCGGCGGCGGTGGGGACCACCATGTGCGGGATCCCCCAGCCGTCGTCCACCGTGACGAACGCCCCGGGGACCGGCGCGCCGTTCGGCATCTCGACGGTGCCCGTCAGGGTCTGGCCGGGATAGTACTCGAGGATCGCCTCGCCGCCGTTGAAGTAGGACCCGGCCGAGGTGTCGGCCGTGCCGTTCGTGGCCTTGGCCCTGGAGACGGCGGTGGGGAGGTTCGCGGCGACGAAGCAGCCCGGGTGGGCGTTGGGGTTCGCGTAGGGACAGTAGTACGCGGTCCGGTAGACGACCTGGAAATGCTGGAGCATCCAGCCCGGCTCCGGGGAGCTCCCCTGCAGCGAGCCCGAGAGGCCCGGGATCCCGCTCCCCTGGCCGGTATCGGAGCCGTTGTAGCCGAAGTAGGTGCGGTAGATCATCGAGTTGTAGAACGGGGCGAAATAGTTGATGTTGTAGCTCACCGCCTGGACATTGGCGGGAACGTGCCCTTCGGGGTAGGTGTTCCCGTCGGAGCCCACCACGGAGACGTTGAAGAACGCCGAGGGGTTGCCGCCGCTGTCGATCGCCCGGTCGGTGAGATCCGCCGGCGCGTAGAAGATGCCGGTGTTGCTGCCCGAGAACGGGATCAGGCGGGAATCGACCATCGCGTAGCGGATCGACCAGCCGGTGTAGGCCTGGATATCGTTGTACAGCTTCGCGATCTGGTTGAGCGAGAGGGTGTCGGCGAGGAACCAGGAGGCGGCCATGTACATCGCGTTCGTCGGATCGAGGTGGGCCGCGTTGACGGGAAGGTAGCGGCCGGGGTTCGCGATGACGAGCGGGACGTCCGCCGAGGTGTTGGCGAGGAGGTTGTGGAGCTCCGGGAGCGCCACCCCGTCGGCGGCGAGGAGCGCGTTCAAGGAGGCCGGCAGGTAGGGCTGGTGGGTCACGACCTGCTCGCCGGCGAGGAGCTCGACCGCGAGCACGCCGATCGCCTCGCTCTCGTTCTGGCTCAGGAGGAACGCCCCGGAGGGGTCGATGCCATCCTGGAAGTTGTCCGCCACGACCGGGTGGCCGCCCTCGCCCAGGGTCTGGAACCCGTAATCCCACCAGCTCACGAGCGCCGGACGCTGGTAGAGCGGAAGATTGGTATCCTGCTGGGCGAGCCAATTGTACCCGGCCTCGTCGTACTGGTTGGGGGTGTCCAGCGACGTCCCGGCGGCACCCAGGTAGAAGCTCGAGGCGTTGCCCGGCGAGGTCCGGAGCGGCGGGGGGATCGTCTCGAAGATCTGGTCGTTGTACTGGCTCTTCAGGTTCCCGTAGGGGATCCCGGCGTCGATGGCGTACCAGACGTTCGGCACGATGATGACCAGGACCAGCGCCATCACCAGCACGTGGCGCGGCTTGAAGGAGCGTCGGATGCTGGTGAGCTGGCCCCGGCGGTCGGAGAGGGAGGCCGCCGTGCGGCGGAGCTGCGCGTACCCCGCGATCTCGAGGATGAGGAGGATGACCTCGGCCGGCAGGAGGGCGAAGGTGGCGGTGCTGAGCAGGAAGAACTTCGCGGCGGTAATGGGCAGGTAGATCGTGATCACGGCGAAGACGAAGAACAGGACGTGCTCGCGCCGGAACTTCTCCCGTCCGATCCGGAACGCGAAGAGCACCAGCCCGACGAACGCCATGAAGAAGGTGACGACGCCGAACCCGAGGATGAGGGAGTCGATGGAGGGCGCCTGGGCCTCCGCCACCGTCGAGTAGACGAGGGTCTTCACGAAGTACCCCTGGCCGGTGATGATGGTGACGAACGCCGAGGGGTCGACCGCGAGGAGGAGACCGACCGCCGCGAGACCGGTGAGGAGGAAGGCGGGGACGGAGACGACCCACGGCTGGTCCCGGAGGAGGAGGAACGGCAGGAGCGCGACGAGCGTCCCGAAGAAGACGATGAGCGGGGTGTCGAACCAGCCCGCGAACAACCCCTGGACGATGTAGTACGGCATCGCCATCGGGAAGCCGATCAGCCCGACGATCCAGGTGGCCGAGTACAGGGCGAAGGAGTCCACCCGCCGGATCCGCTCCGCCAGCATCTGGACGATGAGGAAGATCACGAGGGCGGCGATGAAGAACGGGTACCCCTGCCAGCTCAGGGCGAGCGCCCCGAGGCAGACTCCCGTGAAGACCGCCCACTTGAGCCCGGTCCGCTCGTACCGGAAACAGGCGACGAGGGCGGCGGGGATCTCCCGGGGCCTCCGGTAGCTCGCAACCCATCGGCGGTGTCCGATGGATTTCACCATGCGGATGTACGCATATACGGTGAGGAGCATGACGAATGTGTAGAAGGTCAGGTAATTGGCATAGCCAAGGGCCGACGATTCGATGCTGGACACCATGAACGGGTAGATCATGGCCGCGACGAGCCCCATCCGCCGCGAGCTGACCTCGCGGCCGATCAGGTAGACCGGGAAGACCCCCAGCGCCGCCCACAGCGGCGACTGGATGTCGAGGAAGTAAGCGCCGGCGACCACGGCGGCGGACTGGCCGCCCGCCGGGGCGAAGAACCCCTGGAAGAGGATGCCGAGGACGGCGTTCATCCAGTCGAAGAGCGGTTCCCGGGGGTTGATCTCCCCGACGGGGTAGTGGAGGCCGTAGTCCCGGATCAGGTTCGTGTGGTTCTGGATGATGTAGACCATCACCCGCGAGTGGTAGAACGAGTCCGATCCGCCGCCGTAGACGTAGAGCCACCCCCACTGCTGGAAGATCGAGTACGCCCAGAGCGAACGGACCAGGATCGCGAGCGAGAATGCGGTCAGCAGGATGACGACGGTGAGCCCGTGCTGCCGCCACCAGCCCTTCGGCTCCTCTCCCATCGGTAATCCGGCGCCGCGCAGACGGGGGGGGTTATAAGAGCCTTTGCGGAACGCGCCCCGGCTCCGGGGGCCGAACGGTCCGGGGGGCTCCGGCCCGGACCGGCGCCCCGGTCGGCGGGGGCCGCCACCGGCCGGCCGGGGTTACCCGGGCGCCCCGGGGGAGGCCGGGCGGGCGCGGAACCGGTAGAAGATGCGGCCGTCCGGGAGGTCGAAGCCCTCCACGTTCACCTCCGCGCCGATGGCGAGCTCCGTCCACGGCCGCCCTTCGATCCGGCCGAAGAGGCGGAGCGGCACCCCGTCGAGATCCACGAGCCCCACGGCGAACGGGACCGCCTCCTCCATGCCGAGGGGGGCTCCGGCGAGGACGGCGCTGAACGCGTAGATCCGTCCGTGCCGCGGCAGGTCGACCCACTCGAGCTCCGACCGGTGGCACTCCGGGCAGACGGTCCGCGGCGGCCACAGGAGCCGGCCGTCCCGCCGGCAACGGGTCGTGGAGAACCGTCCGGCCCGGAGGTGGTCGAAGAAGGCCGCGATCTCGGTGAACCGGGGGTCCTCGAGCGGGTGGAAGTCGAGGAGGGTGGGGATCGGCGCCGGGGAGGAGGGGGTGGCCGGGGCCGCCCGCGGACGGGCGGTGACCGCCGGCGCCTCGGCGGCGGGGGTGGTCGGGGGCGCCATCTCAGCCGCCCCGCTGGTAGACCATGAGGGAATGGACGTTCGCGCTCCCGCTCAGGTTGTGGACCAGCGCCCATTCCGGGTCCGGCACCTGGCGCTCGGGCGGCACCTCCGCGGCGAACTGCCGGTAGACCTCGACCGCCTGGGCGATCCCGGTGGCCCCGAGCGGGTGGCCGCATCCGAGGAGCCCGCCCCTCGGGTTGACGACGATCTCGCCGCCGAGGGAGCTCTTCCCGTCCAGGGCGTAGGCGCCGCCTTGGCCGGCGGGGCAGAATCCGAGCGCCTCGCCGGCCACGATCTCGGAGATGGAAAAGCAGTCGTGGAGCTCGGCGAAGTCGAGGTCGGCCGGCCCGATCCCCGCGCTCCGGAACGCCTCCCGGCCCGCCTGCCGGAGCCCGACCCAATCGGTGAGGTCGCCCGCGTTCGCGAGGTTGTGCCAGTCCGAATACTGCCCCGTGCCCCGGATCCAGGCGGGGTTGGAGGTGTACTTCCGGGCGAGGTCGCCCCGGACCACGAGGACCGCCGCCGCGCCGTCGGTCATCGAGGAGCAGTCGCCGAGGCGGAGCGGCGGGGCGACGAGCGGCAGGCCGCGGAGCTTCTCCCGGGAGAAGCTCTTCGCGTGGAACTGCGCGTCGGGGTTCGAGTTCGCGAACCGGTGGTTCTTCTCGGAGACGGCGGCGAGCGCCTCCTCGGTCGTCCCGAACTCCCGCATGTGCCGCTGCGCGACCATGGCAAAGAACGGCGGGGCGGTCGCCCCGTGGGCCCCGTCCCACGGCCGGTCCATGACGCACGCCATCGACGTGTTCGCCTCGGCCATGCTGGGGAGGTTCATCTTCTCCACGCCGAGGGCGACCGCCACGTCGGAGAGCCCGGCGGCGATGGCGGCGTAGGCGCTCCGGATCGCCGATTGCCCGGAGGCGCAGGCGAGCTCCGTCCGCTGCAGGATGCGGCGGGGCTTCAGGCCGAGAAGCTCCGCGGCGAGCGGGGCGACGTGGGACTGGAAGGCGAACCGCTCCGGCTCGGCGGCGCCGACGAAGAGCGAGTCGACCTCCTCCGCCCGGAGCTCGGGGATCGCCTCGAAGAGGCGGCGGCCGGCCTCCTGGACGAGCTCGCTCCAGGTGGCGGCGCGCACGCCGAACCGGGTGGTGGCGCCGCCCGCGACGGCCACCTCCGGCCGCTCGCTCATCCGACCGTCCCCCGGATCGCGGCGACCACCCGGTCGCCGACGTCGCTCGTGGAGAGCGCCCCGCCCTGGTCGTAGGTCCGGGCCGTACCGGCCTGGAGCTCGCGGGCGATCGCCTGCTCCAGCCGGTCGGCCTGCTGGAGGAGCCGGGAGTCGGTGTGCGTCTCCCCGAGGTGGCGCAGCATCATCTCCGTGGCGAAGAAGGTGGCGAACGGATTGACCCGGTTCTGCCCGGCGTGCTTCGGCGCGCTCCCGTGCACCGGCTCGAACATGGCATGCGCCTCCCCGATGTTGCCGCCGGCGGCGAAGCCCATGCCGCCCTGCAGCACGCTCGCAAGGTCGGTGACGATGTCCCCCATCATGTTGGTGGAGACGACCACGTTGTAGTGCTCGGGGTTCCGGACGATCCACTGGGCGAAGGCGTCGACGTAGGCGTAGTCGCGCTCGATCTCGGGGTACTCCGCCCGTCCGATCCGGTCGAACGTCTCCCGGAAGAACCGGCACCCCTCGAGGACGTTCGACTTGTCGACGCAGGTCACCCGGCGCACCCCGTCCTCGGGAGCTCCCCGGGACCGCCGGCGGGCCTCGGCGAACGCCCGGCGGATCACCCGCTCCGAGCCCTTCCGGGTGATGACCCGGGTGTCGATGGCGACCTCGGTCTCCCCGCCCCGGCGCAGGAGGCCGCGGGCGGGCGTGTAGAGCCCCTCGGTGTTCTCCCGGAGGATGACGAGGTCGACCTTGGCCGGCGACCAGACCTGCTTGTACTCGCCGCTGATCCGGTGGAGGACCCCCGGGTACAGGCGGCACGGCCGCACGTTCGCGTAGAGGTCGAGGTCGCGCCGGAGCCCGAGGACGAGCGCGGCGCCGGCGATGTCCCCGTTCGGAAGGTTCACGCCCGGCCACCCGACGGCCCCGAGCAGGATCGCATCGGCCTCCCGGGCGGCCTCCTCGGCCTCGGGCTCCCACTCCTTCCCGTGGTCGCGGTAGTAAACGGCCCCGCCGGGGTGCTCTTCGAGGGTCCACGGATGCGGTCCGCCCTCCGCGAGGGCGTCGAGGACCTTCCGGCCCTCCCGGACCACCTCCGGACCGGTGCCGTCGCCGGGGAGGAGGACCAGCCGGTAGCTCGAATCCTTCATCCGGGCCTCCGCCCCCGGGCGAGCTCGGTGCGGGTCTTCTCGACGAGGCCGCCCACCTCGAGGAGCTCGAGGAGGTGGGTCGGGAGCGGGGGGAAGGCGAGGTGCGCGCCGGTCCGGAGGTTGGTGACGGTGCCGCGGGCCATCTCGATCCGGGCGGTGTCGCCGGCCTCGAACAGGGCGCGCGCGCCCCGGACCTCGATCGCCGGGATCCCGAGGTTGATGCAGTTGCGGTAGAAGATGCGGGCGAAGGAATCGGCGACCACGGCGCCGATCCCGAGGGCGCGGAGCGCCTGGGGCGCATGCTCGCGGCTCGAGCCGCACCCCAGGTTCTCGTCGGCGACCACGATGTCGCCGGCCCGGGCCGCCCGGGCGAACTCGGGGAGGGCGATCTCGAAGACGTGCTTCTTGAGCTCGTTCGGATCGATGATGGTGAGGTACTTCCCGCTGATGATCTGGTCGGTGTCCACGTCCTTGCCGAGCGTCCAGACCCGGCCCTCGATGCGATCGCGCATGGTGGTGGGGACCCCCTCCTTCCCTCCTACAGGTATTCCCGGGGATCCGTGATCTCGCCCCGGATCGCCGTCGCGGCGGTGGCCGCCGGGCTCATGAGGTAGATCCGGGCCTCCTTCGCCCCCATCCGTCCGGGGAAGTTCCGGTTCGAGGACGACGCGCAGGTCTCGTCGGGGGCGAGGATCCCCATGTTGCCGCCGAAGCAAGCCGAGCAGCTCGAGTTCGTGAACACGGCGCCGGCCTCCGTGAAGACCTCGATGAGCCCCTCCTTGAGCGCCTGCTGGTAGATCTTGGTGGAGGCCGGGGAGACGATGTAGCGCACCCCGGCGTGGACCTTCTGGCCCTTCAGGATCCGGGCGCCCTCCCGGAGGTCCTCGATCCGGGCGTTCGTGCAGGAGCCGAGGAAGACCTGGTCGACCCGGACATGCTCGCCGACGACCTCCGGCAGCGGCCGGACGTTGTCGGGGGAGTACGGGCAGGCCACCATCGGCGGCATGCCGTCCACGTCCACCTCCACCGTCCGCTCGTACCGGGCATCGGCGTCGGCGGCGGCGGGATGCATCGCATGCTTCGCGATCGGGCGGAGGTACTCCGTCGTGACGGAATCGGCCCCGATCATGCCGCACTTCGCCCCCATCTCCGTGGTCATGTTGCAGACGGTGAACCGGTCGGTCATCGGGAGCGCCGCGATGGTCGGCCCCGAGAACTCGACGGCCTTGTACGTCGCTCCCGTCGTGCGGATCTCCCCGAGGACCTTGAGGACGAGGTCCTTGGCGGTCACGCCGGGGCCGAGCCGGCCCGTCACGTGCACCCGGATCGTCGGCGGGACCTTGAGCCAGATCTTCCCGAGGGCGAGCACCGCGGCCATCTCGGTGGGCCCGATCCCCGCGGCCACCGCCCCCATGGCGCCCAGCATGTTCGTGTGGGAGTCGGTCCCGACGGCGAGGTCGCCGGGGACCACCCAGCCGTCCTCGGCCAGGATCTGGTGGCAGATCCCGTGCCGTCCGACATCGTAGAAGTGCGGGAGGTGCTGCTCCCGCGCGAACTTCCGCAGGATCTGGTGGAGCACCGCCGCGCCTTCGGTGGAGGCGGGGACCCAGTGATCGATGGCGATGACGACCCGGTCGGGGTCCCAGACCCGCTCGGCCCCCATCTCGTGGAACGGACCGACGGTCTGGGCGCCCTGCTCGTGCATCATGGCGAGGTCCACCCGTCCGTCCACGATCTGCCCCGGCACGACCGCCTCGAGCCCCGCGGCGCGGGCCAGGATCTTCTCGGCGAGCGTGAGGCCCCCTCCCGTTCCCCCGTTCATGGTTTCCCCGTCCTCCCGGAGACGGTCGCGACCATCTCCCAGAACTCGGCATCGGAGATGCCCGGCTGCTCATAGAGCGACCGGTACTCCGCGAGGAAGCGACGGAGCTCCGCCTTGCTGCGCCGCTCCCCGGCCCGCTTGATGCTCCCCAGGAGCTCCGCGAGCTGGGGATCGGAAAGGACGATCGCCCGTTCCTTGAGCTTCTCCACCACGGCGGCCTTGCCGCTGTGCTTGCCGAGGATCATCCGCCGGACCCGCCCCAGCGTCTCGGGCTGGACCGGCTCGTAGGTGAGGGTGTGGGCCAGGATGCCGTGGGTATGGATCCCCGCCTCGTGGGAGAACGAGTTGAAGCCGACCAGCGGCTTGGTGGGCGCGAGGGGCACGCCGCTCAGCTCCTCGACCTTCCGGGAGAGGGCGTAGAGCCGGTCGGTGGCGAGGCCGGTCCGGACCCCGTAGAGCGCCTCGAGCGCCACCGCCACCTCCTCGAGGGAGGCGTTGCCGGCCCGCTCCCCGAGGCCGTTCACGGTGACGTGGGGGGCGGTGACGCCCATCTCGAGCGCGGTCAGCGTGTTGGCGGTCGCCATGCCGAAATCGTTGTGGCAGTGCACCGACCAGTCCCGCGGCCGCACCCGGCGTTCGAACTCCCCGAGGAACCACCGGAACGTGAGCGGGGTCATGATGCCCACCGTGTCGGAGACGACGAGCCGGTCGGCGCCGGCGTCCCGGACGGCGCCGTAGAGCGGCTCGAGGAAGTCGAACGGGGCCCGGGCCGTGTCCTCGGTCACGAACGCCACGTGGAGACCGGCCTGCTTCGCCCGGCGCACCGACTCCACGGAGGCCCGGAGGACCTCCTCCCGGGTCATCTTGAGCTTGAAGCGGAGGTGCACCTCGCTCGCCGCCACGAAGATGGCGATGTGGGTAGCGCCGCTCCGCAGGACCGCCTCGATGTCGCCGGGCACCGTCCGGGCGCTGGCCAGGATCTTCGCCCGGAGCCCCGCGTGGGCGAGGCGGTGGACCGCCGCCGCCTCCTCCTCGGAGACCACCGGGATCCCGGCGTCGATGACCGAGACGCCGGCGGCCGAAAGGTCCTCGGCGATGGAGAGCTTCTCCTCGGGGGAGAAGTGCACCCCCGGGGTCTGCTCGCCGTCCCGGAGCGTCTCGTCCCAGAAGACGATCGGCTGGGCGAACCGCCGCTGGGCGGCGGTGGCCTCGTGGTAGGACTCGACCAGGCGGGCGGACGCCATGGGCCCCGGGACGGGGGAGCGGCGACATAACCTTTGGTGGCTCCGGCCGGGGGGCGACGCGCTAACGTACGGAGATGCCCCCGGCCCCGACGGTCCCGGGCGGGAGCCCGCCGGCCGGGATCGCCGCCGCTCCGCTCCGGCCGGCCGT
>JAJZDH010000079.1 GCA_021828665.1 Thermoplasmata archaeon
GGGCGGCCGTCAGGGGGCCCGCCTGGGCGGCCGGCGCGCGGGCGCCGGCGGGGGGCCCCCGGGCGCCGGGGCCGGGCGCCGGCGCCGTGGCGGGAGGCGAGGACCCGGCGGCCGGAACCGGGGAGGGGACCGACCCGGGCGCCGGCGCCCCCGCCGGCGGGGTTCCGGGGACCGGAGTCGGTGGGAAGACCGGCTCGGGCAGCCCGAGCTCCCGGGCGAGCTCGCGCTCCCGGTCGGCCGGCAGTCCCAGCGACCGCGCGCGGAGTCGCTCGGCCCCGGCTTCCCGGAGGGCTCCCGTATGCTCGAGCGCGGCGGCGTGGAGGAACCGCAGGCGGGGGTCCTCGGGCACCTGCCGGAGCATGCGCGCGAGCTCGCCCCGGGCCGCTTCCCAGTGGCGGTGATCGACGAGCGCCGCCACCAGGTGGGCCCGGATGGTCAAGTCGTCGGGGCGCTCCTCGAGGAGGGTCCGGTACTCCGCCAACTCCCGATCGGGGTGGCCCTCCAGGCCCAGCAGCGCGGCATGGGCCAGGCGGGCCTCCGTGTGGGCCGGGTCGGCGGCGAGTACGTCGGCGAGCTCGGCGGCCGCCTCGGGAAGGAGGCCGAGGGCGAGGAGGGCGTTCGCCGCCCCCACCCGCGCCGGCAAAAATCCCTCCTTGAGCCCCGCCGCCTGCCGGTAGAACCGCAGGGCGACCGCGGGAACCCCCCAGGAGAGCCAGGTGCGGCCGCGGGTCATGAGCTCCTCGAGGAAAACGGCGCTCGGGAGGCGGCGCAGCCGTTGTTCCGGGGGCGCGGGCGGCGCCTCTCCGACGTAGGCGCCGAGGCCGAGCATCCGGAGGAGCTCGCCGAACCGCGGGCCTTCCACCGACGTGGCGCCGGCCCCGGCGAGTGCGGCGGTCAGGGCGAGCGGAAGATGGTGCCGGCAGAAGACCACCAGCCGGCGCCCCCCCCCGGGGGCCGCCTCGACCATCCGCTGGACCGTGGCCAGCGAGAGCCCGTGGGGATCCTCGACGAACGCGTACAGGAACCCATCGGAGGTGCGGAGATAGATCCCCTCGGGGACCGGACGGACCGCGGCGAGGGTCTGGCCCATCGCTTCCACGAGGTCCCCGACCAGGTGCGAGAAGACCGGCTCGGCCATGGAAGGGTCCACGGAAACGGGGCTTAAATACCTAGACCGAACGCGGACCCCTCGGCCACGGACTGGACGGAGCGGCGGCGGGGGGCGGTCCCGCCCCTCCGGCCGGCGGCGGCGGGGCGGCCGGGTCCAAAGCGGCCGCCCGGCGGGGAAGGCCCGGGGCGCCCCGGCCGGGCCCGTGCCGGGGCCGGGGAGGGTCGCGGGGGGCCCGGCCGGAGGCCGGAGGCGGGCGAAGCTACAAGAGGGGGCGGCCTTCTGGCGCCGGCCCGTGGCCCCTCCGGACGACCTCCGGGAACGGCGCCGGGCGTGACGGCGCCGGGGCGGCCGGTGGATACGCAGATCATGAACTTCGAGGAGTTGCGGACCTGGGTGCCCCGGATCGAGCGGGAGCTCCTCCGGCAGTACGCCGCGGAGCGTCGTCGGAGTCCCCAGTTCGACCCGTGGACGGGCACCCTCGAGGAGTTCACCCTCCGGGGCGGGAAGCGGTTCCGGGCCCTCCTGGTCCTCGGAGGGTACTGGATCGCCGCCCACCGCTCCCCGGCCCCGGCCCTTCCGGCCGCCGCCGCCCTCGAGCACTTCCAGAGCTGGATGCTGATCCACGACGATATCATCGACCACGCCGCGACCCGTCGGGGTGGGCCGGCGGTCCACCAGAAGCTCCGGGCCGACCACGCCGCCGCGCGGTGGGGCGGCTCCTCCGAGGAGTTCGGCATGGGGATGGGGATCACCCTCGGCGACCTGGAGGAGCCGTACACCGTCGCCGCCCTCCTCGGGTCGAAGGGGCCCGCCGCGCGGCGGCTCCGGGCGGTGGCGGAGTACGTGCGGATGACCCGCGACACCGCCTACGGCCAGTTGCGGGACATCCAGAACGGGGTGCTCGACCCGGGCGCCGTCCGGGAAGAGGACGTCCTCGAGGTCCACCGTCTCAAGACCTCGGTGTACACGGTGGCCGCCCCGCTGCGGATCGGCGCGATCCTGGGCGGGGGCGGCCCGGCGCTCCTCGCCGACCTGGAATCCATCGGCACCGATCTGGGGATCGCCTTCCAGCTCCGGGACGATCTCCTGGGGGCGGGGTTCGACCCGGCCGCGGCGGAGAAGAGCGCGAACGACCTCGCCGAGGGGAAGCGGACGCTCCTCGTGGTCCGGGCGTGGGCGGCCGGCGGTCCGGAGGGGCGGCGCGAGCTCGAGGCCGTCCTCGGCCGGCCCGGGGCCGGGCCGGAGGCGCTCGCCCGGGCGCTCGAACGGATCCGCGCGACGGGAAGTCTCGCCTACTCCGAACGGCGGATCGAGGAGCTGACCCGCCGGGCGTACGGCCGGATCGGACGGAGCCCCCGCCTGCGCCCGACGGACCGGGCGCTGCTCCGCGAGATCGGGGACCGTCTGGTCCACCGGACCGCCTGAACGGCGGGCCCCGCTATCCGGAGTCGGGATCGGATTCGCTGCCCGAGGGGCCACCGCCGGAGGAAGGGACTCCGGCCGACTGGAGCTGCTGGGAGAGCTCCTGCTGCATCGAGGTGTAGCGCTCCTTGAGGGCGTTCTCCTGCCGCTCCATCGCCTTGAGCCGGATCTCGAGCGTCTCCTTCTCCTCGGTGAGGAGCCCCTCGACCTCGGCGCGGTCGCGGGCCCGGAGCAGAAGACCGCCGATGGGCCGGTAGATGACGGTGTCGGCCGGGAGCGCCTTCAGCTCCTCCAGGGTGTGGGTCGTCTCCCGGAGCTTGAGATCGAACTGGAGCCGCTGCTGGTTCGTCGCGGTCAGGTCCTGCTGGAGCCGCTGGAACTGTTTGAGATCGTTCTGGAGTTTCGCCGGTAGCGCCACGCGCCTCGAGGCGCGGTGCCGTTGATAACGGCTTCGGCGGGCGGAATCGCTCCGGTCAGCGCGGCGTCGCCGGAGGACGGAGCGCGGCCTCCCCCACCGCCTCCGTCCGCTCGGCGAGGGAGATCCACCCGAGGTAGGTGTTGAGCGCCGCCCGGAGCGCTCCGGTGTCCCGGGCCGTCAGGCGCACCGTCACGCCGGTCGGCCCCGTCCGGTCGACCCGCACCGTGGTCCGGGGGACTTCCCGGGACGATTCGGGGCGGAGCGCGGCCGCCAACCGGTCGGCCGAGGCCGACCCGGGCCGCTCGACCTCGAGGACCGCTTCCCACCCGGAGCGGCCGCTCACGGGTCGAGCCCCGGGGAGAGGCGGGCCAGGATCCGGTCGGTCTTGGCGGCGGCCGCCGCCACGTAGCTCTCCGGATCGAGGAGGCGGAGGACCTCCGCCTCGGAGAAGTGCGCGCGGACGGTCGGATCGGCCACCGCGCGCGCGGCCAGCGGGCGCGCCGGCACCTCCGGTCGCGTCAGTCGCCGGAGCAGTTCGTGCGCCTCGGCCCGCGGGATGCCCCGGGCGGTCAGGGCGAGCATGAGGTTCTCGGTCATGGCGGTCCCTCCCGCCGCCCGGAGGTTCTCCCGCATCCGGTCCTCGTCCACCCGGAGCCCCTCGAAGACGCCGAGGAGCTTCCGGAGCATGTCGTCGGTGAGGAGGAGCGCGTGCGGGAGGACCACCCGCTCGTTGGCCGAGTTCGCGAGGTCCCGCTCGTGCCAGAGCGCCATGTTCTCGAGGGGCGGCAGCGCCAGCGCCCGCACGAGGCGGGCGAGCGAGGTGACATTCTCGGAGGCCATCGGGTTGCGCTTCTGGGCCATCGTGGAGCTCCCCACCTGGGAGGTCTCGTCGAACGGTTCCGCCGCCTCGGCGATCTCGCTGCGCTGCAGGTTGCGGACCTCGGTGGCCAGCCGCTCCAGGGTCCCGGCCAGGAGCGCGAGGAAGTTCGTGAGCTCGGCGAAGCGGTCCCGGCCGACGATCTGGGTCGGGGCCTCGTCGGCGACGAGGCCGAGCCGCCGCATGACGCCCTCCTCGACGGCGGCGGCGAGATCGCCGAAGGAGGCGCCGGTGCCGACGGCCCCGGAGATCTTCCCGGCGGCCACGCGGGGCGCGAGCTCGTCGAGCCGCTGGCGGTGGCGGAGGAGCTCGGCGGCGGCTCCGGCCATCTTGTAGCCGAAGCTCGTCGGGACGGCGTACTGGCCGTGGGTCCGGCCCACCTCGGCGGTGGCCCGATGGCGGCGAGCGAGCCCGAGGAGGCTCCGCGCGAGGTCGGTGAGCGTCCCGCGCAGAAGGAGGATCGCCTCCTGGTGCTCGAGCGCGAGGGCGGTGTCGGTGATGTCGGCGGAGGTGGCGCCGAAATGGACCCAGCCGCCGCCCGGGCCGGCGGCCTCCCCCAGCGCCCGGGCGATGGCCATCACATCGTGCCGAAGTTCCCGCTCGAGGGCGTCGACCCGGTCGAGGGTCACCCGCCGCTCCCGGACGGCCCGGTCGATCGCCTCGGCGGCCTCGCGGGGGATCATCCCGAGGTCGGCCTCGGTGAGCGCGAGCGCGGCCTCGACGCGGAGCGCCCGTTCGAGCCGCCGCTCGCGGGAGAAGAGCCGCCGGGTCGCCGGCCGGCCGTACCGGAACTCGAGCGGGCAAAACAGGTCCGCCTCGCCGTCGGCCACGGGCCGAGGAGCCGATGGGCGGTATATAGGAACCGCGCCCCGGGCCGGGCCCCCGCCCCGTCCCCCCCTCCCCACCGGGTCCTTTTGGGCGGCGCCCCGGTGGCGGCCCTCGGAGTTCCCATGGCCGATCCCCGCCTCGTGGTCGCCCTCGGGGGCAACGTGATCGGCCGCTCCGGCGGCACGGGAGCCTGGTCGGAGGCGGTCCGCGAGGTGCGCCGGAGCGCCCCGGCGATCGCCCGGCTCCTCCGGAGGCATTGGCAGCTCTGCCTCACCCACGGGAACGGACCCCAGGTGGGCCGCCTGCTGCTCCAGAACGAGCTCGCCCGGGCCGAGGTCCCGGTCCTTCCGCTGGATGTCCTCGTCGCCGAGTCCCAGGCCCAGATCGGCTACCTGCTCGCGACCGAGCTCTCGCCGGCGCTTCGGCGCGCCGGGGTGCCCCGGACCGTCCTCGCCTTCCCGACCCGGATGGTGGTCGCCGCCGACGATCCGGCCTTCTCCCGTCCGGACAAGCCCGTGGGGCCGTACTACGCGGAGGCCCAGGCCCGCCTGCTCCGCAAGAGCCGGGGGTGGACGCTCCTCGCCGACCCGGCGCGCGGCGGGTACCGTCGGGTGGTGCCCTCCCCGCGGCCGGTCGCGTGGGTCGAGGCCCGGGCGTTCCGGGCGGTCCTCGCCTCCCGGGCCGCCGAACGGATCCTCCCGGTGGTGGCCGGCGGCGGAGGGATCCCGGTCCGGGACCGCGGCGGGGGCCGGTACGAAGGGGTGGAGGCGGTCATCGACAAGGACCGCTCCGCCGCGCTCGTGGGGCGGGCGCTCGGGGCGACCTCCCTCGTCATCCTCACGGACGTGCCGTCGGTGGTGGTCGGTTTCCGCCGGCCGTTCGAGCGGCCCCTCGGAGAGGTGGGGCCGGCGGAATTGCGGGGATATCTCGAGGCCGGGGAGTTCGGATCGGGCACGATGGCCCCCAAGATCGAGGCCGCGCTCGACTTCCTCGCCGGTGGCGGACGGTCGGTCCTCATCACCGATCCTCCCCACCTCGAGGACGGCCTCGCGGGCCGCGCCGGCACCCGGATCGGTCGAACGGGTTAGGAGGGGGCCGCCCCGTCCCGGCCCGGGCGGGAGGGGGCCCGCGGAAGACGGCGGGCGAGGCCGCTGCCGTACTGGATCGCCTGCTTCGGGGCGCCGGCCATCGATTCCGGCAATCCCGCGGCCCGGGCGATGCGCCGGAGGAGCCCCTTGCGCTCCCTCGGATCGAACCGGTCCCCCGGGGCGAGCGCCGTCACGGCGGCCCGGACCGCGGGATCGAGGAACGGGGCCACGAGATCGATCCGGTGGGCCCGGGCGCGCGCGACGGTCCGGGGCCAGTCCTGCCGGAGGAGGCGGTCGAGGTCCCGTCGCGCGAGCCCGGCGGCGTCGGCCGGAGCGACACCGTCGTACCGGGCGTACCCCCCGAAGAGCTCGTCGGCGCCCTGGCCGACGACGACGGTCCGGCCGGGCAGATGGCCGAAGGCGATCTCGAAGGCGAAGAGGACGGAGGAGGGAGGATCGGAACCGTCGGTCGATCCCGCCACGAATTGCGCCCACCGCCGCGGAACCTCCTCCGGGGGGACGAGCAGCCGGTCCAGCGGCCGGCCGATGGAGGGGGCGGCCCGCTCCGCCCGCGCGAGGTCGGCGCTCCCCGGGACCCCCACGGTGGCGAGCCTCAGCCCGGGGCGGGGCGCGAGCCACCAGGCGAGGAGGGAGGAATCGAGACCCCCCGAGAACAGGAGGGTGACCGGGACGCCGTCCGGGGCCACCGCCGCGACCGCGGACCGGAGCACGGCGGAGATCGCCGCGACCCGATCCCCGGAGCCGTCCCGATCCATCCTCCCGGCCGCCCGGCCGCGGCCGGCCAGGACCGGTCAGGGTTATGGCGATGGTGGGCCCGTGGGGGAGCGCGCACCGGCCGCACCACGAGGATGTCCGCCACGGGAGCCCACCGGCTCGGGGAAGGCCCGCTTTACCGGGCGGTCTTCACCGACCGGGACGGAACCCTCAACCCCGATCTCCACTATCTGAGCGATCCGGAGCGGATCGAATTCCTTCCGGGGGTCGTCCAGGGGATCTCCCGGCTGCGCGAGCACGGGTACCGGGTGATCTGCGTCACGAACCAGTCCGGCATCGGCCGGGGGTACTTCACCGCCGCCCGGCTCGAGGAGGTCCACCGGCGCATCGACCTGAGGCTCCGGGCCGCCGGCAGCCCGCTCGACGGGTTCTACTACTGCCCGCACCGGCCCGAGGAACGGTGCGCCTGCCGCAAGCCCGGCACCGCCCTCTTCCTCCGGGCGGCCCGGGAGCACCGGCTCGACCTCGCCGCCTCCGCCATCATCGGGGACCGGGTCCTCGACATGGAGGTCGGCCGGGCGCTCGGGATGGTCTCGGCGTTCGTCCCCGAACGGGGTCTCGAGGCCCGCGCGCGCGCGGAGCTCCGGGAGCGCGGATCGTTCCCCGAGCTTTCGGCCGGGACCTTTCTCGGCGCGGTCCTCCAGATCCTTTCGCTGGGGTGACCGCGCCGACCGGGCGGGTCCCCCGCGGCGGCCCCCGGGGAGGCCGGTCCGGGCGCCCCGAAGCTCCGCAAAGCGCTTTGA
>JAJZDH010000080.1 GCA_021828665.1 Thermoplasmata archaeon
CCTCGCCCCGGCGACCGTGGTCGCGGCGGTGGCGGCGGCCCGCGACGGGGATGCGGCGGCGCTGGCCCGGAGCGGACCGACGCTGGAGGCGCTCGGCCGCACCGTCACGGTGGTCGCCACGGAAGCGACCCCGCGGGGCCCCGTCGAGGTCCGGGTCCGGAACCCGGTCCCCACCAAGGCGGCATGCGACCTCCTCGGGGCTCCCGTGGGGCCCTGCCGGCCTCCCCTCGGCCGCCTGACCCCCTCCGCCTTCGTCCAGCTCGCCGGCGCCCTCGCCGCCATCGACGCGCAGGACCCGGAAGCGTTCCGGCAGCTCCGGCGCCACCTGGGCGCACCGGCCGACGGGCCGGGCGGGCCCGAGTCGAGGTGGTCCTACGGCGCCTACTGAACCTGCGGAGCCGTCCCGGGGCTCCGCCGACACCGCGCGTCCGCGGATCGTCCTGGCGGGAGCGACGGGGCGGCTGGGCCGCGCCGTCGCGGCGGCGGCCCCCTCGTTCGGATGCGACCTCGTGGGGGCGGTGGCCGGACCGGCCCCGGCCGGAACGCGCCGGGAGCTCCCGGCGAGCCCCCCGGGCCGTCCGATCCCCGTCGACGGACCGGACCGTCTCCCCGAGCTCCTGGCGGGCGCCGACCTCTACGTGAGCGCCGCCCCGGCCGAGGCCGAGCGGGAGAACCTGCCCCGCGTCGGCGCCCTCGGCCGCCCCGCGATCGTCGCGGCGACCGGATTCCGGCCGGACGACGCGGCGTGGATCGACCGGGTGAGCCGGCAGATCCCCCTCCTCCTCGAGCCGAATTTCGCCCTCGGGGTCCGGCTCCTGGCCCGGGCGCTGTCGGCGATCGGACCCGTGCCGGCCGGCTTCGACCTCTCGATCGTGGAGGCGCACCGGCGGGGGAAGCGGGATCGACCCTCCGGCACCGCCGCCGACCTCGGGCTCCGGGCCCAGCGGTCGATGCCGCTCGCGCCGCTTCCGGAGACGGTGAGCCTGCGCGCGGGCGACCTTCCCGGGATCCACCAGATCTGGATCACCGGCCCCCACGAGCTGATCCGGTTCGAGCACCTCGTCCTCGACCGGGCGGCGTTCGCCGAGGGGATGCTCTGGGCCGCCCGCCGGCTGTGGGACCGCCGGGCCGCGCTTCCGGCCCGCCGCTATAGTCTCGACGAGCTATGGCCCTCCCCGGAGGCGCCGTGACGGATCGGGGGCCCCGGGCGGTCCGGGTCGTGAAATTCGGGGGCAGCACGATGGGCGCCGCCGAGCGGATTGCCGCCGCGGCGCACCGGGTAATCGAGGCGGACCCGCGGCCCGCGGCCGTGGTGGTGAGCGCGCCGGGGGATCTCACCGACTCGATCCTGGCCTGGAGCTCGGGAATCGGGGGGAGCTCGCGCGCGGAGGAGGTGGCGCGGGCGCTCTCCTTCGGCGAGGCGCTCGGCGCCTCCCTCCTCGCCTCCGCCCTCACCGCGCTCGGGGTCCCGGTCCGACTCGTCCTCCCCGGGGATCCGGATTGGCCGATCGTCGCCACGGGCGATCCGATGGCGTCGGAGATCGATCTCGGGCTCTCGGCCCCCCGGGTCGCCGCCCTCTTTCCGCCGGGAGCCCCCCTCCGGGTCCTCCCCGGTTTCGTCGGCCGGTCGGCGGCCACCGGAGGGATCACGACGCTCGGCCGCGGGGGCAGCGACACGACCGCGGTGGCCCTCGGTCGCCTGCTGGCGCTCCGGTACGGATCCTCGGAGGTCATCCTGGTCAAGGACGTGCCCGGGGTCCTGGAAGCGGACCCGAGGCTGGTTCCGGAAGCCCGACCGCTCCACGAGCTCACCGTGGAGGAGATGCGGACCCTCGCGGTGGGCGGGGCCGAGGTGGTGGCCGCCTCCGCGCTCGCCTACATGGCCCCGTCGGTGCTCCTCCGGGTCCTCTCCATCGGCCACCCGCTCGATGGGAGCGACGGGACGGTCATCCGGTCGTCCCCGGCCGGATCGGAGGCGACCACCCCGGGGAGGGCCGCGGAGGAGCCTCCGACCCCCGGCGGACCCGGTTGGGGGGTCGTCACGGTCCTCCCGCGGACGCCGGCCTCCGGCCGCCCCCGCGACGGCCCCGCTCCGGAGACCGTCCCGACCCCCCTCCGGGTGTGGGTCCGACCGGAGGATGCGGGCCGGCTGCTCCAGGAGCTCCATGGCAGCGGGGCGCTCCGCGCCTCCGCCTACCGGGAGCCGCCGCGGTCGGCCCGGCGAGCGGCCGCCGAGAAGGAAGGGGCGGCCGACGAGGGGGGACCGTGACCCCGGGGGAGGAACGGACGGCGCTGCCGGAGCCGTTCGCCACCGGTCCGGACGGGGTGACCGTCCACGGTCGCCCCGTCGCGGAGTGGGCCGGTCGGTTCGGCACGCCGCTCTACCTCACCGCCGAGCACCGGGTGCGCGAGAACGTGCGGAGGCTCCGGGCGGCGTTCGCCCCGTGCTGGCCGACGTACCGCATCCTCTACGCGGTGAAGGCGAACTCCAACCCCGCCATCGTCCGGCTGCTCCGGGAGGAAGGGTGCGGGGCCGACTGCTCCTCGGCCGCCGAGATCCGGATCGCGCGGGAGGCCGGCGTTCCGGCCGCGGAGATGCTCTACACGGCCGCCTACCCCTCCGACGGGGAGCTCGGCGCGGCCTTGGACGCCGGCCTCGCCATCAACCTCGACGATCCCGCCCTCGTGGAGCGGCTCTTCCGGCTCGGCCAACCGAGCCGCCTCTCGTTCCGCCTGAACCCGGGTCCCACCGAGGCCGGGGCGGAGGGGCTCCGGTTCTCCGGCCGCCAGTCGAAGTTCGGGAGCTCCCTCGGGGCCGCGCTCCGCGGCTACCGCTGGGCCCGCGACCGGGGGCTCCGGCGGTTCGGGCTGCATACGATGCCGGGCTCGAACATCCTGAAGCCGCGCCATTTCGGCGGGGTGGGACGGTTCCTGGGCCGGGCGGCCCGGCGGGTGGCGCGAGCGACCGGCGTGGCCCCGGAATTCGCCGATGCGGGCGGCGGCCTCGGAGTCCCCTACCGGCCCCGGGAACGCCCGCTCGACCTAAATCGGACCGCCCGGGAGCTCACCGACGGACTCCGTCGGGAGGGATCGCCCGCCGGGGGGTTCGAGCTCTGGAACGAGCCCGGCCGCCTCCTGGTCGCCGATTCCACGCTGCTCCTCACCCGGGTCACCCATGTGAAGCCCGGTCCCCCCAATTTCGTCGGGGTCGACGCCGGCATGCACACCCTCCTCCGTCCCGCCCTCTACGGCGCCTACCACGAGGTCTACGTCGCCGGCGCGCCGCGATCGGGTCCCCGGCGCCGCACGATCGTGACCGGACCGATCTGCGAGAACACCGATGTCCTCGCCCGGGGCCGGTACCTGCCGGAGCTGCGCCCGGGCGACCTTCTCGCGCTGGGGACCGCGGGCGCCTACGGTTTTGCCATGGCGAGCCAGTACAACACGCGGCCGCGTCCGGCCGAGATCCTGGTCTCGCCGCGGGGGGCGCGCCTCATCCGGCGGCGGGAAACGTTCGAGGACCTCCTGGTGGGCGTGCCCGCGAGCCCGCGCCCCCGGGGCCGCCCATGACCGCGCCCCGGCGGTCCCCGCCCGCCTTCCGCGAGGCGATCCGGCTCGCCCGGGTCCCCCTCTACCCGTTCGCGGAGCTCGAACGGAGGGCCGCGGAGCAGGAGCGCCCGGGCCGGCCCGTCCTGAAATTCGCCATCGGGGACCCGGACCTGCCGCCGCCGGAGGCGCTGACCCGCGCCCTCGCGGAGATCCTCCGGTCGGATCCCACCTCGCACGGGTACTCGACGAGCCGGGGCGAGCCGACGCTCCGCGAGGCGGTGGCCCGATTTCTCCGGGTGCGGTTCGGCGTCCCCATCGATCCGGAGCGGGAGGTCGCCATCCTGGTGGGCTCCAAGGAGGGGTTGAGCGGGCTACCCCGGGCGCTCCTCGGGCCGGGAGAGGCCGTGGCGGTCCCGGACCCCGGGTACCCCGCCTACGTCGCCGCCGCGCTCCTGAACGACCTCGCGGTCGAACGGCTGCCGCTGCGCCCCGGAGGCGGTTGGCTTCCCGACTGGGAGGGGCTGAGCGCCCGGGTCGGGCTCGCGTACTTGAACTACCCCAACAACCCGACCGGTCAGGTCGCCCGCCTTCCGGACCTCAAGGAAGCGGTCGACTGGGCCCACGATCATGGAAGTGCCCTCGCCTTCGACAACGCGTATTCGGAGATCACCTACGGGAGCGAGCCCGCCCCGTCGATCCTCGAGGTCCCCGGCGCCCGCGAGGTGGCGGTGGAGTTCCACTCCCTCTCGAAGACGTTCGGGATCCCCGGCTGGAGGGTCGGCTTCGCCGTCGGGAACCCGGATCTCCTCCGGCTCCTGGTCCGGCTCAAGAGCCAGTCCGATTCGGGGGCGGCGACCCCGCTCCAGAGGGCGGCCGTCGCCGCGCTCGGGCTGTACCGGGGCCGCGAACGGCCTCCCGAGGTCGCGCGCGCCGTCGCCACCTACGGCGAGCGGATCCGGGCCCTCGCGGCCGGGCTCGAGGCGCTGGGCCTCGAGGTGGTGCCCCCGCAGGGGGCGCTCTACGTGTGGCAGCGGGTCCGCTCCGGCGGTGCCGCCCTGGCCGAGCGGCTCCTCGACCGGGCCGGAATCCTGGTGACGCCCGGGTCGGCGTTCGGGCGGGGCGGGGAGGAGTACGTCCGCTGGTCGGTCACCCGACCGCTTTCCGAGATCGAGACCGCGCTGCGCCGCCTGCCCGCCGCGCTTTCGCCCCGTCGCGGCGGCGGCGACGGGGCCCCGGCCGTGGGGACCCCGCCGGAGCCGCCGCCAGGAACCGGGTCAGGCGGATCAAGGTCATCGTCGCCTCGACGCCGGGCTCGGCCCGCAACTCGTCGATCGCCCGGTTGAACTCCTCCATCGAGTCCCGCTCCACCGAGGCGGCGAGGTCGAAATCGCCGCTCGTCTCGAACAGGTCCTCCGTGCGGGCCCGGATCCGGCCGACGACCTCCTGCGTCCGGCCGGGTCGGCACCGGATGAGCACGAGTCCCTCGGAGCCGAGCGGGCGCGTGACGATCGTGTACCGCAGGATGGTGCCGTCCGCCCGCAGTCGGGCGATCCGCCGGCGGACCGCCCCCTCCGTGAGCCCCACCCGGGCCCCGAGGGCGGCGTTGGTGGCCCGGGCATCCCGGCGCAGCTCCGAGAGCAGCCCCCGGTCCCGCGCGTCCACCCCCGGCCGTACCGTTGCGGGTTTATTATGCCCGTGCGCCGGGAACGCGGGGGGGCCCCGGAGCGCTCCCCGTCGGCGGCCCGGGGGAGGGGCGCGCTCCGGTCCGGAGACGAACCGTTAACGCCTCCGGACGCCTCCCTGGTCCGTGGACGACCGTCCGCCGAAGCCGGTGCCGCCTCGGCCCTCGACCCCCGCCTCGCAGGATCTCGGTTCCGCGTTCCGGGATGCCCAGGAACACCGCCTGCTCGCCCACGTGCGGGGAGCCCCGTTGCCGCGCCACCTGGCCATCATCATGGACGGGAACCGCCGGTTTGCCCGGGACCACGGCCTCATGGTCGAACTGGGCCACGAGCGCGGCAAGGACAAGCTCGAGGAGCTCCTCAACTGGTGCCTCGAGATCGGCCTGAAGATCCTGACCGTCTACGCGCTGTCGACCGAGAACCTCAACCGTCCCGCCGACGAGCTCGGCCCGCTCTTCGATCTCTTCGCCCGCAGCTTCGAGGAGATCGCCGTCGACGAGCGGGTCCACCGCCACCGGATCCGGGTGCGCGCCATCGGAAACCGCTCCCGGCTGCCCGAGAAGGTGGTGGCCGCCATCGACCGGGCGGAGCGCGCCACCGAGGGGTACCACGCCTACTTCTACAACATTGCCATCGCCTACGGCGGGCGGGAGGAGATCCTCCACGCCATCCGGACCCTCGCCGGGGAGGTCCGGGCCGGTCGGCTGGAACCCGACGCGATCACCTCCGAGATGGTCTCGGGGCACCTCTACACCGCCGAGCTGCCCGACCCGGATCTGGTCTTCCGGACCAGCGGGGAGGAACGGATCTCGAACTTCCTCCTGTGGCAGGCGGCGTACGCGGAACTGTACTTCGCCGATGTCATGTGGCCCGGACTCACCAAGCTCGATTTCCTCCGGGCGATCCGCGACTTCCAAGTGCGGCAACGTCGGTACGGGACCTGAGCGCCCCCCCGGCCTCCGATCGATCGGGTCCCGTCGCCGGGCGGCACTCGCGCCCGCCGGTCTCCCCCGATTCCGCGGGATCGGCCGGCCCGCGAACGGTGGGGGTCCGTCGGGCCCCTGCCGGGGGCGGCAGGGAGGACCCTTGTCGGCCCCGGAGCCGGAGAGGGGCGCCGCCGGCCCGACAGTTCGTGGATGCCGATCGGGTCCCCGGTCCTCGGCGCTCGCCGCCGCGAGGATGCCGGAGAGGGGCTCACCAGCTCCGGAGCGCCTGCGCCACCTGCTTTCGGGCCGCCTTCGTCTGGTGGCCCGGCCCGGTGCGCGTGTACGCGGTGCAGGCACAGGCCCGGCAACGACCGTCCGAGCCGTGCAGCCGGCGTTGGTGCAGGCAGCCCGGTGTCTCGCACTCGGTCGTCATCCGTATCCAACCTGAGGGAAACCGGCGCCGGTAGAAGAGAGTTTGGGTCGGCCCGGCTTTGAGAAAATACTCGGTGATTAGCTGCCCGCGATCGTCGAATCGGTTGGGTCTGGCATGAACACTTCCCGAGCCACCCAATGCCAGTAGCACAGTTGTCGAAGGTTGTGCACCACCGCGCGGAGCGTCGCCTCCACCCCCCGCGCGTGCGGTGCTCGCTTGCGGATCTTCTCCGGGTTCCGCGCCTTCCGCGCCCCCCAGAACGATTCTACCCGCGACCTCAGGTGGTATTCCTCGAGCCAGTCCTGCGGCTCCTTCACCAACCCCCACAGCGACTTCGGCCACGCCGGCTCTCCCAAACATTTCAGGGTCACGTCTCGCCTCGGGAGGAATCGGCCGACCATCCCGGCCTCGGCCACCCGCCCCACCGCCCATCGGGCCGCGTAGAGCCCGTCTCCGAGTTGGATTCGCGCCTCCGGATGCCGGCGGACCGTCGAGCGGAACACCTCTTCGAAAGCGGAGAGCTCCCCGAGCCGTGGGTCGACCCATGACTTCCACCCCGCCCCCATCCCGAACCGTAGCCCCACGTTCGCTACGTTCCGCACCCAAGGGGCGGGCACCGTCGGGAACGCGCCCTCTTCCCGACCCGCGCCTCGCTGACGGGACCGATGGC
>JAJZDH010000081.1 GCA_021828665.1 Thermoplasmata archaeon
GTTACTCGCGGCGTCGGCGCTGCAGTGCGGGTACTGCACGCCGGGATTCCTGGTCGCGGTGACCGGGCTCCTGACGGAGCGCCCGGACCCGACCGAGGCCGAGCTCACGGAACGGCTCGCCGGCAACCTCTGCCGCTGCACCGGGTACGCCTCCATCGCCCGGGCGCTCCGGCGTCTCCTCGCGGAGGCGACGCCGTGATCCGTCCCGATGCGCCGGAGAAGCTGCGGGGGGCGGCCCGCTACGGAGTCGACCTCGAACGGCCCGGCATGCTCTGGGCGGCGCTCGTCCCGGCGCCGGTCGCGCACGCCCGGATCCGGTCCCTCGACCTCGGCGAGGCCCGCCGGAGCCCCGGGGTCGTCGCCGCGGTCGGCCCGGCGGAGCTTCCCGACCTCCTGCCGACCGGGTACTCCCGGGAGCGGCCGGTCTTTCCCGCCGAGGAGATCTCCTACCGGAACCAGCCGGTCGCCGCGGTGGCGGCGACGAGCCTCGCGGCGGCCCGGGCGGCGGCGCGCCGGGTCCGCCTCGAGCTCGACCCGCTCCCGATCCTGCCGGACCTCGATGCGGTCTTTCCGGAGTGGCCGGGTCCGGAGGGCGCCGCCTCCCCCCACGTCCTCGCCCACGTGCACGCCCGGCACGGGCCGGTCGCGGAGCTGTTCCGCACCGCCGACCGGGTGCGCCGGGACGAGTTCCGGACGAGCGGCGTCGCCCAGGTGCCGCTCGAACCGCACGCCTGCCTCGCCGAGATCCGGGACGGCCGCTGGTGGGTGGCCACCTCGACCCAGACCCCGTTCGGGGTCCGCGAGGACACCTCCGAGATCCTCGGCGTCCCGCCCGCGGAGATCGTGGTCGAGGGAAGCTGGGTCGGCGGCGGCTTCGGGGCCAAGGGCGGGGCGCTCCTCGAACCGTACGCGCTCCTCCTCGCCCGGGCCGCGGACGCCCCGGTCCGCCTCGCCCTCCGCTACCGGGAGGAGTTCGAGCTCACCCGGTCGACGTTGCCGGCCCGGATCTCGATCGAGAGCGCCGTGGCGGGCGGCCGGCTCCGGGCCCGGAAGGTGCGTCTCCTCCTGGACACCGGCGCCTCCCTTCCCGGACGGGACTTCGCCACCGGATACGCCATCGGCTTCCTCCTCGGGCCGTACCGGCTCGACGGGTTCGAGGTGGAGGGGTTCGGCGTCCGGACGAACAAGCCCCCGTTCGGTCCCCACCGGGCCCCGTTCGTGCCGCAGTGCGTCTTCGCCTCCGACGGCCACACCGAGCTCCTGGCGCGGGACCTCGGCGACGACCCGCTCGAGTTCCGGCGGCGGAACGTATGGACGGAAGGGGACCGGACGCCGTTCGGGCAGCCCGTGGGCCCGTTCGGGGCGATCGCCGCGCTCGATCGGATCCGGGAGATCCGGGAGCGGTGGCGGCGGGAGCTCCCCGGCGACACCGGCCTCGGCCTCGGGCTCGGCTACTGGTCGACCGGCACCGGGGCCGGCGGGGAGGCCCGGATCGTGCTCTCGGCGGAGGAGGTCGTCCTCGAGGTGGGCGAGCGGGAGATCGGCAGCGGCAGCATCGCGCGCGGCCTCGCGGCCGTGGCCGAACGGACCCTCGGGGCCCCGCCGGGGTCGGTCCGGGTGGAGTACCGGGACACCGCGCGCGCGCCGTTCGACAGCGGGGTCTTCGGCAGCCGGACCCTCGGGGCGCTGGGCGGGGCCGTCGCCGACGCCGCCGGGGAGGTGGGCCGGGAGCTCGGGCGCCGGCTGGGCGGCGCGGCGCCGGCCGAGCTCCTTCCGTCGGCCCGGCCGCTCCGGGCGCGCGCCGGCTCGGTCGAGCGTCCGGTCGGGGAGCTCCTCACCGCCGGGGAGGTGGCCGCCGGCGGCCTCGTCCGGGCCGGACGGCTCTACGGACGGAGCGCCCCGCTCGATCCGGGGCGGATCCTCGCGGGGGAGTTCTACCCGTACACTGACTTCACGGCGGCGGCCCATCTCGCCGCCGTCCGGGTGGACGCCGAGACCGGCCAGGTCGCCCTCCTCCGCTACGCGGCGGTCCACGACGCGGGGACCGTCGTCGACGACCTCACGTACCGGGCCCAGATCGAGGGGGGCGTGGCGATGGGTCTCGGGACCGCCCTCACCGAAGAGATGCTCTGGGACGCCGATGGGCGGCTCGAGAACCCGGGGCTCCTCGACTACCGGATCCCCACCTTCCCGGAGGTCCCCCCGATGGAGATCCATCTCGTGGAGGGGTTCCCGGGGGCCGGCCCGTTCGGGGCGAAGGGGATCGGCGAGCCGCCCATCGTGCCGGTCCCGGCGGCGGTGGCGAACGCGATCCTCGACGCCACGGGGGTGCGGCCACCGGAGCTGCCGCTCACCCCCGAGCGGGTGGCCCGAGCGCTTATGCGCCGGTGAGCCTCGCGCGGTCGATGCCGCTCCTCCCGCCGGACGCGATGGGCGACCTCGCCGAGGCGTATCCGCGGCCGCCGGTCGTGGCCACCGTCGGTTCGCACGCGGCGCTGGATATCGCCGACGGCGCGGCCCGGGAGGGGTTCCGCACCCTCATCCTGGGACAGGAGGGCCGGGACCGGACCTACGCGCAGTACTTCCGGGCCCACCGCACGGCCGACGGCGAGCTCCGGCGGGGGTGCGTCGACGAGGTCGTGAGCTACCCCCGGTTCCAGGACGCGTTCGGGCCGGAGGCCCAGGAGGCGCTCCGGGCCCGCGGGGCGCTCCTCGTGCCGAACCGGGCGCTGAGCTCCTACGTGCCGCTCGACCTCATCGAGGAGCGGCTCCGGGTCCCGCTGGTCGGCTCCCGCGCGCTCCTCCGGCTCGAGGAGCGATCGGAGCGGGAGAACTACTACACGCTCCTCGAGGCCGGCGGGCTGCCCGCCCCCGAGAAGCTCCCCGGCCCGGAGGCGATCGACGGCCCCGTCATGGTCAAGCTGCCGCACGCGACCCGGCGGCTCGAGCGCGGCTTCTTCACCGCGACGAGCCCGGAGGAGTTCCGGCGCCGCAGCGACGAGCTCCGGCGCGCGGGGATCATCTCCGAGGCCGACCTCGCGGGGGCGCGCCTCGAGCGGTACGTGCTCGGGCCCGTCTTCAACTTCAACTTCTTCTGGTCGCCGCTCGCCGCGGCCGGGGACCGGCTCGAGCTCCTCGGCGTCGACGAGCGGCGGGAAAGCTCCCTCGACGGCCTCGTGCGGCTGCCGGCCGAGGAGCAGCTCCGCCTCTCCGGCGCCGCCCGGATCCCCGTGTACACCGTCGTGGGCCATGCGTCGCTGACGGTCCGCGAATCGATCCTCGAGGAGGTCTTCCGCCTGGGCGAACGGTTCGTCCGGATCGCCCGGGAGCGCCACCCGCCCGGCATCCTCGGGCCGTTCTGCCTGCAGACGGTCCTCGACAGCGAGGGCCGCCCCACCGTCTTCGACGTGGCGGTCCGGATCGGCGGCGGGACCAACATCCATCTCGACGTGGGCCATCCGTACGGCAACGCGCTGTGGCGGACCCCGATGAGCTCTGGCCGCCGGATCGCCCGGGAGATCCGCGAGGCGCTCGACACCGGCCGCCTCCGGGAGATCGTGACATGAGCGGGACCGCCGCCCCCCTCCCGCTCCGGCGCTCCCCGCTCGACGGCTTCCACCGCGCCCACGGCGCGCACATGGTCCCGTTCGCCGGCTGGGAGATGCCGCTGTACGTCACCGGCATCCTCGAGGAGCACCGGGCGGTCCGGGGGGCCGTGGGGCTCTTCGACGTCTCCCACATGGGGATCCTCACCGTGCGGGGGGAGCGGGCGGCCGACCTGCTCGCCCGCCGCACCACCATCGACGCGCACCGGATCCGCCCGGGGCAGGGCAAGTACGGCTTCTGGCTCGATTCCGACGGCCACATCTTCGACGACCTCCTCGTCACCCGTATCGACGACGGGGCCCGCGGCCCGCCCGGGTTCCTGGTCGTCCCCAACGCCGGTCGGGCGGACCGGATCGAGGCGCTGCTCCGGATGCACCGGGTGGGATCCACCGAGGTCCTCCGGCACAACGGCCGGATGGCGATCCTCGCGCTCCAGGGACCGGGCGCGAAGGAGCTCCTGGAGCGCCGGTACGGCTGGCCCGTCGGGGAGCTCAAGTTCTACACGGCCCGGTGGTACGGCCGGCCCGCGGTCGCCGGGGCGGCCGGGCGGCTCGGCCTCGAATTCCCGGATCCGTCGGGGACGGGGATCCTGGTCAGCCGGACCGGGTACACCGGCGAGACCGGCTACGAGCTCCTGGTGGGGGCCGACCGGGCGACCGAGGTGGCCGAGGAGCTCCTCCGGGCCGGCGCGGTCCTGTGCGGGCTGGGGGCCCGGGACACGCTCCGCCTGGAGAAGGGCTACCTGCTCAGCGGCTCGGAGTTCCATCTCGACCGGACCCCGCTCGAGGCCGGCCAGGAGCGGTTCGTGGAGTTCGACCACCCGTTCGTGGGGCGGGAGGCGCTGATCGCCCAGAGGACCGCTTCGGGGTACCCGCGGCTCGTGGGGCTCCGGGTCCTCGAACCGGGCGCCATCCCCCGGCACGGCACCCCGATCCTGGACGGGGAGACGGTCGTCGGGACCGCCACGAGCGGCGGGCTCTCCCCGACCCTGGGGTACGGGATCGCCCTCGCCTACGTGCCGGAGCCGCTCCGTACCCCGGGCACCGAGCTCGCGGTGCTCCTCCGGGACCGCCGGGTGCCCGCGCGGGTCGTGGCGCTGCCGTTCCTTCCCGCCCACCCGTCGTAATATATGCCCAGCGGCGGCTTGCCGGGACCGTGGTGACGCAGCCGCCCCGGCCGTTCCTCGGCCGGCCGGAGATCCGCGCGGCGGCCCGGGAGCGGGCCGGACGGTTCCTCCGGGGCGGGGGCGCGATCTCCGTCCTCGAAGGGGAGGCGGGGGTCGGGAAGAGCACGCTGCTCGCCGAGCTCGTCGCCGAGGCGCGGCGGGACGGGGCCCGGATCCTCGCCGCCCGGGCCCACCGCACGGCGGAGCCGGCGCCGTTCCAGTGGATCCGGGAGGCGCTCCGGAGCGCCGAACCGGCCGCCGGCGGCGAATTGGCCCCCGATCCCCGGGCCTCCCCGGGGGACCGGATCGCCGAGCTCCTGAGGAGCCTCGGCGCCCCCTCGGAGCCGCTCCGGGCCCACGGCGGCGCCCCTCTCGCCGAGGAGCTCCTCGACCTCGCCCGGAGCCGGCCCACGATGGTGGCGCTCGAGGACCTGGGGTACGCCGACCCGGCCTCCCTCGAGCTCGTCGGCCACCTGGTGGGGCTCCTCGAGGAGCGTCCGCTCTGGATCGTGGTGACGAGCCCGCCCGTCCGGGAGCTCGGCGCCGCGGCCCGGCACTTCCTCGACTCGCTGCCCCGCGGGCCGTCCGTCGACCGCTGGTCGATCCGCCCGCTCGCCTCCGGGGAGATCGCCGCCTTCGCCCGGTGGGTCGACCCCAAGCGGACCGTCGGACCGGCCGAGGTCGCCCAATGGCACTCCCAGACCGGCGGCAACCCGCTCTTCCTCGAACAGATCCTCCGCGCCCCCCGCCGTTCCGTACCGTCGTTCTGGGAGGCGGCCCGGGCCGCCCACGAGCCGTGGGAGGAGTTCGTCCGGTCCCGCTCCGCCGGACTGCCCCCGGAGGAGCGCGCCGTCCTCGCCGCCGCCTCGGTCCTCGGCGGGGAGTTCCCGTTCGCCCTCCTCGCCGCCGCGACCGGCACGGAGGAGGAGCGGCTGGCCGAGCTTCTGGAGCACCTCGTCGAGAGGGGGTATCTCACCGAGGTCTCCCTCGACCTCATCGAGTTCGCCCGCGACGACCTGCGCGAACCGATCTACGGCGCCCTCGCCGACGCGGAGCGGGTGGAGCTTCACCGCCGGATCGCCCGCGCGCTCGAGGCGGAGGGCTCCGCGAGGGAGGAGGCGGTCTTCGCCCGCGCCCACCACGCCTACGAGGGGCGGCTCGACCATCTCGCGGCCGAGGCGAACCGGGAGGCGTCCCGGATCGCCGTCCGGGCCGGATCCTTCGACACCGCCCGCCGGCACCTGGAGCGGGCGCTCGAGAGCCACCGCCGGGAGGACCCCGGCGGGCGGCCCCTCGAGCTCGAGCTCACCCTCGAGCTCGCGCTCGTCCTCGACCGTTCGGGGGCCCCCGACCGGGCCGAGGCGATCCTCCGGGAGGCCGGCGCGGCCGGCCGGGCGGACCTCCGGCCGGGCGGGATCGCCGCCGACCTCGTGCCGATCTACCTCGCCCGCATCCTGACCGACCAGGGCCGCTGGACCGAGGCGGCCCAGCTCACCCGGGAGCTTCTCGACGGGGTCGGCGGGCGGACCCCGCCGGAGGCCCGGCTGGCCCTGTACCGGCTCCGCGGCGAGATCGAGTACATGCGGGGCGACTACCCGGCGGCGATCCGGAGCCAGGACCGGGCGCTCGAGATCGCCCGGGCGCTGGGGGACGCCCGGGAGGTCGCCCTGACGACGGTGCGCCGCGCGAGCGCGCTCGCGCAGATGCCGGATTGCCTCGACGAGGCGATCCCGGAGTACCGGGCCGCGATCCACGACCTGCTGCGGCGCGGCGACCGGGCCGAGGCGGCCTACGCCCTCCTGTACCTGGGGGCGACGCTCGCCCAGAACGGCCGGGCCGCGGAGGGGCAGCGGGAGCTCGAGGGGGCGGTCGCCCTGGCCGAGGAGGCCTCCGACTTCCGGCAGCTCGGGTGGGCGCTCTTCACCCTCGCCGAGATCCACCGGGCCCGCGGGGAGTTCGCGATCGCCCGCCGCCGGAACGACCGCGCCCGGGAGATCCTGGGCCGGATCGGGGACCAGTTCGGCGAGGCGCAGACCCACCTCATCGGGGGCCGGATCGCGCTCGGGGAGGGGCGGCCCGCCGAGGCGGAAGGGGCGCTCCTCGAGGCGTTCCGCCTCGTCCGCCGGCTCCGGAGCGAGCCGGACGAGGTCGAGGTCCTCCTGCGGCTGGCCGAGGCGGCCTGGGCGCGCGGCGACCGGAGCCTCGCCGAGGAGCGGCGGCGCGCGCTCGCGGCCCGGGAGGTCGGCCACCTCCGGCCGGATCTCGCCGAGGCGGTCCGGGCGCTGGACCGGTCGATGGCCGGGGAGGCGGAGGCCCACGGCGCCCCGGCCGGATGAACGGGGGCCGTCGGCCGCCGGGCGGCCGCCGGGGGCCACCGCCCTCCTCCGGCGCGCGCTCGCGGAGGACCGCTTCGCCCGGGACCGGACGAGCCGGCGGCTCCGGCTCGGGGCCCGCCCCGCCACCGCCGTCCTCTCCGCCGAGGCGAC
>JAJZDH010000082.1 GCA_021828665.1 Thermoplasmata archaeon
GGTTCGGTGGCCGGTCGGTATATGAAAGTTTGGAAATTAGAGGCATTTGGCATCACAAGCTATACGTCATGCATGGATGATTGGTAATACGTATGCGTGTGAGTTTTCCTATGGCCACCGGATCTCGCGTTTCACCTCGAGGTACTCTCCCTTGCTCCCCGGTCTCAGGAGGATGACGCACCACCTTTGCGAGTCCATTACCATCTTGATATGCAGTGGTCGTGCCGGTCCATTCTTCGCCCGTTCGCGAGTTGCCTGCGCCCCACCGGGCCATCCCGCATGGGAGGCGGGGGCCCCATCGCGGGGTTCGGTGGAGTTCCGGGGGCCATCGGCCGGCCTCCGTGCGGCAGCCTACCCGGGCCGGCGCGGAGGGTTGCCGACGGAGAGGCGGACGGTGTCCTCTGTCCAGTCGAACCGCAATCGGCGACGGGGGCTCCAGGTGGCGCGGCGGTCCCAGAGCGCCCCGGCGAGGAGCGGGAGTCCGATGGAGGCATCGACGTGCGCCATCGCCCGCGTGGCCGTACGGGAGATCTTTCCCCACGACTGGGCCTCGTCGAGGGTGCTGCCGGAAAGCCCTCCCCAGTGGGGCGAATCGGTGGTGAGCTGGAGGGCATAGTAGTGGCCCTCCCCCTCGCGGCCGAACGCATAGTTGGCCATCACGATGCCATCGTTGATCCAGTTCTTGGGGGTGCCGCCCCCGATGTACACGACGCCGGTCCGGGGCGACGCGTTGAGGATCTGGACCAGCTCGAAATTGTCCCGAACGGCGTCGAGGAGGAACCGGGGCTTGCCCCGATGCGCCTGGTAGTGCAGGGTGAGCCCGATGCCGATGGAGCTGTCGATGAGCGCGGGAGAGAAGACCGGCACGCCCCGGCGTGCGGCCGCGGCCAGAAGCGAGTCCGGGTGGTCGAAGTGCCGGCCGAGGAAGGCGAGGTATTCCCGCGAGGAGGCCGGCCGCTTCTCGAACTTCTCGGTGATCCTCCCGATCTCGCGGTCCGTCTTCTCGAACTGGACCTCGTCGACGTAGGTGTCGTAGATCCGGTCGAGGTAGAGCTCCCGCAGCCGCAGGTCGTCGGCGGCGGGCGTACCCATCCAGTGGCGGCCGCCGAGCGTCTGGTAGATGTCCTGGTAGAGGACCGCCCCGGTCGACACGACGACATCGACCACCCCCCATTCGATGAGGTCCCGGAGCACCTGGCGCAGCCCCGCCGCGATGAGCGGCCCGGAGAGGCCGAGGAGGATGGTCGGTCGCTTCGGGTCGGTGAGCGCATTCTCCCAGACCTCGAGGCATCGGCCCAGATTGCGGGCCTGGATCGAGGTGCTCTGGAACTGCTTCAGGAGATCGCCCACGCCCGAGACCCGGGCCAGGTCCACCGGCCGGACCGGCCTCCGGAGCAGGGAACGCCGGGAGGCGGTCGGAGCGCGCGGCACGGCCGGACCCACCCACGGGGGGTTTAAACGGGTTCGCGTGGCCGCTCCGGCCCGCGCCCCGCCCCGTCGGTGAGGTTATACGCCTCCGACCGCCTCCCGGAGCCCATCGTGGTGGAACCGGGCACAAGCCTGCTCCGGGCGCTATCGGGGCTGTCCGACGGGACGGGCCGCACCATCGTCATCGCCGGGCCGCCGGGCTCGGGGAAGAGCGACTGCCTCGCGGCGTTCGTCCCCGGGCTCGCGTCGGCGGGGACCCGGGTCCTCACCGTCCAGGGCAGCTACCGGGAACGTTCGGTCTCCTATGCGGTCGCCGCCCGGATCTGGGAGGCCTATGAGAACGCCGAATCTCCGGGTCCGGCCGAGCCCGACCACGACGTCGACCGCTCGGAGGTGCCCGCGTGGGGGCTCGCCTTCGAGTCCGGGGCCCCGCTGCTCAGCCGCCAACGCCTGCAGGCGGTGGGTCGGGGCGGCTCCGAGGTGCGTTCCGACGAATTCTGGGGGAAGTTCCTCGAAGACCTGGAAGCCGGACGCCTCGACTCCTGCGCCGTCCTCGTCGACGACGCGACCCTGGTGGATCCCGAGAGCCGGGAGTTCCTCACCTTCCTCTCGGCCCGGACCCGCCTCCGGCCCCTGCTGATCGTCCTGGTCCTGGACAGTGCCACCCCGGCCTTCAGCCTCTGGGACGAGGCGTTCGAAAAGCGCACCGACGTGGATTGGATCCGGATCCCCTACTCCCACGGCGACCTCCGGGATGCCCACCGGATGCGGGGGGTCCTCCGGGGATTGCCCGGCCCCAGCCAGACCATGGTGCGCATCGTGGCGCTCCTCGGCGGCACCGCGAGCCAGGTGATGCTGGGGCGGGCCACCCACCTGACCCTGAGCCAGGTGGGGGAGGCGCTGAACGGCGCCGTCGCCGCGAACCTCCTCAAGATCCGGAGCGACCGGGTGACGCTCGCTTCCGAGGGCTGGGTGCCGCTCATCGAGGAGTCGATCCCCGAAGACGAACGACGGGAGATGCACGGACGGATCGCCCGGGCGCTGCAGGCATTGCACCCGGAACCAACGCTCGAGCGCCGGATCGAGATCGCCAATCACCTCTACCGTCACGCCAAGGGGGCCGACGCGCTCTGGGCGCTCTCCGCGGCCGCTCAACTCCTGGAGAAGGAGCTCCGGTTCGATGCCGCCGAGGAGCTCCTGGAGCGGGCGGTCGCCTGCGCGACGGGACTTCCCTCGGAGGACCGCCTCGGCGTCGAAGCGGCGCTCCGGGTCGCCCGGACCCGGCTCCTGCTGACCAGCGGACGCGCCGCCGAGGCCGAACGCGAGTTCCGGGAGAGCCTGGGGATGGCCGTGCTCGCCCGGCTCTCCCGGGAGCGCCTCGAGGAGCTCACCCTCTCGCTGGCCCCGGTCCTGCGCGCCGTCGGTCCGCGGGGCGCCCTCATGACGGATCTCCAGGAGATCGCCGACCGCTTCCACGACGCCGAGGCCCGGACCGCCGAGATGCTCGCCATCACGGTCCTCATCGAGGACAACCTCGAGCGGGGACGGGTCGACCCGGCGCGCGAGGAGTCCCAGCGGGTGAGCCGGATCGCCCGGACGCTACCCCGCGGGCCGATGCAGGGGGCGGCGCTCCTCGGTGCCGCCGTCCCGCTCATCGACGGGACCGAGGAGGAGCGCAAGGTCGCCGCCAAGTGCATCCGGTCCGCCCGGGCGATCCTCGCCACCTACCGCCGCCCCGAACTCCAGCTGTACGCCGACGAGGTCCATGCCCGTCGGCTGGTGAGCCGGGGCGAACGCACCGCGGCGATCACCGTCCACGAGCAGGCGATCCCGGTGGCGGTCCGGGCGCACCTGCCCGCCTACGAGCTCTTCCACCAGATCGGGCTCATCGACTGCCTCATGGAGGAGCGGCCGGACCCGCGGCTCCCCGCCGCGCTCGCCCGCGCGGAGGAGCTCGCCGGGAAGCTCTACCTGACCGGGGCCTCGGTGCCCTTCCTCAAGCTCGCCCTCCTGAAGGGTCGCTGGGACGCCCGCCACGACCGGGTCGATGCGGCCCGCGACGGGTGGGGCGCCGTGGCGGAGATGCGCAGCCCCGCGGTCCCGACCCCGTACCGGGCCGAGGCGCGGCTCCGCCTCGCCGAGCTCGAACTCTCGCAGCACCGGCCCCGGGCCGCCCAGGACCACCTGCTCCGGGTCGAACGTCCCGAACTCCTCCGGGGGGTCCGGCTCGAGTGGGTGCCGTGGCTCGCCGACCTCAAGGCCCGGGCCGACCGCGAGGACCCCGCCGGCCGGATCGCCCAGCGGTGAGCGGCGGGCGGGGCGTCCCGACGGTTCACCCGGACCCGGGGATCCACCCCGGCCGGAGCGCGAACAGGATGGTGACGGCCGCCACCCCGAGGAGCACGAACGGGACGATCCGGTCGAGGAGCTTCGGCTCGATCCGGACCCCCAGCTGCGAGCCGATGGTGCAACCGATCGCGGCGACGGTGCTCAGCGCGGCCGCCCCGCCGACGAAGACGAGGAGGGGATTGGCGTACTCCGTCTCGAAGAGGATGAGGAGGATCATCGTGGTGTCCCCGAGTTCCAGGAGGAAGATGAGCAGGAACGCCCCCGCGGCGACGCCCCGGGTCGCCGGGGCGGTCCGTTCCGATTCCGGGATCGCGAGGAGGTAGAGCGCGTAGCCGACGAGGAAGGCCGCGCCCCCGAGCCGGAGGTACAGGAAATCCCCCCGGAGCGCGTCGACCAGGACCGCCCCCACGACCACCGCCAGGGCGGAGGTCGTCAGGAACGCCGCGGCGGCGCCGAACCAGCTCGCGAGCGGAGGGTTCCGCGCGGCGTATCCGATGAGCGCGAAATGGGTCCGGTCGACGAGCTCGACGCCCCCGACCACCAGGAAGACCACGAGGAGGTCCACCGCCGCGCCGCCGACCATCGATCGACGGTCAGCCGCGCAGGTGGTGGAGGAAATCGACGACCTGCCGTTCGCAGTAGACGCACCGGAGCGTGACGGGCCGCCGCCGGGCGACCTCGAACTCGCTCTCGATCGGCTCGCCGACGTTCGAGATGCAGCTCGGGTTCGGGCAGGTCAGGATCCCGGTCACGGCGGCCGGCAGGTCCACCACTCGCTTGTCCCGGACCTTGAAGTCGCGGATGATGGAGATGGTGGCGGACGGGGCGATCAGGCAGAGGGCGTCCAGATGCCGGGCGGTGAGTTCCATGTTCTCCACCTTCACGATGTCCTTGTAGCCCAGCTTGTCGCTCCGGACCCGGATCGCCACCGAGACGGTGGAGTCGCTGCCGAGGGCGCGGAGCCCGAGGATCCGGAGGACATCCAGCGCCCGGCCGTTGGGGATGTGATCGATGACCGTCCCGTTCCGGATCGGCTGGATCTTGAGCTCGCGCACCGTTCCCACCGTGCCTACGGGACCTTCCCGTTGAGGACGAGGCCGAGCAGCGCCATCCGGACCGGGACGGCGAGGAACGCCTGGCGGAAGTAGGCGGCGCGCGGGGTGGCGTCGAGCTCCGGGGCGATCTCGCCCGTCCGCGGCAGCGGATGCATGACGACGAGCCGGTCCCGGGCCCCCTGCAGGGCGGCGGCGTCGACCCGGTACGAACCCGCCACCTGGGCGTACTCGGCCGGGTCCAGGAACCGCTCCTTCTGGAGCCGGGTGACGTACAGCACATCGGCGTCGCGGACCGCCTTCGCGAGGGAGGCCTCCTCCTGGATCTCCCCTCCCAGTTCGACCACCTGCTCGGCCACTTCGGGCGGCAGGGAGAGGCCGGGCGGGCTCACGGTCCGGATCGCGCTGCCGTAGATGGCGAGGGCGCGGGCGAGCGAGTGCACGGTGCGGCCGTGCCGGAGGTCCCCGAGCAGCACGATCCGGAGGCCGGCGAGAGTGCCGAACGACTCCCGGATGGTGGCGAGATCGACGAGCGTCTGGGTCGGATGCTGCCCGGCGCCGTCTCCCGCATTGAGGACCGGCCGGTCGGAGACCATGGCCGCGAGCCGGGCGGCGCCCTCGTTGGGATGGCGGAGGACGATGGCGTCCCCGTAATGGGCGAGCATCCGGATCGTGTCGTTCAGCGATTCGCCCTTCCGCAGCGACGATTCCGAGGCATCGGCGATGGTGAGGGAGCGGCCGCCCAGCCGCTGGGCCGCGGCGTCGAAGGAGAGCCGCGTGCGCGTCGAGGGCTCGAAGAACGCGAGCACCACGATCCGCCCCGAAAGCGAACCGCTCGAGCGGGTCCCCTCCGCGTAGGGGATCATGCGGCGGGCCGCGGCCAGGATCTCGTCGATCTCCTCGCGGGAGAGGTCCCGGATCGATACGATGTCCCGCCCCTTCAGGCTCATCCGGGGCGACGCAGGCCGGACGGTCACATAATCGTATCTCCGGCGCCGCGCCGGGCGGGGATCGGGGAGGCGGCCCCGCGGCCCGGACCGGGCCCGGCGGTTCGGTCATAACCTTCGAGGGCTCGGCCCCTCCGTGCTCGGCCCCTCCGTGGACCGCCGTTCCGGACGGCACGGAGGGAGCCCGAACGGGGAACGGGGGGCCGGCCGGCGCGGGCCCGGAAGGTCTTCGGGCCGATCTCCGGTTCGCCGGGGGGCGGACGGAGGGGGCCACGGTGGGTGACCGCCGGGGGGGCGCCGGAGCGGCCGTCGGGGAGGCCCGGGGCTCCGGTGGAGCGGGGTCGGGGCTGCTGTACGCGCTGCTGGTCGTCAGCTGGGGCCTCAACTATGTGGTGGTCCGCTGGGGGCTCGAGGAGGCGGCCCCGCTCTGGCTCGCCTTCCTGCGGGCCGGAGCGGGGGCGATCGCCCTCCTCTTCTTCGTGGGGATCTCCCGGCGGGCCGGGGGGCTCTCGCGCCGCGGACGGCGGGAGGCCCTGCTGCTCGGGATCCCCACCACGGGTCTCTTCTTCGGACTCTGGTTCTCGGCGGCGGTCTCCGTGCCCGCCGGCCAGACGGCGGTCCTGATCTACACCTTCCCGCTCTGGGTGCTCCTCCTGTCGGCGGTGCGGCTGCGGTACCTTCCGGCCGCCGCGGAGCTCGTGGCCGTGGGGGCCGGGTTCGCCGGAGTGGTCCTCGTCTCCCAACCGTGGACGGGGGGCGCCGGATCGATCTCCCCGGTCGCGCTCGTGGAGCTGCTGGGCGGAGCGGTCGCCTGGGCGGTGGGAACCGTGCTCTTCAAGGAGCGGTTCCACGGACCCGAGGTGGTGGAGGCGAACCTCTACCAGCTCGTGGGGGGGGCGGCGACCCTCCTGATCGCGAGCCTCTGGCTGGAACGGTCCCGCGTGCCGGCGTACTCCCTCGCCCTCCTCGCCGAGGTGGCCTGGCTCGGGCTGGTGGGCACCGCGCTCGCGTACACCATCTGGTACTACCTTCTCGACCGGTACCGGGCCGAAACGATCAGCGCCTACACTTTCCTGGTCCCGATCGCCGCCCTCGCCGCGTCGATCCCGCTCCTCGGGGAATCGCTCGATCCGGTCCAGGGGCTCGGGGTGCTGCTGGTGCTCTCGAGCCTCTACGTCACCGGGCGCGCCGCCCGCAGGCGGTCGGCGGAGGAACGGACCCGGCCGCCGTCCGCGGCGCCCCCCGCGGGCGGGTGGGGATGACCCCGCCGGCGATGCGGGGCCGCCGGTTGGGAAGCCCGTTCTCCCATACCTAGACAACCGTGGCAAGCACGGTTGATGCTGGGTTCCTGAATCCTCGGAAGGCATCTGTCCTAGCGGACATGAACCTCCTTCCTCCACAGGCGTTTTCCGTCTCCGCCGA
>JAJZDH010000083.1 GCA_021828665.1 Thermoplasmata archaeon
GCCAGTTCGGCGGAGACGGAAAACGCCTGTGGAGGAAGGAGGTTCATGTCCGCTAGGACAGATGCCTTCCGAGGATTCAGGAACCCAGCATCAACCGTGCTTGCCACGGTTGTCTAGGTATGGGAGAGCGGTTCTCCCGCCGGAGAAACCCGCCGCGGGGCCAGGGGGCGAAACCCTCCACGGGCGCCGCCGGTCACCCCGCCGGCCGTGCCGCGGCCGTCCCCTGCGTGGTGCGCGGGCCCGTGGCCGGGAGGAGCGGCAAGGCAAGGAGGGTGAGGACCGCCCCGCCCCCGAGCGCCGCCCAGGCCCAATCGTAGCCGTACGTCGCCACCACCCAGCCCACGATGCCGGCGACCGCGGCGCCTCCCGCCAACTGGATGCCGTTGAACAATCCGATGGCGAGCGGCAGGTCCGCGTCGTGGATCCCCGGCAAGTAGGCGGGCAGGACGTACATGATGGCGTAGATCATTCCCACCGCCGTCGCGAAGATCGTCGCCGCGACGGCGACGGCGGCCAACGGCAACCCGGGGACCAGCACCAGGAGCAGCGAGGGGCCCGCGGTGAGCACCGCGAGCCAGCTCCGCCGGTTCGTGAACCGTTCGGCGATCCAACCTCCGACGGGACCCCCGAAGAGGCTCGGGAAGACGAAGAGGGCGCCCACCGACCCGGCGATCGGGGCCGACCAGCCCCGGACCACCTCCGCGTACGGTACGAAGAACTGGCCGGCGGCCAGCGAGGCGCCCTCGATCCCGATGAATGCGACGCCGATGACCCAGACCGCCCGCGATCGCAGCACGGCGGGGATCTCCCTCCACGGCGGACGGCGGGCGGGCTGGGGGCCGATCCGGACGGACGGGCGGGGGACGAGGGTGAGAACGATCGGTACCAGCAGCAGGGTCCCGAACCCCCCCACGGCGAGCGCCGGTCCCCAGCCGAGCGGGCCGATGAGGAGGGCGGTGACGAAGACCCCGAGGCCGGCCCCCGCGCTGTAGGCCGAACTGAACAGCCCCACGGGGACCCCCCGCCGCCCCTCGGGATGGAGCCCGGCGACGACGGCGATGGCCGGCGAGAAGAACAGGCCGGCGCCGGCCCCGCAGACCCCCCGGAGGAGGAGGAGGGACGGAACGTTGGGCGCGAAGGCGCAGGCGACCGCCGCAACCCCGAGGATCGCGGCGCCGAGGAGGGCGATCACGAGGTTCCCGTACCGTCGGGCGAGGAGGCCGGCCGGGATCTGCAGCATTCCGGCGCCCACGAAGAACGCGGCGAGCAGGAGTCCCCAGTCGGCCTCGGCGATCCCCATCTGCCGGCTCAGCGCGGGGAGCGCCGGCCCGATGTCGGTCCAGTTGTACGCGTAGAGGACCCGGAGCGCGACGAGGGCGAGCGTCGCCCGGCCCTCCGCTCCCGCGAACCACCGGCCGGGGGGGCCGCCGGGAGCGCCGCCAAGGGGCCGGTCCGGGAGCCGCTCCGGTCGGCCCGCTCCGGCGGTCCCGGGCCCCGTACCCTCTCCGTCCATCGGTCCCCGGCTCCCGCCGCGCGCCGGGGAGACCCGGCGGGCAGAACGCCGGGGGAGACGACGGCGGGTTTGAGCGTATGCCGGGGGGGAGGTGGGGCCGGCTCGCGCGCCGGGCGCCCTTCGGCCGCGGGGACCAAGCGCTATTTCATCCCCCGGCGTGGGACGACGGGGGGCGCCCGGGGGGGGAGCGAAGATGGCGGCCGGAGAACCCCTCGGGCCCCGGGCGGACGTCGCCCGGCCGTCGCCGGGTCCCTGGGCGCTCGAAGTGGAGGGGCTCGTCAAGTCCTACGGCTCCACCCCGGCGCTTCGGGGCGTGAGCTTCGCCGTCCCGGCCGGCTCCATCGTGGGTCTCCTCGGACCCAACGGAGCGGGCAAGTCGACCGTCATGAAGGCGATCGTCGGGGTCCTCCGGCCGGACGGCGGCCGCCTCCGCATCCTGGGGACCGATTTCCGGACCGACCCGCTCGAACTGAAGCACCGGGTGGGCTACGTCCCCGAGAGCCCGGCGCTCTACGAGTTCCTGACGGGAGCGGAGTACCTCGACTTCGTTTCCGATCTGTACGGCCTCCCGGCCGCCCTGCGGGCGCACCGGATCGGCACCTTCCTCGACGCCCTCGAGCTCCGCGGGCACGAGAACTCGCTCATCAGCGGATACTCGAACGGGATGAAGCAGAAGATCGCGCTCACGGCGGCGCTCCTGCACCGGCCGCGCCTCCTCATCCTCGACGAGGCGCTCAACGGCCTCGACCCCCGCGCGGCCCGGATCGTCAAGGAGCTGTTGGCGAAGCTCACCCGCGAGGAGGGGATCGGCGTGCTCTTCTCGACCCACGTGCTGGATATCGCCGAGGCGGTCTGCGACCGGGTGGTCATCCTGTACCGGGGCGTCGTCGTCGCCGAAGGGACGGCGGCCGAGCTCAAGCGCCGTTCGGGCACCCCGAACTCCGGCCTCGAGGAAGCGTTCCTGGCCCTCACCGGGGGAGATTCCCTCCGGGAGGTCGTCGCCGCGCTCCTCCGCTGAACCCCGGGAGGTGGACGTTGGGGTGGCTGCACCGGATCTACCGGATTGCGGGGGTGCTGGTGGCCTCCCAGCTGCGGACCGGCCGGACCGGCTCCGATCCGAACAGCTTCTTCGGCCGCGGGATCTCCCTCGTGGTCTACAACGTCGTCGGATTCCTCCTCGCGTACGGCGCCGTCGCCTCGATCCTCCGGTCGCCGGGCGCCGCGGTCTTCCTCGACCCCGCCGCGTCGACCGCGCTCGTCCTGCCGCTCGTCCCGGCCATCGCCCTGGGGGCGGTGCTCGTGGCGGGGGTGCTCTTCGAGCTGTCGAACAGCCCGCGGTTCTCCTCGAGCGACTCGATCAACTGGTTGCCCGTGCTCCCGGAGGAGTACGTCCTCGCCTCGGCGCTCGCCATCGCGTACTCCTACTCCATCACCCTCGCGCTCACCCTCGGGGCCAGCCTCGCGCTCGCCCTCGCCGCCGGGGCGTTCGGCCCGTTCCTGCTCGCCGCCCTGCTCGGGGCGGTGGGGCTCCTCCTCGGCGGGCTCCTCCTCGAGATGCTCCGGGCGGTCTCCCAGCACGCCGCCTCCGCGCTCGGCGGCCGCTCCGGCCGGTTCACCCTCTTCGCCCGGGCCGCCGCCATCCTGGCGGTCGGGGTCCTGTTCGTCTTCCTGTTCAATCCGGTGCTCTTCCTCGCCCTCCTCCGGTCGGCCGGGACGGTCGATGCCGTCTCCACCGATCTGCCGTTCTTGTGGAGCACCCGGGCGCTCTCCGCCGCGATCGCCGGTGCGTGGGACGAGGTCGGCCTGTTCGTGGCCGGGCAGCTCGCGGTGGTCTTCCTCATCGGGTACGCCGCCGCCGAGCTCCGGGCGCGCTACTGGTACCCCACCCCCTCGGAGATCCGCCTGTCGGCGCACGTCTTCGGCCGGCGGCACGCCGTGCTGGCGTTCCTGGGATTCCGTCCGGAGGAGGCCGCCGTGGTCTCCAAGGATCTGCGCGGCATGGTCCGGCGCCGGGAGATGGTGCCGCTCCTCATCGTCCCCATCGTCTTCGGCCTCTTCGGGGTCCTCGGACTGGAGTCCCAGGGCACCGGGGGCCTCGGGGTGTTCACCACCACCGTCTGGGTCGCCTGGATCTCCGGGTTCTTCGGCCTCCTGCTCGCCACCACCTCGATCGGGCAGGAACGGCGCGCCTTCCAGAACCTGTACGCGGCGCCGCTCTCCGCCGGGAACCTCTTCCGCGCCAAGGCCGGATCGGTGGGACTCCTCGCCGGCGCCTATGCGGTCGTCACCAGCGCCCTCATGGCGGCGCGGTTCGGCTTCGACCCGGAGCTCGCGATCGGGCTCGCGATCGTGGCCCTCACGGCGGTCTTCGAGGGCACCGTCCTCGGGCTCGCCTTCGCCACCCGCTACTCCGATTTCCAGGATCGGCCCCGGCCGCAGTACCTGCGCCCCTCGGCGATGCTGGGGGCGATGGGATTGGGCTTCCTGCTGCTGTTCGGCACCATCGCCCCGCTCGCGTTCTGGCTGACCAACCCCGGGTACGGCGCCGGTTCGCTCCCGCTCCTCGTCGCCGGGATCGGCCTCGCCGTCGTCGTCCTCGGGGCCGGAGGGATGTCGGCCCGGACGGGGATGGAGCAGCTCCTCCGCGAGATCCCGTTCTGACGCCGCGGGAGCCGGCCCCCCGCACGGGAGCCCCCCGGAACCCCGCCCCGCGCCGGGGCTCCGCTCCGCGGGTCCGTTCCGGCAGGAGCCGGGACGGAATCTCCGGGGGCCGACCGGGGGAGACGGCCCGCCGGAATCCCCGCCTCCGGCGGAACCCGGTTCCTCGGCGGACCCCGCCGGCCCCGAGCCCGGTCGGACCGGGATCAGGCGCCGGAGAGGGTTCGTTCGCCCGGGGGCCCGGGGAGCCGGCGGACCACCGACCGGGCCCGGATCGCCCCGATGGCGAGGAGGAGAACCAGGAGGGCCAGGACGGCGATCTGGAGCGACGCCCACGACAACGGAACGGCACCGGTGGCGAGAGCCGCCCCGAGACCGGCCATCAGCCCGAGCACCAGGAAGGCGGCGGCCGCCCACGGGAGGAGCGCCGGTGCGGTGCGTCGCAGAAGGAAGGCGAGCCCGGCCCCGGCGCCGACGAGTCCCAGGAGGAGTCCCGCCGCCCCGGTGTGCACGAGGGCCAGCCGGCCCGATGGGTCGGCCAGGCAGCCGGGGAAGCGGGGGCACGACACCCCGGCGGTCGGGCCTCCGGCCACGACCACCGTCCCGGCGACCACCGCCACCAGGATGGCGGTGGCCTGGATCCCCACGAAGGTGCCGAGGAGCCACCGCGGCGGATCCGGAGCCATGGGGGAGCGACCACCCTCGGGACCGCTTAGCGGCTTCCGATGGGGACGCGGGAAGTGGACCGACCGGTCGCGTCGGCGCTCCGGCACGGCCGGGCCCGGGGGCGGCTTTCGTCACCGCCGGGGAAGGCCCCCGATCCATGGTCCGCGACGACCGCCGATCCCCCCCCCTGCGGGGAGGTCCGCGGTCCCCGCGGGGGCACGAGCTCCCCGGGCCGCCTTCCGTGGCTCCGAGCTCGCCGGGATCGCCGAGGGGCCCAGTTCCGATCGATCGCCCCGACCGGCCGGAGAGCCGGGCCGTTCCAACCCCCGGCCCCCGCAGCGAGGGAGCCCGGCCCGTCCGTCTCGCCGCGGGCCGGGGCCCGGCGCCGGCTCACTCGGCCCCTTCGAGCTCCTCCCGGACCTGCTCCGCGAGGCGCCGGAGCCGCGGGACGGATTCGGCCGAGTCGCTCTTGATGGCCAGCATCGACCGCGGGACCCTCCGGCATTCGACGATATACGCGAAATCCTCCACGGGGATGCCCACGATGGGGCTCTCGGGCTTCGGGGCGCCTCCCGTCGGGGAGTGCCTCGGGTTGACCACAAAGTAGAGCCAGCCGACCAACGTTTCCATCTCGTCGGGTCCCGGGGAGCCCCGGTCCACCTCGGAGATCCGGATCTCGCGGAGCCAGCCGACGGAGCCGGCCTCGAGGCGGTCGGCGGCCAGGGGCCGGACCGCGCTCAGCCGGATCGATTGGAACTCCGGGCGCTGCCGCACGTGTTCGGCCGCCTCATCGAACTCCTCCTCCAGCGTCTCGAATACCTCGAGCAGCGCGCGGCCCGCATCCACCGAGGGGTGCGGGGAGCTCCGGCTCCGAGCGGCGGGCTTCCTCTTCTTCGCGACCATGATCGGTTCTCCCGGCTCCCGCGCGACCTCCGGGATCCCCGTCGGGGGACGTCCCAAGGCACGACGGATTCGGGAGGCCACCGGAGCCGCCGCTCTTAGCCCTGACGGAGCCGGGGGAGGACGCGGCGGGCCGGCGCGAATCGCCGCCGGGGTCCGCCCCCGGGAGAGCCGGGGCCCGGGGGCATCAGCTAATGAACCTCTCCCTCTCCCGTATCCCGGGATACCATGACCGAAACATGTTCAGGATGCGGGGCCGAGATCGAGTTCGAGATTCGTGCAGCGGAGGTGCGGCGGGCCAGCTGCGGGGCCTGCGGCCAGGGCACGGAGAACCTCCGGATCCTGCCCTCGGGGCAACCCGCGCCGGAAGGAGCGGCGGCATCGGGGACCACGGAAGGAGCCGCCCCGCTCCCCGCGGCCTTCACCATCTCCTGCCCCGAGTGCGAGGGGCGGATGACGCTCCGCATCGCGTCGCCCGACCTGCTCGAGGCGAAGTGCGGGAGTTGCGCGACCATCGCCGCCTTCGCCCGCCGGGGCGACGCGGACGAGGAGGAAGAGGAGGAGGAGGAGAGGTCCGCCCCCGCCGCCCGCCCGAGGGCCTGGTCCCGGCCCTCCCCCGGCGGCGGCTTCCGTTCCGACGCTCCCCGCACGCGGCCGTGCCGGGAGTGCGGCGGCGAGCTCCGGTTCGCGACGCAGCCGGACGGGATGGTCCGCGGCGAGTGCAGTTCCTGCGGCAACAGCTTCGTCCTTCCGCCCCGGAGCCGGGACGGCGAGGGCCGGGGCCGGCCGCCGGGACGCGGGTTCGCCCGGGATGCCCGGCCACGGTTCGGCGGCGGTGGCGGAGGCGGCTTCGATCCGCGGCGCGGTGGGCGCGGGCGCCCCTCCGGACCTCCCCCCGGCCGTCGGTACCGGGACCGCTCGGAGAGCGCCGAGAACCCCCCGATCCGGCGCCGTCGCAAGCCCCGCGACGACGAGTAGGCCCTCCGCGCCGCGCGCGGGCCGCCCTCCCCCGAGGAGTCCGCGGCCGATCGCCGGCCGGACCGGGAGGCACCGGGCGGCGACGGCGAAGGCCGGGGACGGACTTCCGACGCGCGGGGGGCGGTGCGGGAGGCTCCCTCCCCGGTCGGTCCGACCCCGATTCCCACGGACCGTCCCGGGGCCATCGGCGGACGCGGGGAGCGGAGTTCCGGTCGGCGCGGGCGTACGCCCGATGGAGGAGGGGGCTCCCCGCCGGCCGGGCCGGTGGGGCGAGGGCCGGAGGGGGCTTTAGCAGCTAATGGCGCAACCTATACATAGTCCACACTCCATGTCCTATCGATGGACATTTTGCTTCGCCCGGGAGAGGCGGCACGAAGGCTCGGCCT
>JAJZDH010000084.1 GCA_021828665.1 Thermoplasmata archaeon
GCAGCGGCGGCGACCTCGGCCGCCGCGCGGCCGCGCGCGCGGACCAGGGCGACGGCGATCAGCAGGACCGCCGCGTCGGAGAGGTAGGCCCCGAGGCAGATCGGGCAGAACGCCCGGATGATCTCGAGCTCCACGTAGGCCAGTCCGACCGCCACCGCCGCGCCGGCCGCCGCCACGGCGACGACGGCGTGCAGCAGCCGGCGGTCGTAGGTCGCGAGCAGCGGCAGGTCCAGGCCGAGGAGGAGGAGGAAGCCCCCGAGCCCCACCGACCAGTCCGGCACCGGTCCGAGATGGGTGAAGCCGCTCTGGTCGACCGCCTGGCACGAGAAGTATCCCGTGATCGAGCAGGTGTGCTGGAGCGCCGGGTCGAGGACCTCGAACGTCGCGTAGAGGCTGAAGGCGAGGCCGGCCACGATCGCGAGGAGGAGCGCCCGGTGCAGCGTGCGGGCGTCCACCATCGCGGCCGTTCCCTCCCGGGTCAGGGAATCTGCTGGAGATCCGCCTGCACCTGGGCGTTCTGCATCACCGCCGACGGCGGGGTGAGGTGGGCGAGCTCGTCGATCTTGGCGCAGTAGGCCGCGATGAGGTAGACGTACTGGATGATCGCGCTGTAGGCGGGGCCGCTCTGGTTCTGCATCTGCCCGTTCACCTGGGAAGGGGTGTACGGGGCGGTACCGACGGCGCCGCCCGTGGTCAGCGACGCCGGTTCCACGAAGGTCCCCACGTGGATGTAGATGCCGCCGAAGACCAGGAACGGGATGCTGCCGGTGGCGTCGTACGCGGAGAGGTACGACTGCTCGGCCGGGGTGAGCGCCGGCTGCTGGATCACCTGGTTGTCCGAATCCTCGGCGGGCAACCACGTCAGGTACGTGCCCCCCAGCGTCGATCCGTACAGCGTGACCTCCGGCGTGTTCGGACCGGCCGAATCGTCGGGGGCCGACGTGGTGTAGCCGGTGCCGTCGAGCCCGCCGAACAGGTCGAGCGCCCCGCGGATCGCCCAGCTCGAGGCGGAGCAGTACGGGCAGGCGGCCGATCCCATGAAGAAGACGACCGGCCGGCCGTTCTCCGTCCAGAGTCCGTTCGCCGCCTGCTGGAACCCGTTCCCGTACGGGGTTCCCGGGGCCAGCGAGAGGTATCCTTCCTGGCTCGCCACGAAGCCGGAGAGTCCCACCCCGACGAGCCCGAGGACGATTCCCACGGCGACCGGCTTCGTCCAGGCGCCGCGGAGGTCGGAGACCCCGAGGAGGAAGGCGGCGATCAGCAGGGCGGCCCCCAGGAGGAGGCCGAGGAGGAGATCGGGCAGGAAGGGGACCACGATGCCGTACGGCGCCGGGAACGCCACGGCCACGATCGACCAGACGGCGACGGCCACCGCAAGGAAGGCGCCGACCGGGAAGAGCCGCGACGACCAGAGCCGCGCCGGGGCGCGGGCCGCCGCCGCCTCCTCCTCGGCGGCGAGGGAGCCGCCCCGGGAGCTCCGCGAACGCTGGGATTTCCGGGTGAGATACAGCGTCTTGAGCGCGCGGCCGGCATCCTCGACCCCGTCCGGCGGCAGGAACTGGACCGACGGCGCCGCGGCGACCGTCTCCCAGTCGAGCCCCCGGGACCTCAGCCGCTCCACCTCGCGCCAGTTGACCATGCCCGTCCGACCCGCTTCCTCATGAGGGGCAGTCGGGAAAAGCTCTCCGGGGGTCCCCCCGGGGGAGCGGGCTTGCTGGGAGTTCCGCCCGGCGCGGCGTCGCCGGGATTCGAACCCAGGTCTTTGGCTTCGAAGGCCAAAAGGATAGTCCAGACTACCCTACAAGCCCGCACCCGAGGGAAGCCCGCCGCCGGTATAAGGCCGCTGGCCCGCCGCCGGCCCCGCGGGCCCACCCCGCCCCGGACCCCCGAGCCCACGGTCGCCGGCGGCCTCCCGTTCGAGGCGATACCGGCCCCCGGATCGTCCGGACTCCTTCGCGGCGGCCACCGCCGGGAGGAGCGGAGGCCCCCGACCCGGAGCGTCCCAGGTCAGGGCCGGTTGACCTTCCGACCAAATACTCCGTACCCCGTGCGTCCCCCGAAGGTGGTGCTCATGGGACACATGAAGGACCGGCTCGAGGAGTTCCAGGGACTGGTGGGTTCGCTCCAGAGGGAGTACCCGGGGGAGATCGCCGGCTTCATGAACTTCATGAAGGCGGCGGAGGGCGGACCGTCGTTGTCGGCGAAGGAGAAGGAGATCATCAGCGTCGCGCTCGCGGTCGCCGCCCAGTGCGAGTGGTGCATCGCCTTCCACGTGTCGTCGGCGGTCGCCCTGGGAGCGACGCGCGGCGAGGTCATGGAGGCGGGATTCGTGGCCGTGGTGATGCACGGCGGCCCGGCGCTCACCTACCTCAAGCCGCTCGTCGACGCCGCCAACGAGTTCTGCCCGGTCGGCGGACGGCCGGCGCGGTAGCCTCCGGGCCGGCCGCGCCCGGCCGGTCCCTCCGGGGCCGGCTCACGGGACGGATTCGCCGGTCCCCTCGGGGGGGGCGGCCCCCCCGCCGTCGGGAGCGGATGGGAACGATTCGAGCACCGTCTGGTCGTTGCTGCCGGGAAAGAGGGTGGCGAGCGAGCTCTCCAGCAGGTGGAGCCGCTGGCGGAGGTAGGGGGTGATCCCCGGCGTCCCGGCCAGCCGCTGGGAGAGGCCGAGGTACTTGCGGACCGCCCCCTCGAACACCGTGGGGAGGAGCTCCTCCCCGCACGGGCCGGAGGCGCCCGGGCGGGTCTCGGTGCAGCGGCCCGACAACGGCGGGCGGCGGAAGGAGGTGCCGCAGGCCTTGCAACGGAACTTCTGGGTCGCGAAGCTCTTGAGGTTCCCCATGAGGTCCGGCAGGAAGTGGCTGTTGAGCACCAGGGCGACGGCGTCCGCCACGTCCACCGCCCGGAGCTTCAGGGTCAGCGTGAGGGACTGCTCCACGATCCGGTTCATCGAACCGGCCTCGCGGTAGGCGGAGAAGACCGGTCCGGCGGCCACATCCTCGGTGTCGTGGGTGAAGCCGTAGCCGGAGATCGCCCGCGCCTCCCCGAGATGGTGGCCGACCGTGTCGAGGAACCCCTCGACCTCCTTGGGGGGCCGGTGGCCGTCGGCCGCCCGGTACAGCTCCGGGGGGTAGACGAGGTCGAGGTCGAGGTTGTGCGCCTCCTTGTCGACCTCCTTGGGATCGAGGCGGGTCGTGAGCACGAGCGGCTTGTCCATGAGCGCCCCGCGGCTCTCGGGCAGGTAGGCCCGGGAGAAATTGAGCAGGCCGTCGAGGAGGAGCGTGACCGAATCCTCGTCGCCGTCGCAGTTGCGCCGCTTGGCCGCGTGGAAGAGCGGGTGCGCGAGGCAGGCCTCGGCCTCGGTGAAGCCGATGAGCCGTCCGGCGACCCCGCCGGACGTGTGCGGGGCCAGCGCGATCAGGACGGTCCCGAGGAGATCCTCCGGCCGCCGGGCCCGGTAGAACGGCTCCGTGCCGTACAGCCGGACCAGCTCGTCGTCGACGAACTGGGCGAGGCGCGTGAGGTACCGGCCGCAGGAGGAGGCGACCACGACATCCTGGACGGCGAGCTCCAGGAGCTGGTCGGGGGCGGAGAGCGGGGCCCCGAGCACGTCGGTCGTGTAGCCGAGCGACCGGGCCGTGGCCACGGGGAGCCCGATCTCGGCCGGGCGGAAGTGCGTGAGCGGCAGGTCGGTGAGATCGAACCGGGCGGTGCCGTCCTGGTAGACCGAGACGCCGTGGAAGGCCCGGAGCACCCCCTTCTCGAGCCGTTCGGGGATCTTCGCCCGGCTGGTGAGCCCCTTGACCCCCTTGACCTCGGGGATGCGGTTCAGGTGCAACCGGTCGAGCGACGCAGCCCAGAGCGCCGCCACCGGCAGCGACTGGAGCCCGATCTCGCCCGTGGGGACCGTCGGCCCGCCGCAGGAGCATTTCGGCCAGAGGGTCCGGGTCCCGCACGCGGAGCACCGGCGCGTCCCGAGCGGGGTCGGGACCCCCTCGCCGAGCGACCGCCGCGCCGCCTCGGCGAGCGACCGGTGCGCCCCGCCCGCCTCCCCGACCGGGAAGAGCGCGTGGACGTTGGGGGTCATCTTCCGCTGCCGGGCCTTCTCCGGCCGTCCCACGCGCCCCCCGATGCGGGAGGGAGCCCGGGCGCGGATCTCCACACCGGCGAGCCGGGAGACCAGCGCGAGCGGGTCCGTGCCCGCCGCGTCCCGGTCGGGCAGCGGGAGCCGCCGGGCGAGCCCGGGCGGATCCGGCGCGAGCCCGAGCCCCCCCACGAGGCCGGCCCCGTCGAGCTCCGCGAGGAGCCAGCCGCCGTCCGGTGCGGGCGCGTGGCTCGCCCCGAGCCGGACGAGCCGCTCGTGGATCTCCGGGTCGGACGGCAGCCGGAGCCGGCCGTCGATCCACCGGCCGCGCTCCCGGACCTCCTCGGAGAGACCCAGGATCTCCGGCACGGTGAGGTCGTGCCAGAAGAGGTTGAACCGCGGATGCAGGGGGATCCCGAACCGCTGGGCCTCGGCGATCGCCTCCGTCCAGCCCGGAAACGGCCGCTCCTCCGGGCCCGGTCCGCCCGCGCGCTCCCGCGCCGCGAGGTACTGGAGGAGGTCGAACGCGCCCGGCTCCAGGAGGTGGTTGTTCTCCAGGAACTCCCCGTACGGGACCAGGAGCTCCCCGAGATCGATGATCCGCCGGACCCGGGGCAGGACCGCCTCGGCCGTCGCGCGGTCGTGGACCCCGAGGAAGGTGCCGTCGTCGAGCTCGACGAACGGCCCCTCGATGGTGTCGCACAGCCCCATGGCGGTCGCCTTCCCCGGATACTCGATCTTGACCTGCGTGCCGATGGCGACGAAGTTCCGCAGGAGGACCATCGTGGCCGGGTTCACCGCGAGGGAGGCGATCCCGCCCGTCCGGGTCCGTCCGTACAGCAGGCGGAAACCGCCCGGCCGGTGCGGATAGGCGAGGATGGGCCGACCCCCGAGGGCATCCGAGAGGTACTTCGGCGGACCCGCGCCCGGGCTCTCGACCCCCTTCTGCCGACCGATCTGTTCCAGGAACTCCCACCCCGGGATCCCCAGCCGTTCGACCACCTTGCGCAGCTTGGCGGCTTTCTGGCAGATCCCCTCGGCGAGGACGAGGCAGGCCCCGCCCCGGATGCCGTTCGTCCCCACGCGGGGGAGGTCCCGGAACGCGCTCACCTCGGCGTCGGCCTCGGTGGACTCGCCGGAGATGCAGACCGGCACGTTCCGGACCACGAGCTCGATCTCGTCGGCGGTGGGGACGTACTGCAGGTGCTGCAGGTGCTTGTACAGCGGCAGCTCCTCCTTGTACCGGCCGATCTCCGCCGGCTGGGGGACGTACGCGGAGAGACCGCAGTCCCGCCGCACCAGGTCGGCCAGGAGGACCGAGAGGGCCTGGGCGGTGCCACCGGCGGCCCGGATCGGGCCGGCGTAGTAGAGCTCGAGGTACGCGCCCGCCCCGCCCTCGTTCCGGACATGGACCTCGGCGAGCCCCTCGAGCGGCGCCACCAGGATCCCTTCGGTCAGGATGGCGAGCCCCACCCGGAGCGCCATGTCGAGCCGGGCCTCCAGCGATCCGGCCCGCGCGGTGTCGCGGGCCAGCCGGCGCGCCATCTCCACCGCGACCTCCTCGCGGGAGTGGTCCCGGCCGAACGCCCGGATCTCCTCGGCGATCCCCGCGAGCGGCAGATGGAAGAGCAGTTTCTCCACCCGCATCGCCATATCCTGGGCGCGCGGGATCTCCGGCGCCGGTTCCGGATCGATCCCGGCGGCGCGGGCCCGTTCCGCGGCGGCGTAGGTCCGGTCGACCTCGGCTTCCAGGAGGGCGAAATAGTCCTCCACGGCCGCCCACCGCGGGGGCCCTGCTTAAAACCTACCGCGCCGCCCGGAACCGGCTCCTCCGGGCGGCCCCCGGTTCTCCGGGGCCGGCCCGGCCCGCCGGGGGGCCCGCTCCCCCACCGGCGACCGGAGGTCAGGAGAGGCAGGTCACCGTCACGGTGAAGGAGTAGGTGCCCGATGTGGCGGGCGCCGTCAGGTTCACGTAGAGGGTCGTGTCCTCGTGCGCCGGCACCTCCACCGGCAGCGGCACGCTGGTGCCGGCCACGGAGAACGGCGGCGCGGTGCTCACCGAATCGATCGAGTGGGCCCGGGTGTCCGTATTGGAGATCGGTACCGCGATGCGGAAGAGGGTCCCGGGGGCGACGGTGATCGGGAATCCCTGCTCGGCGCCGCTCAGGTTGTCGGTCGGCGGCGTGAACCAGTAGGTGCCGAAGGTGGAGCGGCCCTCCTGGAGGACCACCTCGCCGCCGGTGACCGTGACCCGGGCCGACGGCGACCGCGTGAGCGCGTACGCCGCGAGCACCGCCGCCCCGGCGACCGCGACGGCGACCACGGCGAGGAAGAAGATCCACCGGCCCCGGCGCCCCCGATGGAACGGGTTCATGGCGGCCGTGCCCTCCCGGACCGGAGCGGGTCCGCCCCCCCGCGCCGCGTCGGCCCGGTCGCCGGGCCGTGGCCCCGGGGACCCCGTCGCCTCATCCGTAGGTCGTCAGGGTGATCATGAGAACGTACGTCCCGGGGTGCGCGGGCATGAGGATCGCGAGGTCCAGGAGGAAATCCTCGTGCGCCTCCACGTAGTAGGGAAGCGTGGGAGTATATCCCGTCAACGCGAACGGGGCCGCCACGGCGGCGGCGCTCAGATTGTGGGGTCGGGCGTCGTTGTCCATCATCTGGATCGAGAAGTGGAAGGGCTCCCCGACGCCGAAGACGAACGGGAATCCGTTCACGGCGCCGCTGTAGTTGTACGGGCTCGGGCCGAACCACCCCAGCCCGCCCGCATCCGAGCCCTGGCCGACGATGACCACCTCGGCCCGGGTCACCGTCACCGTGGGCGGCGGCGCCACCTGGACGGTGAGGACGATGAGGAGGAGGAGCGCCGCCGCCGCGATCGCGGCCGAGACGAGCAGGATCCTCCGGCGGGACCCGGGCCAGCGGCCCGTCATGGGACCCGCACGGGTCCCCGGGCGCCGCCGCCCGCCTCCGGGCCGCCGTTCGGGGCCCGGGGCCGATCCGGCCCCGGACCGGCGGA
>JAJZDH010000085.1 GCA_021828665.1 Thermoplasmata archaeon
GCCGAGGAGCACCGTCTCCGACCATGGGGGTCGGTCGACGGCGAATGGCAGCGGGAGCGCCGCCGGCCCGGCGAGCGCGAGGAAGCGGCGGGCCGGTGGCAGCTCCCGGGCGACGGGCGCCCGGGCGCTCCACTGGCCGAGGCCGTAGGCGGGAAGGAGCGCCTGGCGGGCCCACGCGGCGGCGACCGGATCGGCGAGCTCGAGGAGGGCGCCGCCGGTGCGGCCGGATTCCCAGGTGAGGCCGAAGGCGCATCCGATCCCCCCGGCGATGCGGAGCGCCGCGGCGAGCTCGGTCCGGAAGCGGCGCTCCTCGTCGGCGAGCGGCGGCCGGTGGCGCGGCAGGAAGCGGAAGATTCGCACGGTCGCGCTCCCGGAGCGGTCGGCCCCGGGCTCCCGTGCGAGCGCCATGCCGGACGGAGGCGGCGGCCCCGTCAAGCGCCCCGCGCGGGCCGCGGGAGGTGAACGGTGCCGGCCGGCCGCGCGCGGCGCCACCGTCAAGTAGCTGCGCGCCGAGCGACTCCCGCCCCCGGATCCGTCGATGCCCTCCCTCGAGGAACAGATTGCTGCGGTCGAGGAGGAGATCCGTTCCACCCAGTACAACAAAGCGACCCAGCTGCACGTCGGGAGGCTCCGGGCCAAGCTCGCCGTCCTCCGGCTCGAGCGGGAGAAGCGCGCCCGGTCCAAGGGCGGTGGCGGGCTCGGCTACGCCGTCCGGAAGAGCGGCCACGCCACCGTGGGGCTCGTGGGGTACCCGTCGGTGGGGAAATCGACGCTCCTCAACGCCATCACCGGGGCGGACAGCGAGATCGGGGCCTACGACTTCACGACGGTGTCGATCATCCCCGGCATGATGCGGTTCGAAGGCGCCTCGATCCAGATCCTGGACATGCCCGGCCTCGTGCCGGGGGCGGCGAAGGGCCGCGGCCGGGGCCGGGAGGTCCTGAGCGTCGTCCGGTCCATCGATCTCATCCTCTTCCTCATCGACCGGGAGCACACCGACTTCGAGGGGCTCGTCACCGAGCTCGAGAACTCGGGGATCCGGATCAACGGCCGGCCGCCGCGCATCGTGGTCACCCCGGCCGACCGCGGCGGGCTCACCGTGTCGAGCACCGTGAAGCTCACCCACCTCGGCGACGGGATCGCCGCCCAGATCGCCCGGGAGTTCGGGCTCCACAACGGGGGGATCGTCTTCCGGGAGGATGCCACCGCCGACCAGCTCATCGATGTGCTGGCGGGAAACCGCGTCTACCTGCCGGCGATCCTCGCGGTCAACAAGGCCGACCTGCTCTCCCGGTCGGAGGCGGACGCCCTCCGGGCCCGGATGCGCCCGTTCGTCCCCGTTTTCATCTCCGCCCGGGCCCGCCAGGGGATGCCCGAGCTCACCGCGGCCATCGGGCGGGCGCTCGCGTTCCTCCGGATCTACGTGAAGCCGCCGGGGCGGGAACCGGACCGGGACGAGCCGGTGATCCTGCGGCGGGGCAACCGGATCGAGGACCTCCTCCGGCGGCTGCCCACCGAGCTCGGGGTCCAGTTCAAGTCGGCCCAGGTCTGGGGGAAGAGCGCCCGCTTCCCCGGCCAGACCGTCGGGCGGGACCACCTGCTCGAGGACGAGGACGTGGTCACCATCGTGGTCCAGCGCGGGGTCCGGCCGGGCGCGACGTAGCCCGCTCCGGGACCCGGGGGACGAGAGGAGGCCCGGAGCTCCCGGAGGCCCCGGGTCCCCGGGCGGCGCGGCCGGCGAGGAGGAAGTGCCTCCGGTGGAACGGGTCGAGGGGGATCGGATCGGCGAGATCGAAGGTGGCGGCGAGTTGCCGGTGGGCGGCCCGGGCGTGCTCCTCGGGGGTCGCGTCCCGGCCCATGCTCGCGGTCTTGAGCGCGAGGAGGAGGGCGCCTTCGGGCCGGAGGAACTCCGCGCAGTTCGCGAGGACGATCCCGACCTGGTCCGGCTGGGCCAGATCGGCGTAGACGCCGGCGACGGGGGGGATCAGGCCGAGGTGGCGTTCGGTCCACCGGGCATCCCCCAGGATCGGGCAGAGGTTCGGGTACCGGCGGGCGGTGGCGAGCAGACGGGCGAACGGCCTCAGGCTCTTCTCGACGGCGTAGACCCGGCCGAGGGGGCCGACGAGGTCGGCGACGTGGGAGGCGGTGGTGCCGGTCGCCGCCCCGAGGTACAGCCACCGCTCCCCCGGGCGGGGCAGCGGCCCCGCGAGCCCGCGCGCGAGCCCCGCGGCGAGCTTCGACCGTCCCGGTTCGAAGAGACGCAGCGAGACGCCGTCGGGCCGCAGGAGCACCCGCTCGCCGTACACGGCGTCGGGTCCGCCGGCGCCCACCGTCCAGAAGGTGTCGTGCGGGGATTCCCGGCGGCGTTTCAGGCGGGGGCTCCCCGGCTCCGGCGCGAACGGGGTGGGCGACCTCACCGGGACGCCTCCCGCGCCAGGGCCGCGAGGCGCCGGGCGCGACGGATCAGGAGCCGCTCCGCCCGGAGCGTGGGGTCGACCGCGTCCATGCGGACGGCGATGGACGCGAGCCCCGCGGCGCTCCGGGCGTAGGCGCCCCGCCGGTCGGGAGCCACCGCCTCCATCCCCTCGGCCCGGAGCAGGAGTCCGTGCCGGGGGCCCCGGCCGGCGCCCGGCCGACGGCGGCTGCCCAGGAGCTGGAGCCGGGAGGAGCTCATCCGGACGAGCGGTCCCACCCCGCCCGCCCGGGCCAGGAGCCGGGCGGCGGTCCTCGGGCCGACGACCGCCGAGAGGTTGGGCAGGAGCGCCCGGGCGCGCCGGTCCACCTCGTCCCGGAGGAGCGCCGCGTGCGCCTCCAGCCCCTCCCGGAACCGGGCCCACCGTTCGGCGTATTCGGCCGGTCCTCCCTCGGCGCCGGCGAGGAACTGCTCGGCGGCGGCCGCCTCGCGGCGCGACGTCCGTTCCAGCCGTTCCTCCTCCCGGGCGAGGGTGAGGAGCGTCTCGACGGGATCGGCGAGCGCCTGCCGGAGCCGGAGGGCGCCGAGCCGGAGGTAGAACTCCCGCTCCGCCGCGGAGGGGACCGGCCAACCGCGGGCCCGGGCGGCCCGACGCCCGGCCCGCCCGACCGGGGGATCGAGTCCGAGCGCCGCCGCGGTCCCTTCGAGGACGGGATCGGCGGCGGCGAGGGGCCCGGCGGGCCGGTGCCGGAGGAGTTCCCCGAGGAGTTCGCCGGGAACGCCGCCGCCCCCGTCGCCGGCGAGCGCCGCCGCCACCTCCGGGTCGAGGCGGACCGACCGTCCCACCGGGCCGGTCGGACCGACGAAGAGGATCCGGTCGGCGGCCCGGAACATCCGCAGGGCGACGGCCACGGCCCTAGAACTCCGTGAGGGACTTCTGGAACCGCTGCCGCTCCTCCGGGACATCGACCGGGTACCGCGCCGTGAGGCAGCCCAGGCAGAGGCGGTCGGCGCTCAGGCGCAGCGCGTCCACGAGCCCCTCGAGGGAGAGGTAGTGGACGCTGTCGGCCCCGATGATCCGCGCCACCTCCTCCTCGCCGCGCCCCGAGGCGACGAGCTTCCGGCGGTCCTTCATGTCGACCCCGAAGTAGCAGGGAGCGACGATCGGCGGGCAGCCGATCCGGACATCGATCCGGGAGGCGCCGGCGGCCCGGACCATGCCGACGATCTCCCGGAGGGTGGTCCCCCGCACGATGGAGTCGTCGATGAGGACGACCCGCCGGCCCGTGATGATCCCGGGGACCGGATGCAGCTTGACCCGGACCTCTTCCTCCCGCCGCTTCTGGTCGGGGAGGATGAAGGTCCGCTCCACGAACCGGTTCTTGATCAGCCCCTCGGCGTAGGGGATCCCGGAGACGGCGGAGAAGCCGAGCGCCTGCGGTCGGGAGGAGTCCGGGACCGGGATGACGAGGTCGGCCTCCGCCGGCGATTCCCGCGCGAGCCGCTCCCCGATCCGGGTCCGGGTCGAATAGATCGGCTGCCCCTCCATCACCGAATCCGGGCGGGAGAAGTAGACCCACTCGAACATGCAGTGGGCGGTGGCCCCCGACGCCGGACCCGGCGTGGTCCGCATCTCCCCGGCCCGTTCCAGGGTGACGATCTCGCCGGGGGCGACCTCCCGGAGGAGGGTGCCGCCCATGAGCTCGATGGCCACCGACTCGCTCGCCACGCAGTGGCCGCCGTCGAGCCTCCCGAGGACGAGCGGCCGGATCCCGAGCGGGTCCCGGAAGGCGACGACGCGGTGGCCGGTGACCAGGACCACGGCGTAGCCGCCGGTCAGCTCCTGGCGCGCCCGGCGGATCGCCGCCTCCAGGTCCCGGGTGCGGGCATACTCCAGGCTGATGACCTGGGCCATCGTCTCGGAGTCGGCGCTCCCGAGGAACTCGACCCCCTGCGCCTGCAGCCGCCGGCGGACCCTCTCGAAATTCACGAGGTCGCCGTTGTGGGCGAGCGCCGCGTCCTCCTCCCGGAGCTTGAGACCGATCGGCTGGGCGTTCTCGAGCCCCGAACTGCCCGTCGTGGCGTAGCGGACGTGGCCGATCCCGACGGAGCCGCGCAGGCTGCCCAGCGTCTCGGCCCCGAAGACCTCGTGGACGAGGCCCATCGCCTTGTGCGAATACAGCTTCCCGTGGGAACTGGTGGCGATCCCGGCCGACTCCTGGCCGCGGTGCTGGAGCGCGCGCAGCCCCCGGTAGAGGTACGGGGCCGCGCCCTGCCCCGGCAGGGAGACCCCCACGACGCCGCAGAACTCGTGCGGTGGCATCTGGGGCGGCCCCTCGCCGGGAATCGAGCGCCGCCGGCACTTAAGCCGAGCGCACCCGTCGGCCCCGGCGAGGGGGAACGGCGTTACCCGAAGAGCGCCGAGAGGCCCTCGGCCGCCTCTTCCTCCGAGACGCCCTTCTCCTCCTTCTTCTCCTCTTCCTTCTTGCCCTTGCCGTCCTTCTTCTCGGGGACGGCGGCGGGCGCGGCCACGGCGACCGTCTCCGCCTTGGCGAGCACGGCGGCGAGGTCGACGCCTTCGAGGGAGGCGAGGAGCGCCTTCACCCGGGCGGTGTCCGGGGAGATCCCGGCGGCGGTCAGGACTCCGGAGAGTCCCTTCTCATCGATCGGCTTTCCGGCGGCGTTGAGCAACAGGGCACCATATACGTACTCCATGGTCGTTCTTCCTCCCGCGAACTTGGGGTGGACCTTCAATCTCCGGTGATGTCGTGGACCGCGTGCGCCCGCCGGATCGCCCGGGCGAACAGCGCGGGGAGGGTCTCCCGGGTCGGGTACCCGGATTCCAGGGCGACCGCGATCGCCCGGCGGCGGGCCCGGACCAGGAGCGGCTCGATGGTGCGCGGCGTGGTCCAGGCGATCTCGACCGCGACCCCGAGCGCCCGGCGCTCGGCGCGGAGGAACTCCCCGCGCTGCGCCTCCAGGTCGACGTCGAGGAGCTCCGGAGGGTAGAAGGTCGGGCCGTCGACGAGCGCCCGGAGCGACAGGCCGACCTCGAGCGGGCGGATGTCCATCCGGGTGAGGAGCCCGGCGACCTCCCGGGAGATCGGTTGGCCGGCGCGGACGATGGTCACTTCCTTCTTCAGGATGACCTTGCCCTTCTCGATCGCCGCCGGGAACCCGGCGTGCTGGAGCTCCCCGACGATCGGCCCCGGCTTGAAGCTCGTGGTGCCCGCGGGGACGACGATGTCCGCGGGCGCGATCTCCCCGCCCCGGGCCGGGGTCGGCGATCGGGTCCGGTCCATCTGGTCCGCGAGGGCGAACGGATTGACCGCGGCCATCAGGACGGCGGTCTGGTCGGTGACGTGATCGAGGAGCGGGCGGAGCGCGGGCCGTTCCCGGGCGGCGATCTCGAGCGCATGGCGGATGGCGCTGTTCGGGGCGACGACGATCGGGTGGCCGCGCGCCCGGAGATCGCGCCGCATCTCCTGCATGGCGGCCGCCGGGACCCCCCGGATCCCGATCAGCGCCGTGACCGGAGCCTCCACGAACGAACGGGCCAACCGGCGGACCCGGGCAATTTTCTCGGCAGGTACCTCCGTCCGGCCCGGCATGCGCTAACGGTCCCCTCCCGTCACCAGAGCCGGACCGCCGGCCCCATGGTGGTCTTCACGTAGACGCTCTCGATGTTGGATCGTCCGCGCTCGAGCTTGCCGACGACCCGGTTCAGCACCGCATCGACGTTGCCGGCGATCTGCTCCGCCGGCATCTGCCGGGTACCCACGGCCGTGTGGAAGGTGCGGCTGCCCTTGGAGCGGATCCGGATGGAACGCTTGAGCGCCCCGATGAGGTTCGTGGGGTCCGATCCCGGCGGCAGCGGCCGGGGCATCTTCCCCCGGGGGCCGAGGACGACGCCCAGCCTCTTTCCGATGGTGGGCATGAGGGGCGCCTCGGCGAGGAAGAAATCCACCTCGCTCACGAGCTTCTTCGCGCCCTTCTTGTCCTTCACGACCTCGTCGATCTCGCTCGAGGCGATGACCCGGTCGGCGACCCCCCGGGCGCGCTGGCACATCTCGGCGCTCCCGAAGAGCGCGACGGTGACGGGCCGGCCCCGGCCGTGGGGCAGCGGGATCTCCTCCTCGATCCGGTTCTTGGGGACGGTCAGGTCGATCTCCTTGAGGTTGATGGCGAGCTCCACCGTCTCGGTGAACGGGCGGGTGGGCGAGGCGCCCAACGCCTCGGTCACGACGTCGAGAGAGGTGCGGTCCGCCATGAAGCTGCCTCGGGCGCGGGCGGCGAGAAAGCATCTCTACTTAAAGCTTGGTGGACGCGGCCTCGACGGAGGGCTCGATATTCAATAACGGTCGGAGCTGCACCCCGTCCCGTCCCCGAGCCTCGGCGTGGATTCTTTGACCGCAACGCTTACAAACACTTACTGATGTTTGTCAGTGTATGGCCGTCGAGACCGTGCGGGTGGTCACATCGCGG
>JAJZDH010000086.1 GCA_021828665.1 Thermoplasmata archaeon
AGCCGCGTCCATCGGTCGCCTCCGTGCCGTCCGTCGGCGGGCGGTCCGGCCCGGCCGCGGGAGCCGGCGACGGGTCCCGGCCCCGGCGCTCGAGGTCGGCGAGGATCGCCTTGAGGGCCTCCGCCGCCCGGTCCCGGTCCTGGGCGGTCATCGGGTGCGTCGAATACCGGGCCTCCTCGAACAGTTCCCGGAGCTCGCGGGCGGGCCGTTCGCCCGCCCCGGCCTCCGTCACCAACCGGAGCTCGATCTCCCGGGCCGTGAGCGGGGCGAGCGACCCCACGCGGGGGTCGAGGGCGTCGAGCAGCCGCCCATACAGCTCCCGGATCGCCTCCCTCGGGTCCGTCGACCCCCGGAGCCGTTCGAGCGCCCCCCGGAGATCCTTCCGGAGAGCGGGGAGCGGCTCCTCCGGGGGCTCCCCGCCGTCGGTCTCCGGATCGGCGGCCCGGTACCGGAGCAGCCAGAGCGCCCCCACGGCCCCTCCCACCCCCAGGAGGAGGAGCCCGAGATCGACCCAGGGGATCCCGAGCGGGCCGGGCGGGGAGGTGGGCCGCGGGGCCAGCGTCCCGTTCGGCCACCCGGTGTGGTTGCCGGGGGCGATGCCGGAGCCGGGACCCGCCGAGGAGTTCGGGGTTCCCGGGGAGGAGCCCCCGGAGCGGAGGCTCCCCGCCACGACGTGGAAGAGCACGACGAACAGGAGCCCGATCAGGAGGACCGCCAGGATCAGGATGAGGTAGATCGAGGGGAACCCGATCCGGCCGTCCCTCAGTCGCACGTACACCTCCCAGCCGAGCCAGCCGAAGAGGGCCGCGAGGATCCCGACGGAGACGATCAGGGCGGCGAGGGGGCCGGTCCCGGAGCCCGTCCCGGTCGGGGAGGCGGCCGGCCCGGAGGGGGCCGCGGCGGGGCGGGAGAGGACGGCGGCGAGGAGCCCGAACGCCACGACCACGACCAGGAGGACGGGGAGCCCGCGGGGCGCGGAGCCGCTCCTCGGTCGGGGAGCCCTCCGCTCGCTCTCCATCGGGTCCCTCCGGGAAACCGCTCCGGGGCCGGGGGGAGCTACTCCGGGCCGGCGGACCCGGGACCGGCCGGCGCGGCGGGGCGTGCGGCCGGTGGGGAGGATCCGTCCCCCGGGCGCATCAGGTAGAACCCGCGGCGTTCGTGATCCAGGGTCAGGACGACGAAATCGTCGATCCGCCACCCGAGGTCGAGGGCCGCCCGGAACCCGTCGCGGACCGCGTGGCGCCAGGGCCGCAGCAGCGCCGGGGCGTGTTCCCGGATCGCCTCCAGGTCGAACGGGATCTCGAGGTGGGCGCCCGCGCCGGACGGTTCGGCGACGGCGGTCGGTCGCCGGAACCCCTCCTCGCTGACGGCGGTCTCCAGCACCGCCGTCGACGATCGCCAACGGGCCAGGTCCTCCTCGCCGGTCGGGAGCGCCCCGCCGAGCCGGGCCTCGGTGGCCGGTCCGGCGATCTCCCAGCCGGCGCGGACCCGGTCGGTCTCGATCCCGGGGTCCGACCGGCCGTCGATCCGGCCGAAGTAGTGGGGGAGGTACCGATCGGGGACCGCTCCCAGCCGCCGCAGGACCAGGTGGGCCGACCGGCTCTGAAGCGGATCGAAGGTGCCGACGATCCGGGGCAGCCCCTGGGCGAGGACCTCCTCCCTCAGGTAGGTGAGCAGACGGAACCCGACGGCGTGGTTCTGGTACTCGGGGCGGACGGCGGTGGCCATCGAGAGATGGTAGAGCCGGACGCCGTCCCATCCGAGGATCCCGGCGGTGAAGCCGGCGAGGTAGATGTCGGCGAACGCCCCCAGCACGAGTCCGCCGTGGTCCTGGATGGTCCGCTGGAAGGTCGCTCCCAGCGGCGCCGTCCCCTCCAGGCCGTAGGCCCGCCGCTGGAGCTCCTCGGCCGCCCGGAACTCCTCCGGCTTCTCCAACCGGCGGAACCGGAACCCGGAGCGGCTCGCGCCCACGGCCTCCTGCATCGGCGTCGGCCAGCGGGCGGCGGCTACATTACGCCGGTGGCCCCGCTCCGGCACGGCGGGCCGGGCCGGCCGCGGGCCTACCGCCGGATCTTGAGCTCGGTGCGGCGGCGGAAGTACCGTTCCTCGTCGGCGGGGGTGAGATCCCAGAGGACCTGCTCGAGGTCGGGGATGTTCCGGAGGAACTCCGCCTTGCTCTTCGTGGCCATGAGGTGCTCGAACCGGCGCCGGGCGAGGATGTAGGCGCCGGTCAGGTAGGCCCCGATGATGAAGACGATCGGGCCGACGATGGCGAAGGCGAGGTTGTAGTTGGCCCCCGAACCGCCGTTCCAGGTGCCGTCGGTCACCGGATCGATCGAGGTGAAGGGGGGGCTCGCGGCGAGGGGGCCGATGAAATCCCCCAGGGCAAGCACGCAGAGGAGGATCCCCACGGCGAGGACGAACAGCGACAGCGCGTACCGGTACTTCCGGAGCGTCTCCCTCAGGCGCGTCCCCCAGTCCGGAGGCGCCTCGCCGTCGGCCATCGGCCGACCGGAGAGCGGCATTCTTATGAAGCTATGGATGACTCCCGGCCCCTCGATGGAGATCCTCCGCGCCAAGGCCCCGCTCCGGATCTCCTTCGCCGGCGGCGGGACCGATGTGAGCCCGTATCCGGAGGAACGCGGCGGGGCGGTCCTCAACGCCACCATCGACAAGTTCGCCTACGCCACGCTCCTCGCCCGCTCCGGCTCCGGCTCGGCCAAGGTGCATTCGCTGGACTTCGACGTCGACGCCGAGTACCAGGCGCCCCAGGACTTCGTCTTCAACGGCGAGCTCGACCTCGTCAAGGCGGTCCTCCGGCATTTCCACCGGTCGGACGCGGAGATCGAGATCTTCCTGCACTCCGACGCGCCCCCGCGGACCGGCCTCGGCAGCTCCTCGACGATGACGGTCGCGCTGACGGGGCTCTTCCAGCGGTACCTCCGGATCCCGCTCACGAGCTACGAGCTCGCCGAGATGGCGTACCGGATCGAGCGGGTCGAGCTCGGGGACCCCGGCGGCCGCCAGGACCAGTACGCGGCCGCCTTCGGGGGGTTCAACTTCATCGAGTTCTCGGCCGGCGCGACCGTGGTGAACCCGCTCCGGATCGATCCGGAGGTCCTGAACGAGCTCGCCTACCGGCTCATGCTCTGCTACACGGGCATCACCCGCTACTCCGGACAGATCATCGAGAGCCAGACCGCCGCCTACCGGAACCGCCAGGCCGGCACCGTCGAGGCGCTCGATGCCACCAAGGCGCTCGCCTTCGACATGAAGAAGGAGCTCCTGACGGGCAACCTCGATGCCATGGGGCATCTGCTCCACGACAGCTGGGAGGCGAAGAAGCGGTTCACCGAAGCGGTCTCCACCCCCGGGATCGACCACTTCTACGAGGCCGCGCGCGCCGCGGGGGCGCTCGGCGGCAAGCTGACCGGGGCCGGCGGGGGCGGCTACCTCCTGCTCTTCTGCGACTTCCGCCGACGGCAGGAGGTCGCCAAGGCCGTGACCCGGGCGGGGGGCCGGATCGTGGATTTCGCGTTCTGCCCGGAGGGGGTCCAGTCGTGGGCGGTCCGGTCGGTGGAGGGCGAATGGCCGTCGGCCCCGGCGCCGCCCCCCCGCGCCCCCTCGGCCGCGGGAGGGTCGGGCGGCCCTCCCGACCCGTTCGCCGGGAAGCAAAGTATTAACCCCTAGACCGAAGCTTTCTTCCGGCATGGCGTCCGACCCATCGCAGAGTCCGCCCGCGCCGACCTGGGGCTCGCCGCCCCCCGCCCCGCAGGGGTGGACCCCTCCGCCGCAGCCCCCCCCGGGGTGGAGTCCGTCGCCCCCTCCCGCCTGGACTCCGTCGCCCCCTTCCCACCCGTCGTTCATGGCGCGGCCGGGCGGGATGGAACTCCTCGGACGGGTCGCGAAGCTCCTCGGCATCGCCCTCCTCATCGTGGGGGTCCTCATCGCCGTGGCGGGCGCGAGCCTGCCGGGCAACTGCCTGCAGACGGGGGCCAACTGCGGACCGACGGGATCGAACTGGCCCTCCCAGGCGGCGTGGGCGATGCTCATCGGGAAGACCCTCGCCACCCTCGGCCTCGGGGCGCTCGCCCTCGGCGCGCTCCTCAAGATGCGCTACGCCCTCGGGTTCCCGGCGAGCGGCCGTCACGACGAGGTCCTGTTCACCATCTCCGACCGATGGTTCAACGGGGTCCTCTTCCTGGTGACGATCCTCCTGCTGGTCCTCCTCCTGACGGACATGGCGGCCATCGGCTTCGCGCTGCCCTGAGGGATCGCGCCGTCGGAAGGGGGGGGCCCCGGCCCCCCCGGGTCGTCCGGGGGACCCCCCGGGACCCGGTCACCGGAGGCGGCGGAGGGCGCGCTGCCGGAGGTCCGTGAGCGCGTTCATGTAGTTCGCGTAGGCGTCGTAGGGGCTGCCGTACGCGCTGAAGTACTGGTGGACGCCGGCGTCGGCGCCGTGCCCGCCGAGGTACATGTAGTAGAAATGGTCGGACGTGAGGAGCTTCCTCCAGTCGGTGAGGAGCTCCGGGTCGCCGGCGGTGCGGACGAGGATCCCCGCCTTCTTCGCGGCCTCGAACGCCGAAAGCTGGAGGTCGTTCCCGAGCCAGGCGCCCAGGTCCCGGTTCTGGTCGGCCCAGGAGATCGTGGTCGGGGCCTCGAGGAGCCCGTGGGAGTCCAGCGGGAGCGCCTCCTCCACGGTGGCCCAGGTCAGGGACGGCTCCCGGGCGACCGCCCGGGGGAGCGCCTCGAGGAAGTCGAGGATGCCGGTGGCGGCCGCATGGTGCTCCCCGAACGTCTCGAAATCCATGAAGAGGCCCACCAGGTCCCCGGGGCTCGCGGCGATCCAGCGGACGTACTTCTCGCTCGTCAGCGGGAACTCGCTCCACCCGCGGGCGGAGAACCGGAACCCCACGTCGTCGCTCAGCGGGTAGTTCCGGAGGAGGAGCGCCACGCGGGGATCGGCGGCGCTCGCGTACCGGTAATTCGGGGACTGCCCGTGGAGGAGCCCCTCGAACCCCTCGGCGAGCATCCCCCGGAACCCCTGGGCTCCGGCGAACCGGGCGAGCTCGTCGCTGTAGGCGAGCTCGGTCATCCGGAGGACCGTGGGCCGCACCCCGAAGGTCGATTGCAGCAGCTCCTGCTGCTGGGCCACCTCCTCGGCGAGCTCGGGGGGCGGGACGAGGAAGGCGAGGGAGTGGTAGTACGTCTCCCCGACGAGGGCGGCCCGGCCGGTGGCGGCGAGCGTCCGGATCTGGGGGATCAGGTCCGGCGCCGCCTCCCGGGCCTGCTCGACCCAGGTCCCCGTGATCGACAGGGAGAACCGGAAGTCGGGGAACTCCTCGAGCGCGCGCCCGAGCCGTCCGAGCGCCGGCCGGTAGCTGCGCTCCGCGATCCCCCGGAAGATCTCGAGATTGCGGTCCCGGTCGAAGTACGGGCGGCCGCTCCCGAGATCGAGGTACCGGAAGCGGGCCAGCCGCCACGGCTGGTGGAGGTGGAAGTACGGGACGATCCTCATGGCGCGGCCCCCGCACCGCCGCGGATCAGGCGGGCGTAGAGTCCGACCGTCTCGAGCGCCCGTTCCGCCCACCCCTCCCGGAGGGCATCCTCCCGGCCGTGCTCCCCCATGGTGTCGTGGAGGACCGGGTACTGCAGGAGCTCCGCGATCCGGCTCGCGAACTCGTCGATGTCCCAGAAGTCCACCGCGAAGACCGCCTCGGCCACCTCGACGATCCCGCTCGTCTTGGAGACGATGGTGGGCACGCCGGCGGCCATCGCCTCGAGCGCCGCGATCCCGAACGGCTCGACGACGCTCGGGAGGACGAAGACCGCCGTCCGGGCGAGGAGCGCGGTGCGCTCCTGCTCGGAGACCTTCCCGAGGAAGAGGACATGGTCCGCGATCCCGAGATGGGCGGCGAGGATGAGGAGCCGGGGATACTCGGGGCCCTCGCCGGCCACCACGAGGAGCACCTCGGGGATCCGCTGCAGGACCCGCGCGCCCGCCCGGAGGAAGGTGTCGACCCCCTTCATGGCGGCGAGGCGACCCAGGTAGAGGACGACGGGGGCCCGGGTGGGCAGCCGGTCGGTCCGGTCCGACGGCCGGACCGCGTTGTAGATGACCCGGATCTTCCCCTCCGGTACGTGGTAGCGGGCGATGAGCTGCTCCTTCAGGTGGCGGCTGACCGCGATCACCGCATCGGCGGCATCGAGGCCGGCCTGCTCCCGGCGGACGATCTCCGTCCACGGATGCCCGAGGCTGCGGTCGTACTCCGTGGAGTGCACCGTCATGACGAGCGGACGGTGGAGCCGCCGGGCCAGCGCCGCCGCCCCGACGGTGCCGAACCAGTCGTGGACATGGATGAGGTCGACCGACTCCGTCCCGGAGAGCGCGGCGATCCACCCGTTGTAGTCGGTCATCGCCTCCAGGTGCGGCCGGCTCGGGTCGAGCGGATGCTCGTAGGCGTCGAGGAGCCGCTCCTCGCCGATCGGTTCCGCCGCCTCCTCCGGCTCGAGCCTCGGTCCCCCGGGCCACCGGTGGGTCACTCCGGGCACGGGGGTGAACGGACCGGGGAACGGGGTGAGGAAGGTGACCCGATGGCCCATCTGGGCGATCTCGCGGCAGAGTTCGAAGCTGTGGACCCCCAGCCCGCCGGTGTGGTTCGGCGGGAACTCCCACCCGACCATGAGGATGTGCAGCCGCCGGGCGGCGGCGGCCGGTCGGATCGTCGGCGGGGCGGGCGCCCGGCGCCAGCTGAGCGCCCGCCCCCGCTCCTCGAGATCCTCGAGGAGGGGCGGTGCCGGGGCGGGCCGGCTCCCGGGGACCCCGCGCCGCCGCCGTCCCCGCGGCGCCGCCACCTCCGATCCCGCCGAGCG
>JAJZDH010000087.1 GCA_021828665.1 Thermoplasmata archaeon
CGGGCCGCAAGCGGCACCGAGCGGGGGGAGCGGGGCGCCGTCCCCGCCGGCTCCTCGGTCCCGTACAGCGGGTCGACGGTGACTGGGTGGTCCTCGAGCCAGGCGAGCCCCTCGACGTAGGCGGCGAACGCCTCCAGGTTGGTGAAGAGCGGGATCCCCACCTCCACGGCGCGGCGGCGGAGGACGTACTCGTCCTCGAGCATCTGCTCGAGCTTCTCCTGCGTGAGCGACAGCGGCACGTTCAGCATGAGGTCGACGTCGCCCCGGTCGAGCACCTCGAGGACGTTCGGGTGCCGGTCCGGCTCGCTCACCTTGTGCAGGACCCGGATCCCCCGGAAGTTCCGGCCCGCGAGGTAGGCGGCGGTGTCCTCCGTCGCGGCGAGGCGGAACCCCAGGTTCGCGAGCTGCTGGGCGAGCGGCACCAGCGCCTCCTTGAGCGGCCGGCCGCCGACGGAGAGGAAGGCGGTGCCGCCCTTCGGCACGAGCCGGACGCCGGTGGCCACGAGCGCCTTGACGAGCGCGTCGGGGAAGGTCGGCCCGAAGCAGGCGACCTCCCCCGTCGACCGCATCTCCACCCCGAGCATCGGGTCGGAGCCGGCGACCTGGAGGAAGGAGAACTGGGGGACCTTGACTCCCCACCGGTGCGGCGGCAGCGGGGCGAGCCCCTCCCGGGAGAGCGGCCGGCCGAGGAGCGCCCGGGCCGCCTCCCGGAGGAGCGGGATCCCGGTCGCCTTCGCGAGGAACGGCAGCGAGCGGCTCGCCCGGAGGTTGAGCTCGATGATCTGGAAGGAGCCGTCCTTGACCAGGAACTGCAGGTTGAACGGGCCGCGGATGTCGAGCGTCCGGGCGAGGTCCCCGGCGGCGGTGACGAGCCGCGCCTGGACCTCGGGCGCGGTGTGCCGGGGCGGCAGGCAGAAGATGGCGTCCCCGGAGTGGATGCCGGCCCGCTCGACGTGCTCGAGGATCCCCGCCACGAGCACCTGGGCGCCGCACGCCACCGCGTCGAGCTCGACCTCGTCGGCCCCCTCGACGAACTTCGAGAGCACGACCGGGTACTCGGGGGAGAGGCGGGCCGCCTCGTGGAGGAACCGCTCGAGGTCTTGGCGGCCCCAGATGACCCGCATCGCCTGCCCGCTGAGCACGTAGGAGGGGCGGACGAGGACCGGGTAGCCGACCTCGTCGGCGAACCGCTCGGCCTCGAGGACGGTGGTGAACGCCTTCCAGGCCGGCTGGGCGAGGTGGAGCCGTTCGAGGAGGCGGCCGAAGCGGGAGCGGTCCTCGGCGGTGTCGATCGCCTCGGGGGTGGTCCCGAGGACCGGGATCCCGCAGGTGTGGAGGAGCGGCGTGAGGTTCTGGGCGAGCTGGCTGCCGACGCAGGTGACCACGCCCCGGAACCGTTCGAAGTCGCAGATGTCCCGGATCCGCTCGAGGGTGATCTCCTCGAAGTACAGCCGGTCGGAGCGGTCGTAGTCGGTGGAGACGGTCTCGGGGTTGGAGTTGAGGACCGCCACCTGCGGCACCCCCTCGGCCTTCAGGCCGTCGACCAGGTTCATCGTCGACCAGTCGAACTCCACCGAGGAGCCGATCCGGTAGGGGCCGGCGCCGAGCACGAGGACGCTGCCCGGCGGCACCGGCCGGACGTCGTCGGCGTCGGCGCGGTAGGTGAGGTAGAGGTAGTTCGTCCGCGCCGGCCACTCGCCGGCGAGGGTGTCGATCATCCGGGCCCGGGGTCGGATCCCCGCGGCCAGCCGGCGGCGGCGGACCTCCTCCTCGTCGAGGCGGGAGGCGCGGGCGACCGCCCGGTCCGACAGCCCGAGCTCCTTGGCCCGGCGCAGGATCGGCGCCGGGAGGTCGCCGCCGGAGCGGGCGAGGAGCTCCCGGTGCACCGACTCGATCTCGGCGAGCCCCTCCACGAACCACCGGTCGATGGCGGTCCGGTCGGCGAGATCCTTCGGGTCGGCGCCGCTCCGGAGCGCCTCCAGGAGCCGGAAGAGGATCTCCGGCTCCATGGGGAGGAGCGTGGGAAGGATCTCCCCGAGGGGCCGGCACTCGGCCGGAGGGACGAGATCGGCCCGCGGCTCGCACATCCGGACCGCCTTGCTCATCGCCTCCGGGAAGGAGGCGCCGATCCCCATGACCTCCCCGACGGACTTCATCGAGGGGCCGAGAGCGTGGTCGGCGTGGACGAACTTGTCGAGATCCCAGCGGGGGAGCTTCACGACGACATAGTCGAGGGCGGGCTCGAAGCAGGCGGAGGTGACGCCGGTGACCTTGTTGGTGAGCTCCGGCAGCGTGTACCCGAGCGCCAGCTTCGCCGCCACGTAGGCGAGGGGGTACCCGGTCGCCTTGCTCGCGAGCGCGCTCGAGCGCGAGAGGCGGGCGTTGATCTCGATGGCGAAGTAGTCGCGGCTGACGGGGTCGAGGGCGAACTGGATGTTGCACTCGCCGACGATCCCGCAGATCTCCGCCGCGCGGAGCGCCGCCCGGCGGAGCATCTGGTACTCCTCGTCGGAGAGGGTCTGGGAGGGGGCGATGACGATGTTGTCGCCGGTGTGGACGCGCATGCCGAGGACGTTCTCCATGTTGCAGACGGTGAGCACCGTCCCGGCCCGGTCCCGGACGACCTCGTACTCGATCTGCTTGAAGGTCCCCACGTACCGTTCGAGGAGGATCTGGCCGACCGGCGAGATCCGGATCCCCCGGGCGGCGACCTCCTTCAGGTGCTCGCGGTCCCGGGCCATGCCGCCGCCCTTGCCGCCCAGGGTGAAGGCGACCCGGACCATCACCGGGTAGCCGAGCTCCTCCCCCGCGGCCAGCGCCTCCTCGACGGAGTAGGCGGCCCGGGCGGGCAGGACCGGCACCTCCGCCCGCCGCATGAGGTCGAGGAACTTCGCCCGGTCCTCGGTGCCGCGGATGCCGGCGAGCGGGGTCCCCAGGACCCGGACGCCGTGCCGGCGGAAGGCGCCCCGGTCGGCGAGGCGGATGCCGCAGTTGAGCGCCGTCTGGCCGCCGAAGCTCAGGAGGACCCCGTCGGGGCGCTCCGCCTCGAGGATCGGTTCGACGAACTCGGGGACGAGCGGCTGGAAGTAGACCCGCCCCCGCCGCGGCGGATCGGTCTGCAGCGTGGCGATGTTCGGGTTGACCACGACGGCGTAGACCCCTTCCTCGTCGAGCGCCTTCAGGCACTGGCTGCCGGAGTAGTCGAACTCCCCGGCCTCCCCGATCTTGAGGGCGCCCGAGCCGAGGACGAGGACCTTGCGGGGGAGCGCGGGCGTCATGCGGCCTTCCTCCGGACCTTGCCGGCGAAGAGATCGAAGACGAACCCCGCCTCCTGCGGGCCGGGGTGCCCTTCGGGGTGGCCCTGGAGGGCGATGGTCCGGCCCCGCGGATCCTTCAGCGCCTCCACGGTGCCGTCGTCGGGATTCACCGCCCACGGCACGAGCCCCGTCGCCTTCAAGGAGGCCGGGTCGACGGCGTATCCGTGGTTCTCGCTCGCGATCATCGCCCGGCCGTCGGAGAAGCAGAGGGTCTTGTTCTGGCCGCGGTGGCCGTACTTCATCTTGTACGTGGCGCCGCCGCGGGAGAGCGCGAGCAGCTGGTGGCCGAGGCAGATCCCGAGGGTGGGCAGCCCCCGGCCGCGCGCCTCCCGGAGCGCGGTGATGGAGGCGGCCAGCCGGGCGGGGTCCCCCGGGCCGTTGCCGACGAGGAGCCCGACCACCGGGCGCCCGTCGAACCGCTCGGGGATCGCCGCGTCGTGCGGCAGCCGGAGGACCGCGAGGTCCCGCTGGAGGAGCGCCCGGAGGATGCTGACCTTGACGCCGCAGTCCGGCACGGCGACGAGCGGATCGGCGCGGGGGCCGTACCGGACCGGCGCCGGCACCGAGACCTCCGGCATGAACCGCTCCTCCCCGTAGGCGGGGGCCCGGGCGATCCGCCGGGCGAGCTCCTCGTCGGGCGGGGCCGGCCCGTCCGCCGGGCCGACGTCGAGGATCCCCCGGATCACCCCCTCGCTCCGCAAGTGCTCGGTGAGCCGGCGCGTGTCGATGCCCGAGATGCCGGGGGTCCCGGAGCGGTCGAGCCAGGCGGGCAGCGATCCGGCCGAGTTCCAGTGGCTGGGCCGGGTGAGCCCCCGGACGGCGACGCCGCGGACCTGGACCTCCCGGGACTCCACGTGGACCGGCAGCCCCCACCGGTCGGTGACCGCGGGGTCGGGAACCCCGTAGTTCCCGAGGAGCGGATAGGTGAAGACCAGGATCTGGCCCCGGTACGAGGGATCGGTGAGCGACTCCGGGTACCCCACCATGCCGGTGGTGAAGACCACCTCGCCGACCCGGGAGCCCGGATGCCCGAACCCCGAACCGTCGAACCGGGTTCCGTCCTCGAGAAACAGGGTCCCCCGAAGTTCGGGCACCGTTGGTTCCGGCCGCCGCGTCTCCGTGACCCAACCGAATCCACGGCGGTTCGGATTTTAACGCTTGTGGCACCCGGGCGACAGCTTCCCGCGCGGGGAACGGCCGGGGACCGGAGGGAGGTGCCTCCCGCCGCTGCGCCGTCCCGTGGAATCGCCGGGAACCGGGGGGAGAGGGACGGGGGGAGGGCGCCGGGGCGGTTCCGTGGCGCGAGTCGGATAGGCCAAATCCCCGTGGGGCGCTGCCGGAGGGGATGCCCGGGTTCCCGCGACTCAAGGAGCGGTACGATCTCGTCGTCGTCGGCGGCGGCCACGCCGGCCTGCAGGCGGGACTCAAGGCGGCCCTCCTCCACCACTCGGCGGCCGTCCTCGACCGCGGCCCGAAGTACGGCCGCTCCTACTACGCGCCCCGGATGGACAACATCCCCGGCTTTCCCGGAGGGGTGAGCGGCCACAAGCTTCTCGACCTCCAGGCCGAGGCGGTCCGGGCCCACGCCGACCGGGTCGGCTATCTCACGCCCGCCCTCGTGACCGAGGTGCGATCGGTCGCGCCGGAGCCGGGCGGCGGGTACGAGATCCGGTTCCTCTGGCTCGGGCAGCCGCAGACGGTCCGCGGCCGGGCGGTCCTCCTCGCCATGGGGGTGGTGGACCGGATGCCGGAACTGGCCGGCCGGATCGACCCGATCTTCCCGTGGGCCAACTTCGGCCTCGTCGACTTCTGCCTGCTCTGCGACGGCCACGAGCTCGAGGGCCGGTCCCTCGGGGTCGTGGGCAGCGACCCGTTCGCGGTCCGCACCGCCCTCGACCTCCGGCACTTCCGGCCGAAGTCGGTGGAGCTCCTCACCCACGGCCGCCCGCTCCTCGAGCGGGTCCCCGCACCGGAGGCGGAGGCGCTGCGGGGGGAGCTCGAACGGGCCCACATCCCGTGGCACGAACCCGCGATGACCGGCTTCGGAGGGATCCGGGAGAAGCGGTTCGAGGTCGATTTCGCCGACGGCAGCCACCGGTCGTTCGACCGGGGGTTCTCCGCGCTGGGGTGGTACGACCAGCACGGTGCGATCCCCCGGGCCCTGGGCGCCCGGTTCGACCCGGAGGGGTACGTCGTCACCGACGAGGACGGCCGGGTCCTGGCCGAGGCGACGGGGCAGCCGATCCCCGGCCTGTACTGCGCCGGGGACCTGCGCAACGGCTGGAACCAGATCCCCGAGGCGTGGGCGACCGCCGAGCGGGCGGTCATCCACGCCTACGCCTACTTCCTGGACTCCGCGGCGGAGGACGGGGCGGACGGCCCGGCGAGCCCGAGCTGACGGCCGATGGCGCCGAGGTCCGGCGCCACGGCGGCCGCCCCGGCGGCCCGGAACCGCTCCACGTCGGTGCCGAGCTCACCCGACCGGACGGGCAGGACGGCGTAGAACCGCACCCGGGCCCGGGCCGCGCATTCGGCGTCGAGGAGGTGGTCGCCCACCGAGACCGCCCGGTCCGGCGGGACGCCGAGCGCCTCGAGCAGGAGGAGGAGCGCCTTCGGGTCCGGCTTCGCCGGTCCGGAGTCGGTCCGGCTCCGGATCGCCCGCACGAACGGCTGGAGGCCGGTCCGGCGGAGCGCCTCCCGGGCGAACGTCGCGGAGCTGCGGGTGAGGACCCCCAGACGGTACCCCCGCGCGGCGAGCCCGTCGAGCAGGTCGACCGCCCCCGCCCGGGCCGTCGTCCGCGAAAGCGCCTCCAGTTCGATGGCGTCGAGCGCCTGCGTCGCCTCCGCCTCGAAGCGGAACCGCACCCCCTCGCGGGCGCCGCCCCGCTCGAGCTCGCGGAGCGCCTCGTCGAGCAGCGAGGGGATCGTCTGCCGGATCGACAGGTGGCCCGGCACGACGCCGCTCCGCTCGGCGATCCGGATCACCTCCCGCCGCATCCGGTCGAAGTCGTGCGGGCTCTCCACCAGGGTGCCATCGAGGTCGAAGACCACCCCGAGGACCGGATCGTGGTACCTCGGATCCACCGCCCCCATCCTCGTCGCCCCCCGGTCCGGAAGGGGAACCGCGGCCCCGGATAATAAAAACGCGGCCCGTCGGCAGCCGGTCCCGGCGGGGCGGCCGCCCGGGGGTAGCCTCCCGGGGGCCGCCGCCCGGTCGGCGGGGGGGCTCCTGGCCGGGGAGGCCCGATCGTGGACCGGCACCCCTCCCGACGCCTCGGCCCTCCCCTCCGACTTCCCGGGCCACCGGCCGGCCTCCCCCCCGCCCGGCCGCTCCGCCTCCGGTCCCGTCGGGGGGGCGGAGGGAGGCGGACCTCCTCGACGGCCCCATCCCCCGCCGTGGCCCCCCGCCGGGGGCCCGGTTCCCGGACGGAGGAGCCCCCCCCCCCGCGGGG
>JAJZDH010000088.1 GCA_021828665.1 Thermoplasmata archaeon
GCGGCCGCGCGCCGCCCCCCGGTCCGCGGCACCCGCGGGGCCGGTTGGGCTCAGCGGCGCGCCGCTCCCACCGCCTCCCTCCGCCCCCTCGGGGCCCCGCCCGGCCGGCGGGGAGCGGTTCCGGCTGGAGAGCGAACTCTCGCCGCAGGGGGACCAGCCGAAGGCGATCGCGGAGCTCGTCCGGCGACTGCGGGCGAAGGAACGGTACCTGACCCTCCTCGGGGTCACCGGTTCCGGGAAGACGTTCTCCATGGCGCAGGTGATCCAGGAGCTGCAGCGGCCGGCGCTCATCGTGTCGCCCAACAAGACGCTCGCCGCCCAGCTGGTCGGGGAGTTCCGGGCGCTCTTCCCCCACAACGCCGTCGAGTACTTCGTGAGCTACTACGACTACTACCAGCCCGAGGCGTACGTCCCGCAGATCGACCTCTACATCGAGAAGGACGCCTCGATCAACGAGGAGATCGACAAGCTGCGGCACCGGACCACCCAGGCGCTCCTCACCCGGCGCGACGTCATCGTGGTGGCGAGCGTGAGCTGCATCTACGGCCTGGGCTCGCCGGCCGATTACCGGCGCGGCATCCTCGAGATCGCCCGGGGCGACCGGCTCGACCGCCAGGAGCTCCTCCGCCGCCTCGTCGCCGCGCACTACCGGCGGAACGACACCGAGCTCGTCCGGGGGAGCTTCTCGGCGCGCGGGGGCACGGTGGATGTCATGGGCAGCGGAGAGGCGATCCACCGGATCCGGCTCGAGGAGGACCGGGTCGTCGAGATCGTCGAGCTCGACCCGGTCGGCCGGGAGGAGACCCGGAGGCTGGAGCGCGTCCCCCTCTTCCCGGCCACCCATTTCCTGACCGTCTCCGAGGGGCGCGAGGAGGTCCTCCGCGCCATCGCGGCGGACAAGGAGGCCCGGACCGCCGAGCTCGCCGCCCGGGGGCGGCCGATCGAATCGGCCCGGATCCGGAGCCGGACCGACTACGACATCGAGATGATCCGCGAGACCGGCTATTGCGCGGGGATCGAGAACTACTCCCGCTACTTCTCCGGCCGGCGGCCGGGGGAGCCGCCGTTCACGCTCCTCGATTTCTTCCCTCCGGACTTCCTCGCCTTCGTGGACGAATCCCACGTCACCCTGCCGCAGCTCCAGGGGATGTACCGCGGCGACCTCTCCCGGAAGGACAACCTGGTGGAGTTCGGCTGGAGGCTGCCGTCCTGCCGGGACAACCGGCCGCTCACCTTCCCGGAGTTCCTCGCCCGGATCCCGTCGGCGGTCTTCGTCTCGGCGACGCCGGGGCCGTTCGAGCGGGGCCACTCGTCGGCGGTCGTCGAGCAGGTGATCCGCCCCACGGGGCTCGTCGACCCGGAGATCCAGGTGCGGCCGCTCGCCGGCCACATCGCCGACCTGGTCCGGGAGATCCGCACCGTCGTCGCCCGGGGCGAACGGACGCTCGTGACCACCCTCACCAAGCGGACCGCGGAGGACCTCTCGAGCCACCTCGCGCGGCTCGACCTGAAGGTCCGGTACCTGCACTCGGACATCGAGACGCTCAAGCGGGTCGAGATCCTCCGGGACCTCCGGCTCGGCCGGTTCGACGTCCTGGTCGGCATCAACCTCCTCCGGGAAGGGCTCGACCTGCCCGAGGTGAGCCTGGTCGCCGTCCTCGACGCCGACAAGGAGGGGTACCTGAGGAGCGAGAGCGCGCTCATCCAGACCGTCGGCCGCGCCTCCCGGAACGTCCGGGGCCAGGCGATCCTGTACGCCGACCGGGTCACCGGCTCGATGGCGCGGGCGATCGCCGAGATGCAGCGGCGGCGGGCGATCCAGGTCGCCTACAACACCGAGCACGGGATCGTGCCGGAGAGCGTCCGCAAGGCGGTCCGCGCCCTCCTCTCGGCCGAGGGCCGGGGGGACCCCGGGGCGCTCTCCGCGGCCGGTCTCGGCCCGGGGTGGAAGCAGCGGCTGCCGCTGCTCCTCGCGAACCTCGAAGAGGAGATGCGGATCGCCTCCGAGCGGCTCGACTTCGAGGAGGCGGCCCGGATCCGGGACCGCCTCCGGGACCTGGAGGAGACGGCGGGCCGGCCGCGCCGCCCCGCCCCGCCGGCCCGGAGCGGGCCCCCGCCGGCCGGGTAGCGCCCGGTTATATCTCCCCGGGGCGGTGGGCCGCGCCGTGCGCGACCCGGGACCCGCCGCCGCGACCCTCGCCGGGATCCGGCGGGGCGGCACCATCACCGAGCTCCTCTTCCTCTACGAATGCACCACCGTCCGGCCGACCCGGCTCCGGCCCATCGCCCGGAGCCTCGGCCTCACCGTCCAGGCGGCCTCCCACTGCTTCCGGCAGCTCCGGGACCGCGGGCTCGTCGAGCTGGTGGACGGGCAGTACCGGCCCACCGTCCGGGGGGTCTCGTGGCTCCACCGGCTCCTCGGGGGACTCCGGGAGGACATCGACGGCCGCCTCTCCGGGCTCCGCATCGTGCGTTCCACCCGGGCGGTCGCCGGAGCGGCGATCGCCGCCGGCGCCCCGGTCGTCCTCTCCCTCGAGGACGGGCTGCTCACCGCCCGGCCGGGGGCGGGGGGCGGCGGCTCCCGGGGCCGCGCCCGGACGGCGCGCGCGGCCGGGGAGCTCGTGGAGGTGGACGGTCTCGAGGGGATCGTGCCGATCGAACCGGGGCGGATCCTCGTCCTCACCCTCGCCTCCGGCGACGCGGAGGCGCCCGGCTTCCCGGAGGCGCTCGCCGCCCGGCTCGCCGAACGCCCGGGCGGCCTGTGGGCCGCGCTCGGGATCGAGGCGGTCCACGCGCTCCGCCGCGTGACCGACCGGCCGATCGCCCGGTTCGCCGTGGCCGCCGCCGGGCGGGAGGCCTCCCGCCTCGGCGTCGACGCGACCATCGTGGTGACGGACCGGGAACTCCCCCGGCTCCTGGAGGAGCTCAAGGGTCCGGAGCTGCCGCCGCTCGAGGTGCGGGCCGCGCTTCCGCCCCGGCGGGCGCGGCCAGGCGGGCGTCGAGCTCCGCGAGGAGCGCCGCCGGATCGGCCACCGCGATCGCCCCCTCCCGCCCGAGCTGTTCGACGAGCGCCCGGGCCCGCCCGCCCGTGAAGTCCCGGTCCGGGCCCGGAACGCCGCCGAGGAGGAAGAGGGGGATCCGCGCCGCGATCCCCGGGAGCTCCTCCAGGTTGGCGACGTTCGAGGGACCGAACACCGCGGGGCTGACGACCACCGCCCGGGCCCCCGCGAGGAGCCGGCGCGTCTCCTGCCGGACCCGGTCCCCCAGCGGGGCGAACGGGACCTCGGCGGCGTAGACGATCCCGAGGTCGTCGGCGGCCTGGGCGTCGGAGTCGAGGAGATGGAGGGCGCCGGCGGTGACCCGGTACCCGTGGTCGACGAGCCGGCGGAGGACCGGGGCGGCCGCCCCGCCGCCCCCCACCACGTGCACCGGGCCGCGGGAGCCCGTGGCCCGCGGCCGGGGGAGGTCTCCCGGGAGCCGCGGGACCAGGTACGGGTGGCCGCTCCGGGGGTCCCGCCGGAGCTCGGCCGCCACGCCCCAGACCTCCCGGAGGAGCGCCTCGGAGAGGACCCGCTCGGCCGGCCCGTCCTCGACGAGACGCCCCCGGGAAAGGACCACGATCCGGTCGGCGTACCGGGCGGCGAGGTTGAGGTCGTGCATCGCCGCCAGGACGGCGCCGCCCCGCTCGGTGACGAGCCGACGGACCCGTTCCAGGAGGTCGAGCTCGTGGCCGATGTCGAGGTGCGCCGTCGGCTCGTCGAGGAGGAGCAGGGGGCTCTCCTGGGCCAGCGCCCGCGCGAGGAGGACCCGCTGGCGCTCCCCGCCGGAGAGCTCGAGGACGCCGGAGTCGCCCCGGTCGGCGAGGCCGACCGCGTCGAGCGCCGCCCGGGCCCGCGCCCGGTCGGTCGCGCTCTCCCCGGCGAACGGGGCGAGGTGCGCGTACCGTCCGAAGAGGACGTAGTCCCGGACCGGGAGGTTGTCCCGGGGCACCTCCTGCTGGGGCACCCAGGCGACCCGCCGGGCCCGCTGCCGCGGCGTCAGCCCCCGGGCCGGCGCGCCCCACAACGCCACCGATCCCGAGGCCGGCTCGAGGAAGCCGAGGATCGTCCGGAGGAGGGTGGTCTTGCCGGAGCCGTTCGGGCCGGTGAGGGCGACGAACTCCCCGGCCGAGATCTCGAGGGAGAGCTCCCGGAGCGCTTCCCGCCGGCCGAACCGCACGGTGACCCCCCGGAGGGTGACGGCCGGGCCGGCCGGCCGGATCATGCGGCATCCCCCGCGGCATCGCGGCGCCGCCGGTAGAGCAGGTACAGGAAGAACGGGGCGCCCGCGAAGGAGGTGAAGATCCCCACGGGGAGGACGATCGCCGGGAAGAGGCCGACGGCGAGGTCGTTGGCCGCGAGAAGGAAGAGCCCGCCGACGAGCGCCGACGCGGGCAGCACCTTGCGGTAGTCGGAGCCCACCAGCCGGCGGACGATGTGCGGGGAGACCAGGCCGACGAAGCCGATGATCCCCGTGAACGCCACCGCCATGGCGGTGGCGAGCGACGCGAGCAGCAGGGTCCGGTGGCGCACGCTCCCGGTCGCGACGCCGAGGCTTTGCGCCACCTCCGTCCCGAGCTGGAGGAGGTTCAGCTCCCGTCCGTACAGGAGGAGCAGGCTCGCCGCCGCGAGGACGCCCCCGAAGGCGATCCCGTCGACGGTCCAGCTCGCGTCCCCGAGGCCCCCCAGGAGCCAGAAATCGACCTGGAGGCCGCCCTGGGGATTGTACAGCAAGAGGACGGAGAGCATCGCCGAGAGCAGGGAGGCGAGCGCCACTCCGGTGAGGAGGAGCGTCTCCACCGATCCGCCGAGCAGCCGGGAGGCCGCGAGGAGCAGGAGGCCGGTGAGCGCCGCCCCCGCGAAGGCGAAGAGCGGGAGCGCGAGGTTCGCCTCGGCGGCGCCGATGCCGAGGGAGAAGAGGAGCGACGCCCCGAGGGTCCCGCCCGCCGACAGCCCCAGCAGGTACGGGTCGGCGAGCGGGTTGCGGAAGATCCCCTGCAGCGTCCCCCCGGAGAGGCCGAGGGCGGCCCCGGCGATGACCGCGAGGAGGATCTCGGGCACCCGGCTGTCCCAGACGATCTCCGTGTAGGCGCCGCAGAGCCGGGCGGAGACCGTCGACGGGCACGGATCGGCGGCGAGGGCGCCGCCCGTCAGCCCGTGGAGGAGGATCGCGGCCACCTCCCCGGCGGGGATCGCCACCGATCCGACCAGCGGGGAGAGGAGGACGAGGAGGGCGCCGCCGCCCGCCACCGCGACGCCGGTCCACCGGCGGGCCGTCGGGCCCCCGCCGCCGGGACGGACGGAGGGGGCGGTCACGGCCGGGGCGCCACTCAACCGCCGTTCGGGTGGAGGAGCGCGAGGAGGGTCGGCAGCCCCTCCAGGATCATGGCGGGGTCCGGTTCGGTGAGCAGCGTCGAATCGATCCCCCAGGCGTGGCCGTCCGAGGTGGCGTTCAGGCTCGACCAGTCGGGCGCCTGGGCGTACGACGACAGGTTGAGGCCGAAGCCGGTCGCGTAGATCACCGCCCACGGGTTCGCCACCAGCACCTGGCTGCCCGAGAGCTCGGGGTACTCGAGCGGGGTGGCGGCCGCGATGCTCGAGGCCGAGGCCATCTCGAGCAGCGACTCGCCGAAGGTGCCGGGTCCGAAGGTGTAGTAGCCGCTCGAATCGGTGTAGTAGGTGAGGAGCACCGACGGCAGCGTCGTCCCGTTGTCCGAGAGGTTCGTGGCGAGGGCGGAGGCCCGCTCGAGCTCCACCTGCATCGACGACTGGAGCGCGGCCGCGCGCCCCGCCGCCGACGGGAAGATCTGGGCGAGGAGGCCGACGTCGACCTCGATCCCGCCGAGGGTGGACGGCTGGAGCACCAGGACCGGAAGGTGGTAGGTGGCCGTCAGTTCCTCCACCGAGCTCTCGCTCGTGGTGGTGGCGACGAGGACGAGCTGGGGGGTGTCGTTCAAGAGCTCCTCGACGTCGAGGGAGGGTCCGGCCTCGACGCACATCGACGCCGTGAGGTTCCAGGCGGCGATCTGGGCGGAGGTATAGTCGCCCGCCAGCCCGAGGACCGCGTAGCAATCGACGCCGACCAGGTGGCCGGCGAGCCCCAGGAGCTCCATCGAATCGGTCACGCTGGGGGAGAGGGAGACGACCCGGGCCGGATCGACCGGCACGGTCACCGTCCGGCCGAGATCGTCGGTCAGGGTCACGGTGCGTGGGGCGGTGGCGTTGCCGGGGCCGGAGGGGCCGCCCGGGCCGGTCGTGCCGGCCGGGTGGACCTCGAAGTAGGCGGCCGTGCCGGCGATGCCGATCCCGCCGACCAGGAGGACGGCGACGGCGAACAGGGCGATCGGGACGGTCCGGGGCGACGGTGCGGGGGTCGGATCAATCAATGACATTGGATTTTAGTCAAACAGGATTGAATTTAAGCGTTCCGGCCCGGGCGGCTTTGAGAAAATACTCGGTGATTCGCTGCCCGCGATCGTCGAATCGGTTGGGTCTGGCATGAACTCCTCCCGAGCCACCCCATGCCAGTAGCACAGTGGTCGAAGGTTGTGCCCCACCGCGCGGAGCGTCGCCTCCACCACCCGCGTGTGCGGTGCTCGCTTGCGGATCTTCTCCGGGTTCCGCGCCTTCAGCGCCCCCCAGAACGATTCTACCCGCGACCTCAGGTGGTATTCCTCGA
>JAJZDH010000089.1 GCA_021828665.1 Thermoplasmata archaeon
CGGAGGACCCTCTGGCCTTCCGGAGCCGGGGCCGGTTGGCGGGCCACGGCGGGAGCGGGGGGCCCCCCTGCCCGCGGCGCCTGGTGAAGCCGGGGGCCGTCCCCCGCACCGCGCCGCCCGGCCCTCCATCTCCGACGGACCATGCCTCACGGCTTTATATAGTAGTACTGGCTCGTACGATTCCGAGGAGGGGCGACCGATGCAGGGGCGCGAGCAGGCGATCGAGCGGATCCGGCATCTGCTCGAGCAGGTGGGATTCCTGGTCACCGATGCCCATGGGATCCGGCCCACGAGCTTCGACCTCATGGCCCGTCGGGATTCCCAGATCCTCATCCTGAAGATCCTCAAGAACATCGACGCCCTGGCCCCCGAGGAGGGCGAACGGCTCCAGGTGCTGGGCCGGCTGCTCCGCGGGGCGGTCCTCATCATCGGGCGGAACTCCGGATCGAGCGAGCTCGAATCCGGGGTCGTCTACTCGCGGTACGGCGTCCCGATCCTGACCGAGGAGGCGCTCGAGGAGTACCTGATCCACGGGGTCCCCCCGTTCCTCCTGTCGAGCCCGGGCGGCGTCTTCGCCCGGATCGACGGGCCCCGCCTCCGCGAGCTCCGGGAGCACCGCGGCCTTTCGCTCGGGGCGCTCGCGGGGATCGCCGGGGTCACCCGGCGCACGATCCAGCTGTACGAGGAAGGGGGTGGCGCCGAGGTATCGATCGTCGAGCGGCTCGAGAGCTTTCTCCACGACACGGTGGCCCGGCCGATCCCGATCCTGGAGGAATCCCGCCCCTCGGGGGCGCCGAAGCGGGACCCCCGCCGTCGGGCCGTCCGGAATCCCCCGACGCCCACCGGCGACGGGCTCCGGGACGACGTCTTCCAGAGGCTCGACACGATGGGATGGAACGTCGTCGTCACCGTCCGCTGCCCGTTCGACGCGTTCACGGAAGCCGACACGGGGGACCGGGCGGAGATCCTCCTCACCTCGGTCGGTTCGCTCCGCTCCGCCCGGCACCGCGCGGAGGTCCTCCAGGGGCTGGCGCGGGTCCTCGAGGGCCATTCGATGTTCGTGACCCGGGACCCGACCGACCGGGAGTCCATCGAGGGGCTCCCGCTCGTGAGCATCCACGAGTTGAACCGCCACCGCGACCGGGCCGAGCTCGTGGAGCTCCTGAACGAGCGGGAACGGTCGTGAAACGGGGGGAGCCGCTGCCGGGCCGCCCGGGGCTCGCCCTCCTCGGCGTCGTCCGGGGGCTCGTCCGGGAAGCCGAGGAGCTCGAGGGCGCCCTCGACGAGTTGCGGCCGGAGGTGGTGGCGCCGGCGCTCTCCCCCGAGGAGGTCGCCGGCCTCACCGCCCATTTTGTGGGCCGGGCCACCGAGCCGTTCGTGCCGCTCCTGGGGACGGAGACGGTGGAGATCCGGGAGCTCGGACGGTACGGCGAGGTGCGGGTGCCGCACCCGGCGTTCCTCGCCGCGCTCGAGTGGGCGCGCCGGTCGGGGGCCCGCGTGGAGCCGGTCGATCCCAGCGAGGAGGTCTACGCCGAGCTCTTCGCCTCCAAGGTCGGCTACGTCGAACTCGTGGGACGGACCCTCCGGGAGCGGCGGCTGCTCCGGTCGCCGCCCCGGGCCGACGGGGCCGAGGGGTTCGTCGTCGCCTGGGACCGGCAGCTCAACCGGGGCCGCGGCAGCCGGGCGCTCGGACGGGAACGGGAGCGGCTCGTGGCGGAGCGGCTCCGCTCCCTCGCCCACCGGGAACGGGTGGCCTGCGTGGTCGACCGGGAACGGCTGGAGGGGCTGGGGACGGTCCTCCGCGCCGGAGCCGGTGGCTGAGCCGCGGTCGGGCCCGGCCAGTCGGTCGGTCCGGGGGCCCCGCGACCGGGGAGGCGGGGGGTCCGGGCGCGCGCGGGCGCCGAAGGACCCGGGCGACGTCAGGCGTCCCGGTGGAGGATCTCCTCGATCTTGGTCCGGGCCGCGCGCCGGAAGGCGTCGAGCGGACCCTCGTTGAGGAGCATCCCGTCGGCCAGGGTGAAGGCGCTCCCGATCCCCCACTTGAGCTCGCGGCGGTCCCGGTCGTAGAGGTCCTGGAGGGTGGCGCCGTCGTCGCCGCGCCCCCGCTGCATCATCCGGTCGTGCCGGGTCTCGGGGGAGGCGAAGATCCCGAGCACGTAGAAATCCCCGAAGTTGTGGCGGAAGACCGAGAGCTCGGCATCGGAGCGGCAGCCGTCCACGAGCATCCGGGTCTCGGTGAGCTTCGGCAACGCCCGCTGGGCCCAGATCCCGCCCCCGTGCTTCTCCCGCTCCTCGTTGGCGATCCGGGCCACGTTCGCGCTGGTCAGCGGGAGCCCGCGGCGCCGGGTCTCGTCCCGGACGAGATCCCCCATCTTGAGGGTGGCAAGGCCCATCTCCCGGGCGACCTCGACGAGCTCGTCCTTGCCGCTGCCGGGCATCCCGACGGTGACGATCAGTTTCATGCGCGGTGGGGAGGCTCCCCGCCGACGGTCGACGGCGCCGCCGGCATCGCCGCGAGGCTGCCCTCGGTCGCCCGCTGCAGCCGGTCCGCGCGGTCCCGGTACGATTGGGCCTCGAGCGCCTCGGCGCGCGAGTGTTCGAGGAACTGGTCGGAGTGGACCTTGAGCTCGGCCGCCTTCTGGGTCTTCACGGCGGCCCGGTGGTCGAGCTTCTGGGCCTTGTCCTGGAGGTTCACGATCTTCTGCTGGAGCTTCTGGTTGCGGTAGTGGAGCGCCGTCTGGTCGGAGCCGACGACGATCCCCTTGGTCCGCTCGGTGGCGGCCTGGATCTGCCGGGAGTTCTGGTCGATTTCCTGCTGGAACTCGGGGATCCGGGCCCGGAGCTCCTGGGCCTTCTCCCGGAGCACCGTGGCGTAGTGGCGCAGCCGTTCGATCCGGGTGAGGACCCGGGCCTGCTTCGTATTGAACTTCGCCGCGAGGTGGTCATGGCGCGCGGCGAGTTCCCGGAGCTTCGTGATATCGGCGTACTCCTGGCCCAGCCACCGGCTCTCGCGGGCGGCCCGCACGGTGCCGTGGTCCACGGGAGGCGTCGGGGGCGGATTCCCGTCCAAGGACATGCGCGCCGCGAACGCCGCGGCCCATATAGGGCTGACTCCCGGTCGGCTACGGCGCCCCGCCCTCCGGCCGGGGCGGGGCTTCCGGACGGCCGGGGCGAGGGTAGGTCAGGTACGGGCGGAGCCGGTCCGCGAGCGCCGGGATCCGGACCCGCTCCTGGCCCCGGCCGTCCCGCTCCCGGACGGTGACGGTGCCGTGCGACGGGTCGCCGGGGTCGACGGTCGCGCCGTCCACGGTGAGGCAGAAGGGGGTGCCGGTCTCGTCCATCCGGGCGTACCGCTTCCCGATGGTGCCGGCGTCGTCCACGACGCAGGGGAGTCCGGCGTCCCGGAGGAGCTCCGCGACCCGGTCCGCCTCGGCCCCGTGCTCCTTGCGGATCAGCGGGAAGACCGCGATGGGCTGCGGGGCGAGGTAGGCCGGCAGCCGCCAGACGGTGCGCTCCCCGTCGGTGCCGAGGAGGAGGTCGGCGAGCGCCCAGAGGTTGCGGTCCACCCCGAACGTCAGCTCCAGCACGTGGGGCAGGACCCGGGGCCGGTTGGTGGGGACCACCGACAGATCCCGGCCCGACCCCCGGGCGTGGCGGTCGAGGTCGTAGCCGCCCCGGTAGTGCACCGCCCCGAGCTCCCGGAAACCGCCGAGGCTCGGGAGGTGGGCCTCGATGTCGAACTGGAGGAGATTGTAGAAGGCCCGTTCGCCCGGCCCCTTCTCGAACAGCCGCAGGGCGTGTTCCGGGTACCCCAGCACCCGGTGATAGAACTGGTAGCTCCGGGCGAGGTGGTAGACGAAGAACTCCGGGAGGCCGCCGGCGGCCACCAGGTCCCGGGCCGTCGTGGGCGTCGCCGCCCCGGCCCCGTCCCGGCGGGCGTCGGCGCGGAGGAGCGGCAGGGGGAGGTCGGCGACGGCGTCGAACGGGACCGGGAACGCCGCGGGGTCGAAGAAGATCTCGAGCTCGGCCTGGGTGAAGGAGCGCATCCGGAAGAGCACCTGGCGCGGGGCGATCTCGTTCCGGTAGGCCCGGGCGACGGCGGCGATCCCGAGCGGCAGGGAGCGGCGGCCGACGTCCCACATCCGGGGGAAGGCGAGGAAGCTCGCCTGGGCGGTCTCGGGGGCGAGGTACCCGCGCTCCTTGCCCGTCGCCCCGAGGTCGAGCCCGAACATGAGCTGGAACGGCGGGGGCACCGAGAGATCGGTGGCGCCGCAGGCCGGGCAGCGCGCGCCGGTGTCGCGGAGAAGCCCGGCGATCGTCTCCGGGTCGAGCCCGTCGACCCCTTCGGGCCGCACCTTCTCGAGCACGGTGTCGGCCCGGAACGCCTCGTGGCAGTGGCCGCAGCGCACCTCCGGATCGGTGAAGTTCTCGAGGTGCCCGCTCGCCCGGACCACCGCCTCGGGGAGGATCTCGGCGGGCTCGATCCGGTGGTAGTCCGGGGAAAGGCCGAGGAACCACGCGGCCCAGGCCTCCTCGATCCGGCGCTTGAGCTTCGCCCCGAGGGGACCGTAGTCGTACAGCCCCTGGGTCCCGCCGTAGATCTCGGCGGACGGCCACAGGAGTCCGCGGCGCCGCAGGAGCGCGTACAGCTCGTCGATCTTCAGGATGCCACCCTCCCCGCGCCTCCGCGGGCCGGCCGGGGCCACATAAGGTTCTCGGAACCCCGGGCCACGACCTGGTATTCGGGGTGCTCCTCCGGGAGCGCCAGCACGACGGGGGCGACCGGGTTCGCCTCGGTGAGGCGGGCCACCGCCGGCGCGCCGAGCCACTCCCACGGCGCGAGAAACGCCGCCCGGAGCAGGAGCTCCGGAGCGACCGGCCGCCGCCGCAGGCGGGCGGCGGTGTAGGCGAACTCGAGCTCCCGGAACATCGACGGGGCCTCGAACATCGCATTGTCGGTGCCGAGGAAGAACCGGACGCCGGCCCGTCCGAACCCCGCGAGATCGGGGAACCGGCCGAACAGCGCGTTCGACCGCGGGCAGACCGCCACGGGCACACCGGCCGCGGCCACCGCCTGGAGGTCCTCCGGCGTCGCGCGGGACATGTGGACGAGCAGGTCGGGCCGGGGCCGGAGGTAGTCGTCGACCGGCTCCCGGACCGTCTCGCTGGCGTGGAGGGCGTACCGCTTCCCGAGCCTCCGGCACGCCCGGGCCACGGCCGCCCGGGCCGCCGCGTCCTCCTCGCGGGCCGAGCTCAGTCCGACGCCGTCGGCGGCGCCGAGGAGCCGGTCGAGCTCTCCCGGGTCGACCGGCCGGCGGAGCGGACGGCCGAGCGCCACCGCCCGGATCGGGAGCCCCCGCGCCGCCCGCCGGAGCGCCTCCGTCCCGGCGATCCCCTCCTCCCGGAAATCGACCACGGCCCCCGTCCCGCCGGCCGCCGCCCCCGCGAGGGCCCGGCGCATCGCCGCCTCCTTGAGCGGGCCCGGGGTGTCCCGGAGGATCCGGAACTTGAGCCCGTCCGGCGGGGCGACGATCCGGGAGAGCGGGCCGGCCATCGGCTCGGCCGAGGCGACGGCATCCCCGAGGTGGGTGTGGGCGTTCACCGACGGCGGCAGCACGATGCCGCGCCGACGGGTCTCCCGGCCCCGGGAGGAATCGGTCCCGATCGCCCCGGTCTCCACGATCCGGCCGTGCCGGAGGCGGACGTAGCCCCGACGGACCCCCTCGGCGTCGATGAGCGCGCCCTGCACGATCACGCTCCCGCCACGGGGGACCGGGTATCTAACCTCCCCCGGCCGGGGCGCCGGCCCCGGGCCCGGGCCCGGGGCGAACCGATATGGACCCCCGCGGCTCCGCGAGGGGGTGGACGCCGCGGTCCGCCCGGAGGAGCCCGGCCTCGACCTCCTCGTGGCCGGCCACACGAACATCGACCATCTTCTCGCGGTGGCGTCGCTTCCCGCGCCGGACCGGACGGTCCCGATCGAGCGGCTCGATTCGGTCCTCGGCGGCACCGCCGCGACCATCGCCCGGGTCGCCGCCCGCTCCGGCGTGCGCACCGGGCTCGTGAGCCGGGTCGGCACCGACTTCCCCGAGGCGTTCGCGGCGGCGCTCCGTCGCGACGGGGTGGACCTCTCCGGGCTCGAGAGGGTCCCCGGCGCCCGGTCGCCGGCCTGCTACATCGCCGACGACGGTCGGGGCCACCAGGTCGCCTTCATGCACCAGGGACCGATGGGCGACTGCCGGGGCGCCGCGGTGCCGGAGCCCCTCCTCGCCTCGGCCCGGTGGCTCCACCTCACCACGGGGGATCCCCGCTACCAGCTCGCCCTGAAGCGGGCCGCCCGCCGCCACGGCGTCCGGATCGCCGCCGACCCGGCGCAGGAGGTCCACTACCGCTGGAGCGGGCCGGAGCTCGCGGAGCTCCTCGTGGAGGCGGAGATCCTCTTCGGGAACGAGTCCGAGCTCCGCCGGATCTCCGCGCTCCTCGGGGCCCCGGGGCCGGCCGGCCTCCTCGACCGGGTCCCGACCGTGATCATGACCCGGGGCGCCCGGGGGGTCCGCGCCTGGACCCGGGCCGGGACATTCTCCGTCCCGGCGCCCCGCCTCGCCGGAGCGCATCCGGTGACCGGCGCGGGGGATGCGTTCCGGGGCGGTTTCTACGGCGAGTTCTTCCGCGGCCGCCCGCTCGAGGCGGCGCTCCGGG
>JAJZDH010000090.1 GCA_021828665.1 Thermoplasmata archaeon
GGCCCGACGGCAGGATGGCCGCGGGGGGCCGGGGCCGCGCCCCCCGGGGGCGGGGGCCGGTCTCCCTCGGGGCCCCCGGTTCCCGTCGTCGCCGCTTCTCGTCCGCGGCGGCGGGGGACCGAAGGGATAAGAGCGCGGGCCGGGTGAGGCGGCCGCGGTCCGGGCCGGGCCGTACCGGACGCGGAGCTTGCGGCGATGAAGGAGCGGGGCGACCGGATGGCATTCGGGGCCCCGGGGATCACCCCCCGGTGGGAACACGGCGACAAGAGCGGGGTCGGCACGGCCTACTCGTCGGATTCCACGGTATGGTACAGCCTCTGGCGCGGCATCGTCACCGAGGTATTCTATCCCACCGTGGATCGCCCCCAGCTCCGGGACCTCCAGTTCCTGGTCACCGACGGCACCAGCCTCTTCCAGGAGGAACGCCGCCATCTGCTCCCCGAGATGACCCCCCTCGACCCGGTCGCCCCCGCCTACCGGGTGACCACGAGCGACCCCGAGGGTCGGTACTCGATCCTCAAGGAGGTGCTCGCCGCGCCCCATCTTCCGGTCCTCCTCGAGAGGGTCCGGTTCCGGAGGGACCCGGGGCAGGTCGGCCCCCTCGGGCTGTACCTGCTCGCGGCGCCCCACCTCGATGTCGGCGGCAGCCACAACAACGCCCTCGTCGCCTCCACGGCGGGTCGCTCCTTTCTCATGGCCGAGCACAACGGGATCTGGCTCGCGCTCGGTTCGAGCCTCCCGTTCGACCGCCTCTCGGTGGGGTACGTCGGCGCGAGCGACGGCTGGACCGATCTCTCGCGCCATTTCCGGATGACCTGGGAGTTCGACCGGGCCCTGGACGGCAATGTGGCGCTCACCGCGGCGCTCCCCGACCCCGGGGATCGGGAGTTCACCGTGGCGCTGGCGTTCGGCCGGGGGGCTCCCCAGGCCGTCGCCTCCCTGCTGCAGGCGCTGGGCACCCCGTACGCGGAGCACCGCCAGCGGTTCCTGGAGCAGTGGGGCCGCACGCGGCTCGGCATCCTCACCCTGTCGGAGGGGTCGTCCGACGACGGCCGCCTGTGCCGGAGCAGTCATTCCACCATCCTCACGCACGAGGACAAGAGCTTCCCCGGCGGGTTCATCGCCTCCCTGTCGATCCCGTGGGGGAATGCCCGGGACGACGGCGACCGCGGTGGCTACCACCTGGTCTGGACCCGGGACCTCTGCGAGATCGCGACCGGGCTCCTGGCGGCCGGGAACCGGGAGAGCGCGCGGCGGACCCTCATCTATCTCGCCGCGAGCCAGCGCGAGGACGGCTGCTTCCCCCAGAACTTCTGGATCACCGGGGAGCCGTACTGGGCCGGCATCCAGCTCGACGAGGTGGCGTTCCCGATCCTCCTCGCCTGGCGGCTGGACCAGGCCCGGGGGCTCGGGGAGTTCGATCCCTACCCGATGGTGCGGGCGGCGGCCCGCTACCTCGCCGAGCACGGGCCGGCCACCGCGCAGGAACGGTGGGAAGAGGCGTCGGGGTACTCGCCGTCGACCCTCGCGGTGCACATCAGCGCGCTCGTCATCGCCGCCGAGTTCGCCCGCCGGCACCGGGACGAGGCGACCGCCGGGTTCCTCGAGGGGACCGCCGATTTCCTCGAAGGCCACCTGGAACGGTGGACGGTCACGACCCGCGGCACCCTCGTGCCGGGCCACCCCCGCCACTACATCCGGATCCTCCCGGTCGATCCCGCCGACCCGACCCCCAACGAGGAGGTGGACTCGGCCGAGCTCGAGCTCGCGAACCAGCCCCCCGGCGAACCGAGCCGCTGGCCGGCACGGGAGATCGTCGACGGGGGATTCCTCGAGCTCGTCCGGTACGGCGTCCGGGCCGCCGACGACCCCATCGTGCGCGAGAGCGTGGAGGTCATCGACCGCGTCCTCAAGGTCGAGACCCCGTTCGGACCGTGCTGGCGTCGGTACTCGCACGACGGCTACGGCCAGCGGGCCGACGGGGCGCCGTTCGTGGAGTGGGGCGTGGGGCGGGCCTGGCCGCTCCTGACCGGCGAACGGGGCCATTACGAACTCGCGGCCGGCCGGGACCCGTTCCCGTACCTGAAGGCGATGGAGCAGTTCGCGAGCCGCACCGGCCTCCTGCCCGAGCAGGTGTGGGACCAGCCCTCGCTGCCCCTGCACCACCTCGAACTCGGCCGTCCGACCGGCAGCGCCATGCCGCTCGTCTGGGCGCACGCGGAGTACCTGAAGCTCCTCCGTTCGGCCACCGACGGGAAGGTCTTCGACCACTTTCCGGAGGTCGCCCGACGGTACGCCCGGCCCCACCGGCCGGCCCGCCCGTTCCTCGAGATCTGGAAGCACGGCCGGATGCCGGCCTCCGTGCCGTCCGGAGGTCGGCTGCGCATCCAGGCGACGAGCCCCTTCCGCCTCCACTGGAGCCTCGACGGGTGGCGCTCCGTGGAGGACACCTACTCCACGCCGACCGGGATCGGGCTGAGCTACGTGGAACTGCCCGCGGACGGACCGGTGGGCAGCCAGTTCCGCTTCACCTTCCACTGGCCGCGCGAGGGCCGGTGGGAGGGTCGGGACTACTCGGTGGCGATCCGGCCGGCCGAGCCGTCGCGCCCGGTGCCGTAGGCGGCCCGCCCGCGCCCCGCCCGTCGGGTCGTCCGGTACCCGGGGGGCGACGGCCCCGGGGATTCCATCCCCGGGCCGAGCCACGGCGCCGGAACCGACCGGCCGCGGACGTTTACCGGCGGCGGTACCGGGGCGGGCCGGAGCGGGCGGGGCCCCGCGAATGGGGGCGCGGTCCGGGGCCCCGCCGCGGGTAGCCGCCCGGCCGGCCGCCGCGGCCCCCGCGCGCGGCGATTCCGAGGTCCCGGGGAGGCGCCGGCGCCGAGTAGTCGAACCCGGGAAGCGTGGAGCGCGGGATCGACAGGCCGAGCCGCTGCTCGATCCGGTGGAAGTCGTCCTCCTCCTCCCGGCTCACGAAGCTGTACGCATCGCCGCGGCGTTCGGCGCGGGCGGTGCGTCCCACCCGGTGGATGTAGATGTCCGCCTCGGCGGGGATGTCGAAGTTGATCACGTGGCTCACGCCCTCCACATCGATCCCGCGCGAGGCGAGGTCGGTGGCGACGAGGACCCGGATGCGGCCGGCCCGGAACCCCTCGAGCGCCCGGGTCCGCTGGGACTGGCTGCGGTCGCCGTGGATGATCCCCGCCGAGATTCCGTCCCGCTCCAGGTCCCGGAAGAGGCGGTCGGCCCGGTGCTTGGTCCGGGTGAAGACGAGCACGCTCGTCATCGTCTCGTCGCGGAGGACCTCCCTCAGGAGCGCCGACTTCCGGTGCGTGGGGACCGGGAGCGCGAGGTGCGAGACGCCCACGGCGGCGGCGGCGGTCGACCCCACCTGCACCGTCTTCGGTTCCCGGAGGAACTCCTGGGCGAGCCGGACGATCTCGGGCGGCATCGTCGCCGAGAAGAGGAGCGTCTGGCGCCGGCGCGGGAGCTCCGCGAGGATGCGGCGGACATCCGGCAGGAAGCCCATGTCGAGCATCCGGTCCGCCTCGTCGAGGACGGCGATCTCGACGTTTTCGAGGTGCACGTACCCCCGGCTCATGTGATCCAGGAGCCGGCCGGGGGTGGCCACGATGATCTCCGCCCCGCCCCGGAGCGCCCGCTCCTGCTCGCCCATGCCGACGCCCCCGTACACCGCCGCGCCGCGCACGCCGGTGTGCCGGCCGAGGGCGACGAGGAACCCCTCGGCCTGGCCCGCGAGCTCGCGGGTGGGCGTGAGGACCAGCGCCCGGATCCGCCCCCGGCCCCCGCTGAGGAGCCGTTCCAGGATCGGAAGCAGGAAGGCGGCGGTCTTCCCGGTGCCGGTCTGGGCGGTCCCGATGAGGTCCCGACCCGTCAGCGCCGGCGGGATCGCGTGCGTCTGGATCGGGGTGGGCGACGCGTAGCCCATCTCCCGGATCCCCTTCTTGAGGGTGGGGTGCAGATTCAGATCGTCAAAGCTCGTCGTTTCGCCGGTCGGGGCGGGTTGTTCTTCGGCAGCCACGGGGGCCCCAGGCCGCGGCCGCATATGGCGGCGTCGGAGGGTCTCCCGAAGCGCGCCGGGCGGCCGGGGACCACCGATTCGGATCCGTTCCCGCCCTCCGGCGCCCCCGTCCACCGTCCTGCGGGCCGGTGGGGCGGTCGGCAACTTCATGAGCCGGGGCCGCTGCCCCACCGTCATGACCTCCTCGACGGAAGGACGGCGGGCGCTCATCACCGGGATCACCGGTCAGGACGGCAGCTACCTGGCCGAGCAGCTCCTCGAAAAGGGGTACGAGGTCTACGGGATCGTGCGGCGGCTGTCGACCCCGAACACCCGGCACATCCAGCACCTCCTCGACCGGGTGAGCCTGCTGGACGCCGACCTCCTCGACCAGGCCTCCCTCGACACCGCGGTCCGCACGTGCGAGCCGGAGGAGATCTACAACCTGGCGGCCCAGAGCTTCGTCGGCGCCTCGTTCACCCAGCCGGTGCTCACCGGCGAGGTCACCGGGCTCGGCGCGCTCCGGCTGCTAGAGGCGATGCGGTTCCGGGCCGACAAGGCCCGGCTCTACCAGGCCTCGTCGAGCGAGATGTTCGGCCATGTGCTCCGTTCCCCCCAGGACGAGTCGACGGAGTTCCATCCCCGCAGCCCCTACGGCGTCGCCAAGGTCTATGCGTACTGGGCCTCGGTGAACTACCGGGAAAGCTACGGGCTCTTCGTGGCGAACGGGATCCTCTTCAACCACGAGAGCCCCCGGCGGGGCCACGAGTTCGTCACCCGGAAGATCAGCGACGGGGTGGCCCGGATCAAGCTCGGGATGGCGAAGACGATCCGTCTCGGGACGCTCCGGACCCGGCGGGACTGGGGGTACGCCCCCGAGTACTGCGATCTCATGTGGCGGAATGATCCGGCGCCCACCGCCGGGGACTACGTCGGGGCGACCGGCGAGACCCACAGCGTGGAGGAGTTCGTCCAGGCGGCCTTCCACCACGCCGGCATCGACGACTGGAAGTCCCACGTGGAGCTCGACCCCCGGTTCGCCCGCCCGGCCGAGGTCGACCTCCTCTGCGGGGATCCCACGAAGGCGAAGCAGAAGCTGGGGTGGGTTCCCAAGATGCGGTTCCCGGAGCTGGTCGGCCTCATGGTCGACTACGATCTGGCCCAGCTCCGGGCCCACCCGACTCCCGCCCACTCGGGCGGCGTGGTGCGGCCCGCGCGCCGTCGCGCCGCCTCTCAGTGACCGGTGGGGGCCGACGCCAAGGCGTCGTCCTCCGTCGTCTCCTCCGGGGCGGGCTGCACCGGGCCCCAGCGGAAGCGGGCCGCCAGCGCGCCGACGCCGAGGACGAGGAGGGCGGGAAGCGCGAACCCCAGATACAGGGGGATCGAGGAGGCCCAGCCGCGGAAGAGGCCCCGGCCCGAATGGACGGGGAGCCCGCCGGTCGTCCACGCCGAGGAGAGGATCACGATGCCGACGACCCCTCCCAGGAAGATCGCCGCCCACAGAAGGGCGGGCCCGATCTCGAGCTGAGGGGTTCCGGTCGGCTCCTCGGAGGACATGGCCGCTACCTAAAGCGAGGCGCGCCCGATTACATAAACTCCGTAGGTGCGTCCGTTGAACCGGGCGCTCGTCTCCCGACCTCCCCGGGGAGGGACCGCTGCGACCGGCGACGATCCCCGCACCGGGAACGTTCCGGTCGGGAGCCGCCGGCCCCCTCCGCCCGGCGATTCCCCGGACCCGAAGGACCGGATCGGCCGATTCCGCTCCTCGCTCCCTCCCGTAGCTCCGGCCGCGGCCGCCTCCGGTCGGGTGGCCGCGCCTTCCGACGATGCGCGGCTCCGCGGGATCCCGGCGACCGAAATCTTCCCGACGCCCCCTCCGTTCGACGGCGGTGCCACGGACCCTCCGCCCGGCGTGGGGGCCCGGAGCTCCGACCGCTCCCGGAGTCCGTCCCGCCCACCTGCGGCCTTCCCGTCGGCCCGTCCGTCCGTTCGCCGCTCCGGGGGGGAGCCGGCGTCGATCCGCGCCACGGTGCCGATCCCGCGCCACCGCGCCCTCGGGCGCCGACCCCGGACCCGGAACCTCGACCCCGAGGGGGATTCGCCCGCCCCGGCCCCTCCGCCACCGCGGCCCGGACAGGGCGCCCCCGGTCCCCTCCCGGGCCCGATCCTTCCCTTTCCCGCCCCGAGCGGCGCCCTCAACGCCCGGAGGGCGGCTCGTCGGGCCCGGCGATGGAAGGGGGCTCCGGCCGACTCCCGGCGTTTCCCCCCGCCCCGGCCGATCGCCACTGGATGGGTCCGCCGCCCCGGCCGCCGGGGAGACGGCGACCCGCCCGGCCGCGCGCTTCGGCGGTGGATCCCGCTCCTGGGGGCCGTGCTTCCCGCCAGTCGCCCCGAGATGCGTCTCCCCTTCCCGGCCCCAACCATGGGGGGCGATCGTCGGGGGATCCGAAGCCACCGGCCCCCCGGCCACCGGGTCACCCCCTCCCCGGGATCCCCGTCGGTGGCGGCCGCTCCCACGCGGTCCCCCTCCCCTTCCGCCCCACCCCCCAGGGTCTTTCTACCCGGCGCGTTTCTCCGGTCCATGCAGGGGGCGGCCGGCCGGCGACCGGCGGGGCGGCCGGGCGCTGTCCCGGGGAGAGGTCGGCCCCCCCGCCGGGGGCCGCTCCCCACCGGGGCCGG
>JAJZDH010000091.1 GCA_021828665.1 Thermoplasmata archaeon
CGGGGGTCGCGTCGGGTACCGATCCGCGGGCTCCCCCGTCCCGGGACGCGGCCGGCGCGGGCCGGCCGCCCCCGGGAGGCGGGATCGGTGCGGGTCGTCCCCGACAATTTTACAGAAAGTGAAAAACATTCTTATACTCGTTTAACTGTGTTAAACACGTGCGAAAGGACGCCCCTCCCGGCCTCACGCAGTTCGTCGGCGTGCGGCTGACCGAAGAGGAACTGCGCCATCTCGACGAGGTCCAACGGAGCCGGGGGCTCGGGACCCGCTCGGACGCCGTGCGCGCGCTGGTGCGCGCGGCGGCCGCTCCGGCCGCGCCGGAGCTGCCGCTGCCGCCCAGCGTGGCCCGCGAGGTCGAGGAGATGGTGGAGGACGGATGGGCGCGGGAGGCCGGGGAGGCGCTCACCCTCCTCGCCACGCTGGGCTACCAGGAGTTCAGCCGGCTGCACTCCGAGGGATCGAGCGCGCTGCGCGGTGCCGCGCGCGCGTCCCAGGAGCGGCACCGGGCCCGCCGAAAGGCCGATCGCGAGGGTCGGGGGCTCCTCGGGCGCTAGCCACCGGAACCGGAGGGACCGAACATGGAACCGTGGGGTGCGGAGTGGAGCCAGAAGAGCGGATTTGTCTGCCGACTGTGCCGTCAGGATGCCAAGCATAATGAGGTGCTGCACATCTCGTTCTGCCCGGTCCACGGACTCTCCTCGCCTTTGGATGCGCTCCCGTGGCGGACGGAGGCTCGGTTCGTACGGCGCGGCTCTATACCCGAACCGGGGATCGCGGGGAGACCGGTCTCGCTGGCGGCGTCCGGATAGCCAAGGACGCCCCCCGGCTCCGGGCCTACGGAGCGCTCGATGAATTGGCCTCCGCGCTGGGGCTCGCCGAGGCGCTCCTCCCCCCGGGGCCGGCCCTCCCGGATCACCGGGGGCTCCTCGCGACCTGCCAGCACGAGCTCTTCACGGCCATGAGCGAGCTCGCCCGGCCGCCGGGCGCCGCGCCTCCGGATCACCGGATCGAGGCCCGCCACGTCGCCGGGCTCGAGGCGGCGATCGACCGCCTCGGCGGCCAGGTGCCGCCGCTGCGGAATTTCATCCTTCCCCGGGGGACCGCCGCCGCGAGCGCGGTCCACGTCGCCCGGACGGTGGCGCGCCGGGCGGAGCGCGAACTCGTCGCGCTGCACCGGAGCGAGCCGGTCCGCCCCGAGCTCCTCCAGTGGCTGAACCGCCTGAGCGACCTCCTCTTCGCCCTCGCCCGGGTCCTGAACCACGAGGCGCTCGAGGCGGAGACGCCGCCGGACTACACGGCCTGAGGCCGTCGTCGGGGGTTCCATGGAGATCGGGGTGGTGGGAAAGCCGAACGTCGGGAAGTCGACCCTCTTCAACGCCCTCACCCTGCTCGAGGTCCCGATGGCGCCGTACCCGTTCACGACCCTGAAACCGAACCGGGGGGTCGGGGCGGTCCGGGTGCCCTGTCCGCATCCGGAGCGGGGGGTCGCCTGCGCTCCCGGGAACGCCGCCTGCCGGGACGGCGTCCGGTGGATCCCGGTGAGCCTCATCGATGTTCCCGGGCTCGTCCCGGGGGCGCACGAAGGCAAGGGTCTGGGCCACCAATTCCTCGACGAGCTCCGGGCGGCGGACGGATTCCTCCACGTGGTCGACGGGAGCGGCGGGACGACCCCGGAGGGGGAGATCGCCGCCCCGGGCAGCACCGATCCCACCGACGAGATCGGTTGGCTCGAGGAGGAACTCGTCCGCTGGATCGCGGAGATCCTCGGCCGGGACTTCGAGCGGGCGGTGCGCTCCGTGGAGCTCGAGGGAGGGAAGACCGAGGAGTTCCTGCTCCACCGGCTGACGGGGCTCGCGATCGCCCCGGCCGCCGTCGCCGCGGCGCTCCGGCAGACCTCCGTGGACCGCACCCACCCGTCCCGGTGGACCGCCTCGGAGCGGATGGCCATCGCCCGGGAGCTGCTCCGGGCGGCGAAACCGAGGGTCGTCGCGCTCAACAAGTGCGACCGGATCGATCCGGACCGGGCCGCGGCGCTCGCCCGCGCCGCCGATCCGGTGCCGGTGACGCCGACCAGCGCCGAAGCGGAGCTCACGCTCCGCCGCGCCCACCGCGCCCACCTCATCGCCTACGCGCCGGGCGCGGCCGCCTTCACCGTGACCGATCCGGCCCACCTCTCCGCGGCCCAGCGACGGGCGCTCGGGGAGATCGACCAGCTGCTCGGCCGGTGGGGATCGACGGGCGTGCAACCCGCGCTCGAGGAGCTCGTCTTCGGCCGGCTGGGACGGGTGGCGGTCTTTCCCGTCGAGGACGAGGCCCGGTGGACCGATTCCCGGGGGCGCGTGCTCCCCGACGCCTTCCTCGTGCCGGCGGGGACGCCGGTCCGGGAGGTCGCCTACCGGGTCCACACCGAGCTGGGGGAGAACTTCATCCGGGCCATCGATGGGCGGACGCACCGGGCGCTCGGCGCCGATCAACCGGTCGCCCCGGGAGCCGTCCTCCGGATCGTGGCGCGCCGCTGACCACGGCCCCCGTCAGGGCCCCTCCGCCGGAGGGGCCGCCTCGCCCTCCGGATCGGGAGGTTCGAGCAGCGTCACCCCCCCCGGTGCGGTCCGGACCGCGAGGGCGATCGCCCCGGCCCGGGCGAGCCGCCGGACCGCCTCGATCTCCCGGCCCGCCCGGGGGAGCACCACGACGGAGCCGCCGGCCCCGGCGCCGGTGAGCTTCGCACCCGCGCTGGCCGGCCGTACCGCCTCCAGGAGCTCCTCGAGCCGCGGCGTGGAGACCCCGATCTCCGCGAGCAGCCGCTGGTTCTCGTCGAGGAGCGCCCCGACCCGGTCCCGATCCTCGGCCGCCACCGCGCGGATCCCGTCGCCGGCCACCGCGGCGAACCGGTCGAGGAGCGCCTCCCCGTCCGGCCGGGCGAGCCGCCTCCCGACGGCCCGGACCGTCGCCGCGGTGTCGTGGGGGGTCCCCGAGTACCCGATCACCCAGGTCCAGCCGGGGTCCGCGACCCTCCGGACCGCCCAGCTCCGTTTCCCGTCGGAGGCCTCCCAGAGCACCGGGCCCGGGCCGCCGTTGATGGCGAGGAGGCCGCCGAAGACGGTCGCCGCGGTGTCCCCCGGGCTCCCGACCCCGCCCTGGGCGGCCCGTTCGACGGCGTACCCCCTCCCGGCGAGCGCGGCCCGGCCGCTGCCGCCCGACCCGGCCGCCACCACGGCGAGGAGCGCGGCCACGAACGCGGCTGAGGAGCCGAGACCGGAGGCGCGGGGCAACCGCGAGACGGCGGTGAGGGCGAGCGGCCGGCCGCCGGGCCCGGCGTCGGCGAGGAGGGCGGCGAGGTAGGGGTTCTCCCGGACCGCGGCGGTCCGGCGGTTCAAGCTCCAGGCGGCGGCCCGGTGGGCGGTCACCTGGGTATGGAGGTCGATGGCGAGGAGGAGTTCCGGCCGCCCGTGGACGACGGCGTGCTCGCCGAAGAGGATCGCCTTGCCGGGGGCCCGGGCGGTCACGGGGTACTCCCGGGCGGGGATCCCCGCGCCGACGGCCGGCACCGTCCCCTCCCCCCCGCTCATCGGGTCCCCTCCGGGGCGCGGCGCACGAGTTTCCCGTGGGCCCGCGGGACGATCGCGTCCGTCCCCCCTCGCCAGGTCGCCGGCGGAGGCAGGCCGCGGAGCCGATCGAGCAGGACCGCGAGCGCCGCCACCTCGCTGTGGGGCTGCGAGCCGACGGCCACATTGTAGTCGGCGAGGGCGTAGAGGTCGCGGGGGACCTTGGCGCCCCCGACGACGACCAGCAGCCGGGGGTGCCGGCGGAGGCGGGGCAACTGCCGGTCGAGGGGAAGCCCGTACATCGTGAGGTGCACGACCGCGCCGGCGTGCGCCCGCACCGCCGACCGCCAGTCGGCCACCCCCTCGACCGCGAAGGTGCCGCCCCACCGGTGGCCGATGGCCGCGAGCCGGGCGGCGAGGGCGTCGTCGGGGGGGTGGAGGAGCATCCGTTCGGCGCCGAGCGCGCGGGCCGCGAGGCCGAGGTGCGTCGTCAACCGGGGGTCCCGGCCGGCGCGGTGGCCGATCCGGAGGACGGTGACGGCCGGGGCGGCGGCGCGCCTAGGCAGCCGTCGGACCATGGAACCGCTCGACGCGGTGGCCCCGGTACTCCAGCTTGTCGGAGCGTTTGACCAGCCCCTTGAGCCGGGTCGGCGACATGCCGAGCTCCTCGGCGATGTCGTTGAAGAACCGGCCCGCCTCGCCCACCGAATCGAAGATCTTCTGCTCGAGCCGGGCGTACTCCTTGTCGCCCATGCTCGCGATGGCGAGCACCTCGCTCACCTCGGCGAGCGGCGCCGTGGTGTTGATGTTGATGGTCGAATAGTAGGAGTGGAAGCTCTTGTCGGGGGTCTTCCGCCCTTCCCGCGCCACCCACCGGGTGTCCACGAGCTTCAGCCGCTCGAAGAAGAGGAGCGCGTGGGTGCCCTCCTTGCCGAACTCCCGGAGGACGTCCTCCGTGGTGAGCCAGCTCTCGCTCAGCCGCTGCAACAGCTTGAGCTTCACCGGCGAATCGACGGCCCGGAGGATGGGCACGAGCTCGGTCACCTCATTGACGACTTTGATGCGATGCATCGCGGCGGACAACACTACCTACTCCTGTGGACCCGCGGGCCCTCCGCCAGAGTCCCGGAGCGCCCTTCGGTAACGGGCGTACCGGTCCTGCGGAGAGTAGCGAGCGGGATGGGGGGTGACGGCCGGACCGTGGCCGGCCGGGCACTGTTCGGCGAGGGTGTACCGGAGGCAGGAGGGGCACCGATGGAGGAACGACTCGGTCATGCCCGGGAGAAGCTCCCTTCGCCGCCGAACCCCTTGATCTTCCCGAGGGCGGCCTCGGTGGCGTGGCGGAGGATCTCCTCGGCCGCCTTGTACTGGGTCCCCTCGGCCTGGATCCGGTACCGCGGCGCGCCGACGTACTGGACGGTGATCGCCGCCGGGTCGACCTTCTCCGCCTCGAGGAGCGCCGCCCGGACGTGCTCGAGGCCATCGGCGGAGGGGTCCCGCACCTCGAGGATCCCCAGGATCGTGACCCGGGGCGGCACCAGGTTCTCCTTGGCCACCTTGAGGAAGACCGGGACCCAGGCGGAGCGGCCGTGCTCCTTGGCGAACGCCTTCGGCTCCGCCGAGGCGACCTCGAAGGCGTGGAAGAGGGACCCGTACCGGTCGACGAGGGCGCCTCCGACCTCGGCGTCCACCGCCTCGAGGTCCCGACCCATCCCCTCCGCCACCACGGCGAGGAGTCGGGCGGCCCGCTGCTCGTTCTTCCATCCCTGGATCTTCTCGCGCCGCTGGTGGTCGTTGATCCGCTTGAGCGACAGGTCCACCTGGCCCTTGCCGGGGTCGACCCGGAGGACCCGGGCCACGATCTTCTGCCCCTCGCGGAGATGGTCCCGGATGAACTTGACCCACCCCGGGGCGACCTCGGAGAGATGGATGAACGCCTCCCGGTCGTTGAACTGGTCGAGCTTGACGAACGCCCCGAAGTTCCGGATGGAGGTGACGGTGGCGACCACGAAATCCCCCTCGGTGGGGTACTCGGCCCGGGCGGGCATGGGAACGATGGACCCCCGCTTCAGGCCGAGGCGTCGCGCAGCCGCTCCCCGCGCAGGGTGGCCTGCCCGCCCGTCGGGGTGGCCAGGGCGGCCCCGCAGACGGTGCAGTTCACGGGGGTGGACGGACGGCTGAAGATGATCTGTTCGCCCGAGCAGTCCGGACACTTGACGACCCAGAAGGGGGAGGGACCCGACATCGTGATGGACCTCACTTGTGCTGCTCGACCAGTTCGAGCGTGCCGGCCCGGAAGCTCGCCGGCTGGACCGTGTACTTGCATTTCTGGCACTTGTAGCGCAGGTTCACGCGGCGGACCGCCTTCGCGCGCCCCTCGGGCTTGGGCCGGGGGAAACCCCCGTATCCCCGCGTGGCGCGCCGGAACCGCCGCTGCCCCCACTTGAGCTCCGAGGCGGCCCTCTTCTTCACCTTCTCCACATCGTGGGCGGTGTGGACCCGGCACTTCGGGCAATACGACGAAACGACCTTCGGATAATGCATGGACGGCCGTCCAAGGGCGTGGCGTATTTAGGCTTGTGCGCCGGCCGCGGCGCGCCGTCGGGCGCGCCGGGGGGCGGCCGCGGGCTCCGGGAGGCGTCCGTCGCCGAAGCCGCCCGGAACCGCGCTCCGCCCCCGGCCCCCGGGCCCCGGGTCGCCTCCCGTCGCCTCCGTCCCACGATATCCAATAACGGTCAGCCGGGCTGAAGGCCCTCCGACCCGACCGAGGTCGCCCAGGCGCTGAGGCCCGGCTCCAGAGGTCCCGAGCCGCTCAACAGCTCGACGAACGCCGCCAATCGCCCTTCGGCCTTCCCTCTCCCCACCATCACTCGAGGTCGCCGCCCTTCCCTCGGGAGGGCGGCCATCCGTCGACGGACCTCCCGAGGGTCCTGCTGGGCGAACGCCTCCCAGAGACTGACGCCCGCCAAGCCCTCCCTCACGAACCGCTCGCATCGGGCGTTCGACCAGAATGCCAACAACGACCCCATCTCCCCCATCGCCTCCCCCGTGTCGCTCTGCCCTGTCCGCCGACGGATCCGATGACGCTCGTCCCGCTGCGCCCGCTCGAGCGCCACGGTGCTCCGCACCACCT
>JAJZDH010000092.1 GCA_021828665.1 Thermoplasmata archaeon
CGGCGGCGGCGAGCGGCCGGGCGGCCGCCGACGCCGCGCTCGGCCGGCCGGCGCCGGAGCCTCCTCCGGGACCGCCCGCGGCCGGGCCGGTCGTTCCGGAGCTGGCCGGGTATTACCGGGAGCTGTTCGGCCGGATCCCGCCCGCGGGCCGGACCTGCATCGCCTGCGCCTGCGAGGACGTGACCGTGGGGGAGCTCGCCGCCGCGCACCGGTCGGGGTACCGGGGGATCGAGGTGATCAAGCGGTACACCGGCCTCGGCACCGGCCTCTGCCAGGGCCGCTACTGCGTGCCCGAGGCGCTCCTCCTCCTCAGCCAATGGGAACAGCGGCCGCCGCCGGAGGTCGGGTACCTGACCCAGCGGCCGCCGGTCTATCCGACCCCGCTCGCGGCGTTCGCCCGGGCCACGGCGGAGCCCTCCGAGGAGGATCGATGAGCGCCCCGGGGGCTCCGTCGCCGTCCCGGTTCCGGGTGGCGATCGTGGGGGGCGGCATCGTCGGCCTCTTCACCGCCTACCGGCTCCTCGCGGCGGGGGCCGGCCCGGTCGTCGTTCTGGACCGGGGGTACCTCGCCTCGGGGGCGTCGGGACGGAACGGCGGAGGGGTCCGGCAGCAGTGGGAGACGGTCGCGACGGTGCGGCTGGCCCGGGAGGCGGTCCGGGAGTGGCAAGGGTTCCCGCGGGAGTTCGGGTACAACATCTGGTTCCGGCAGGGCGGCTACCTCTTCCTCGCCATGGACGACGACGAGATGGAGCGGCTCGAGACGGTCCGGTCCGCCGTGCGGTCCGAGGGGCTCGACGCCCGGAGGCTCGCCGTCGGCGATCTCCCCCGACGGGTCCCCGGGATCTGCCTCGACGGCATCGCCGGGGCGACGTACCTCGCGAGCGACGGGACCCTCTACCCGTTCCCGGCGGTCTGGGGCGTCTACGAGGCGGTCCGGCGGATGGGAGGCGTCCTTCGCTACGGGGAGGAGGTGATCGGGATCCGGCGCGCCGAAGGGCGGGCGGTGGGGGTCGTCACCCGTTCCGGCCCGGTGGCGGCGGACTGGGTGGTGAACGCCGCCGGGGCCTGGTCCGGGGCGATCTCCCGGAGCGCCGGGCTCGCCCCGCCCAACCGGGCGAGCCGCCACGAGATCCTGGCGACGGAGCCGCTCAAGCCGTTCCTCACCCCGATGGTGGTCCGTCTCACCGACGGATTGTACTTCAGCCAGACGATGCGGGGGGAGATCGTCGGGGGCCTCACCCTCCGCACCACGGGGGGGCCCGAGGGCGGATCCCCGAGCTCCGCGGAGTTTCTCCGCCGGATGGCGGTCGCCCTCACCGGGCTCCTCCCGCGGCTGGGGGGGCTCGGCGTGCTCCGGGCGTGGTCCGGGTACTACGACGACACCCCGGACGGGCTCCCGATCCTCGGGGAGGACCCGGAGCTCGGCCGGTTCGTCCAGGCGAACGGGTTCGGCGGCCACGGCTTCATGCTCGCCCCGGCGAGCTCCCGTCGGATCGCGTCGGTGATCCTGGGGGAACGGAGCGACCTCGACCCGGAGCAGTTCGGTCCGGCGCGGTTCCGGAACCCCGGTCGGGCGCTCCGGCCGGAAGGCGCCCAGCTCGGCTGACCGGCCGTTTCCCACCTCCCGCCGCCGCCGTTGCGGACCCGGCGGGAGGACGGGCGAGCGGCTCCGACCCGGAGTTCCGGGCGCCGGCTCCGCGAGGAGATCCCCGGGGACCGGGGCCTTCGCGAGCCCGGGGGGCGCGATACGTCCGGTGCGATCGTATGGGACCGTTTTCCGGGCCCCGGCCGGGGGCGACCCCCCCACCCCCCCGTTTCCTGTGGAACTGCGCCGGGGCGAAGGGGTTCACGGACGGGCCGGGGCGACGGCCCACCCTTCCGGAGCGGGGTCGACCAGGTCGTTCTCCATCCGGGCGCGCACCTCCGGGTCGATGGGCTTCTTTCTGGCCCGGCCGTAGTCGTAGCAGACCACGACGGTCCGTCCGCGGGCGTACACGAACTGCGGATCCTCCGGCGCACGGAACCGGTACAGCAACTGGAAACTGGTGGTACCGAGCGGACGGGCCGGGGCGACCTCCCCGATCATCTCGACACCGTACCGGGCCGGTGCCAGGTACCGGCACGTCGCCTCGGCCACGATGATGTCCAGTTCCCGGGGGTCGGTGAGCCGGTGCACGGGCAGATAGTAGTCGCACCGGAGGGTCTCCATGTGCTGGAAGTAGACGGCGTGGTTGAGATGGTTCAGGGCATCGACGTCATGGTACGTGACCCGGAACCGGCGGTGGACCGGCCAGGTGGCGGGCCCCCCAGTGGCCCCGGACGGCCTCTCCTCCGGGGCGGCCCCCGCCCGAGCCGCCCCCTCTCCGGCCGGAACGGTCGTGGTCATCCGCGGGACGAGTCGGGACGGCTATATGGGGGATGCGGCTCGGCCGCGGCCGGGAGGACGGGCGCCGCGCGGGCGCGGACCGCGGCACCGCCCGGAAGTTCCAGTGGCAGCAGGGGGGTGGGGGGGTGGACCCGGATCGGCCGACCCCCGGGAGATGGCCGCCGCGGTCGAGCGGGTCCGGGCCGCGACGCGCCGGCATTCCGAGCGGTTCGAGCGGGCGATCCCGCTCATCGCGAGCGAGAACCTGCTCTCGCCCTACGCCAAGGAGCTCCTGATCAGCGACCTGCACTCGCGGTACGCCGAGGGGCTGCCCGGCGAACGGTACTACGAGGGCAACGAGGAGGTCGATCTCATCGAGCGCGAATGCCTCGAGCTCGCGCGGGCGCTCTTCCGGTGCCGGTTCGCGGACGTCCGGCCCATCTCCGGAACGGTGGCGAATCTCGCGGTCCTGAAGGCGCTCGCCGAGGCCGGCATGCCGGTGGGCACCGCCCGGCTCGCGAACGGCGCCCACATCTCCTCCGCCGGGTTCGGGGCGTTCGGGCTGCGCTCCGTCCGGCCCGTGTACTACGCCTGGGACGAGGAGCGGATGACCCTCGACGTCCCGGCGACCCGGAGGATCCTCAAGGAGCAGCGTCCCCCGCTCTGCCTCTTCGGGCTGTCGCTCTTCCTCTTCCCACTCCCGATCGCGGAGCTCCGGGACACCCTCGAGGAGATCGGGGCCGTCGGCTGGTACGACGCGGCGCACGTCCTCGGCCTCATCGCGGGAGGGCTCTTCCAGGACCCGCTGCGCGAGGGGTGCGCGGTCCTGAGCGCGTCGACCCACAAGACGCTGCCCGGACCGCAGCACGGCATCCTGCTCTCCGACTCGGACCGGCCGGAGCTGGTCGGGAAGCTCCAGGGGGCGGCCTTCCCGGGGGTCACCAGCAACCACCACCTGCACGCGATGGCCGCCCTCGCGGTCAGCCTCGCCGAGCACCGGGCGTTCGGCCACGACTACGCCCGGGCGGTGGTGGCGAACGCCCGGGCGCTGGGCCAGGCGCTTTACGAACGGGGGTTCGACGTCCTCGCGCCCGACCTCGGGTTCACCGCGAGCCACACCCTCGCCGTCCGGGTGACCCGGGAGGGCGGCGGGGAGGCGGTCGCCCGCCGGCTCGCCGAGGTCGGGATCGTCTCCAACAAGAACCTCCTGCCGGGGGACACGAGTCCGAAGCATCCGCAGGGGATCCGGCTCGGGACCCCCGAGGTCACCCGCCTCGGGATGGGCCCGAAGGAGATGGTCCGGATCGCCGAGATCATGGACCTCCTCCTCCACCGCGAAGGGACTGCCGACCGGGTCCGCGCGGACGCCGAGGCGCTCAAGCGCGGCTTCACCACGCTCCGGTACTGCTTCGCGGCCGGCGAGGCGGCCTACCGCTACTACGACCTCGTCGGTCACCCGCCGCCGTAGTCCGGAGGGCGCTCCGGGGGCTCCTCCCCGTCCGGGCCGGTCGGCGACGGTTCCGCGGCGGACCGGAGCGCCCGATCCCGCGCCGCCGGGTCCAGGTGGACCTGGAGGGCGGGGGCGGCGCCGGCGACGGGAGCGGCCGGGGCCGCCGCCGAGAATCTCGGGACCCCGTCCGCCCCCACGGGGGCGCGGACGAGCCCCTCGGTGAGCAGCGAGGCGAGCCACTCGGCCGTCTCGGTCCGGTCCGGCCGGGGATCGCCGCCGGTCGCACCCAGGATCTCCTCGAGATCGAGCGGACCGGCGCGGCGGATCCGGGCGAGCAGCGCCTCCCGTCCCTCCGCCTGGCGGCGGAGCTCCTCCGGGTCGAGCTCGCCGACGGAAAGGGGCGGGGGGGCGGCGGCCGGTCGTCGCCCTCGCCGACGGAGGAGGCCGACGGCGAGGAGCGCGGCGCCGGCCCCGGCCGCGCCGGCAACGAGGGCGGGATCGAGGAGGCCCGCCGGGGGCAGCGCGGGGATCGGCACCGGTCCGAGGAGGAGCTCGCCGAAGGCGCTCACCACGAGGAGGAGACCGGGCCCGCTCCCCGGCGCCGAGTAGTTGATCCAGGCGAAGGCGCTCGTCGCGTTCGTGGCGACCGCGGTCGACCAGGTGTCGTTGGCGCCGCCGAACTCCTCCACGACGAAGATCGACCCGGGGAGCGCCGGATTGCCGTACGGGTCGACCAGGTGCCAGAGGGTGGCGTTCGACCGCGCCCCGGGGACCGCCACCATGGGATCGACCAGCCGCAGCGCCCGGAGCTGCGGCAGGACCTCCATCGGGAAGGTGCCGTTGTTGGTGCCGGCCACCGGCAGGATCGACGTCAGGTCGAGGGCGTACGGACCGCTCCGGAGGAGGGTGAGCGAGAAGTTGAGGTATCCCGACTCCCAGTCGCCGGGCCGGAAGGTGTACGTCGCCGGCGGTCCCCGGGGCAGCGGCCCCCGGATCGAGCCGTTGAGGAAGAACGGGCCGATCGGCTGGGCGAGCACGGTGAGGTTCGCCCAGGCGGCGAAGTCGGGGACCCGGGCGCCCCCGGCGCCCACCGCCGCGAGGGAGAACTCCCGGGGCTCCCCGGCGACGAGGGCGGGCTCCGGCCCGCCGGCCGCCCAGTCGAGGCCGAGGGCCGTCCCCACGGAGACGTCGAGGAGGAGGGCGCTCGCCACATGCGTGCCGAGCGCATCGACCACCGTGAGGGAGATCGTCTCCAGCCCGGGCGCGGCGAGCGTGAGGTTCCCGCCGACCTCCCCGCCGGTCGCGAAGACCCCCGAGAGGAGGGTGCCGGCGGGGGAGCTCTCGTTGAACCAGTAGTCGAACGGGGCGATCCCCCCGGTCAGGTCGGCCACGAGCCGGTCGGGGGCCCCCGGCGGCGGCGTGGCGCTCGCGGCGGCGAGCGCCCCCAGCGCCGGCCGGTCCCCCACCGTCACCGGGATCGCCTCGGTGGCGTTGACGCCGGCGTCGTCGAGGACGGTGAACTCGGCCCGGTAGCTCCCGACCGCCGGGTACGCGATCGGGAAGCTCCACGACGGTCCCGGCGGGGGCTCGCAGGCGAGATCGCCCCGTCCGTCGGCGAGGCAGGCCGGGCCGAACGGGGGGGTCCCGGTCCCGCCGGCCATCGTCGCCGTCACCGTCACCGGCTGCCCCACGTAGGCCCGGATCGGGAACGGGGTCACCACCGGCATCGGCGAGGGGGCCACGGAGATCGCGGGGAAATTGGCGCTGGCGTTCGAGTACCCGTTCGCGAGGTACGCGACCGGCGCCGCCGACCCGGCGTTCGGGTAGGCGAGCGAGACGGAGCAGGCCAACTGGAGGAGCCCGCCGGGGATCGAGACCCCCGGACACGGGATGGCGACGGTGGTCGCCGCGAGCCCCGGCACCACGGTGGCGGTGTAGGCGTAGCCGGCCGCCCCGGTCCCCTCCATCGAGAAGGTCGTGCTCTCCCCGACGTCGATCCGGGTCGCGGTCACCGTGGCCGCCGAGAGGACGGTGGCGACCCCCGTCGCGGGGACCGTTGCCGTCCGCCCGGCGAGCCGCGCGCCGCCGAAGGGGCCGTTCGCAAGGAGGGCCCCCACGGCCGGCGCCGCCCCGGGCGTCGCCGCGAGGGGGCCGCCCGGCCCGCTCCGGGCGGAGAGGCTGCCCCCGTCGCCGGGCTCCGACCCCGCGCCGGTCCGCGTCGCGGGGCCCGGCCGTCCGCCGGCATCGCGGCCGGCGAGGGGGCCGAGACGGCTCTCCGGTCCCGCCGGCGGGCCGTTCCGGCAGGGACCGGTGGGGGCGGGACCGGTGGGCGCGGGGCGCGCCGGGTCGTACGGAGCCTTCGGGGAGATCCCGGCCGGCCCCGAGCCGGAGTCCCGGAGGGCGGTGGCGGGACCCTCGAAGGAGCCGGTGCGGCCCGTGGGGCCGGTGGCGGAGGCGGTCCCTCCCGGGGAGGTGGCCCGACCACCGCCCGTCGGGAGCTCCCCCGGAGCGCAGGAGGAGGCGACGGCCGCGCCGGCCGCGGGGAGCCCCGGCGGCCCGGCGGCGGCCCCGGCGGGGAGGATCGCGGCGAGCGCCGTCACCGCCCCGCAGAGGAGGGCGACGAGCCGTCGCCGCCAGCGGGCGGCCCCGGCGCCGTTCCGTGGCGTGCGTCGGGTGCCCGGGACCCCCATCCGGCCCTCTTCCCCGCCGGGGCGGCTCCCCCGGACGGGGCCTTCCCCATCCTCTCCGGCTTCTTGAACCATCCGCCGGGGACGGAGGCTGCCTTACCTGATTTCCAATAACCGTCAGGAGACCTCT